>DASXZC010000597.1:0-3580 GCA_036502165.1 Bryobacteraceae bacterium
TGTCGCCGAGTGCGACGCCGATCCGCTTGCCTTCATCGGTGTCGTAGACGACGCCCGTGTAGTCGTCGAACAGGCTGTGGTCGTCATAGAAGATGCAGGAATCCTGCGTGATCGGATCGAGCAGGCGTCCGAGCGATGACCACGTCTTGCCGTATACGGAATGCGAGTGAGCCGCGGCAACGACATCGGGTCGCGCGGCGTGCACTTGCGAGTGGATCGCGAAGGCGGCGCGGTTGACGTGGTATTCGCCCTCGACAACTTCGCCTGCATGATTGACCAGCAGGAGATCGGAAACGCGGATGTGGCTGAAGTGCATGCCGAACGGATTGACCCAGAAATGATCGGTGAGAATCGGGTCGCGCGCCGTGATGTGGCCGGCGACGCCTTCGCTGAATCCGAAGGCTCCGAAGAGGCGCAGAGCGCCGGCGAGACGTTGTTTGCGATGCAGACGCTCCTCTTCGAGCGAGGCGAACTTCGGAGGAGTTGCGATCTTCAATTGCTTCGAATACATCTCTTCTGTTGGCACGAATGAACCTCGAACTCAATTATATCGCTGCTACTTTTCGAGCAAGGTCGTGCCGGTCACTTCGTCGCGATAGAGGATGTGCAGGCCGGTCGCCGCTGCCTGTTCGCGAGTAGGAATGGGAATGAGGAAATAGTCGGCGTTGACGAGGTCGAACTTGTCGGGCTCACGCACGATCGGATCGAACGCCATCTTCCACCGGAGGCGATAATATTCAGCGGTCGACTGATAGATCCAGTGCGTGCGGAGCTTGTGTTCGCCGGGGCCTTCGCGTGCGCGCAGATCGCTCATGATCTGGTGCATCTTCCAATTCACGCGCCACGCTCCGAAGTAACGCGGGTCGAATTGGCCGGCGAATTGAGCGAGGAAAACGAGCGCCAGCAGCAGGCTCGGGAATGCGAGCGTCCAACGGGTCACGCGATTCGTCTGCCACCATACGCCGATCGCGGCGGTCCAGGTGAGCAGGAAGAAAAAGATGAACGAGAGGCCGGTGCGTTCCTCCGGATAGAGGACCTTGAGCCAGACGTGCGCGAGCCACATTCCAAAGCAAGCCGTACCAAAGACGAGCGTCGTGAGAGCGAGGCCTTCAGTGAGGCGGCGGCGGATCCAGAAGACGATGCAGCACCAGAGAAGGGGCACGAGGTAAGGAAGAATCCACCATCGCAGGAAGAACAGAGTGGACCAGTTTTCGAATGGGTCGCCGCGTGTGAAGTCGTGATCGAACACGGCGAGTTCCATCGACTCAGTCGAGGCATAGATCGTCGGCGTGCCGAAGTAAAAGGCGTCGGGAGAGTAGTCCTGAAACGGCGCCCACCAGAGGGCGAGCGGGATGACGATCGCCGGCACGACGGCTGCGGGAATCAGCTTGAATCGTTGGCGGCGGATCAGGAACAGACAGCCCGCTGAGAACAGCGCGATCGAGGCGAAGGCGAACATCAGATTCGCCGATACTGACAACCCGAGCGCGATACTGGCGAGTGCGATGCGGAATCCGCGTTCATCCTCGAGCCATTCGATCCACATGAGCAG
Source organism: Bryobacteraceae bacterium (assembly GCA_036502165.1). Classification (GTDB taxonomy): domain Bacteria; phylum Acidobacteriota; class Terriglobia; order Bryobacterales; family Bryobacteraceae; genus F-183. The sequence goes on from DASXZC010000597.1 coordinate 1,553, forward strand.
GGCGAAGGCGAGCAAGCCGAGAGCGAGACCGTAGCCGCGGGCTGCAGCCATGAAATCGAGCGTGATCGGATTCGCTGTGACCAGCAGAAATCCGAGCAGTGAGAACCACAGGCCCGGGATGAGCATCGCGCACAGCCGCGCGACTGACCAAAGGAACAACGCCGCGCCCGCGAGAGCAGGCAGGCGCAGGCTGAATTCCGATGGCCCGAACCACTGCCGTGTGAACTTCTCGAGGATCGAATAGAGGATGTGATTGTTGGCATCGAACGGACCGTGGAAGATTCCTGTCCATCCGTGGACGACATAGGTGACGTAAGTGGTCGCCTCGTCGACCGTGAAGGAGAGCGTAGCGGCGCGGTAGACGGCGAGCGCGAACAGGGCCATCGCGGCAGAATAGTTCAGCCAGCGGGCCGCGAATCGCATCCGTTATTGCACCGTCGCCGTAACGCGCGCGGTGTCGGATTGGCCGCCGGCTCCGATGGCCGTAATCGTGTAGACCGTCGTCTTACGCGGATGGTCGATGGCGCATCCACCCGATGCGTCGGGCGGATTGAACCACTGCCCCGCCGACAAGTTCCAGGTCTTGGCGTTGATCGCGTGTATGCAGAACTGGAATCCTTGACCGGCCTGGATCGGCGCGGTAGGCGCGGAAACATTGACGATTTTGACACCCGAGTGCTTCACTTGCGCCGGCACGACTTTCGCTTCGACGGTCGCTTTCACTTTCACTCCTGCATCGTTCGAAGCAGTCAAGGTATAGGTCGTGGGCTGGATCGGCTTTACTTCGACGCAGTGGCTGAGCGCGGGCCATACGCGATCGACGGGCGGATCGAGCTCGACCTTAGTTGTGTTCTCGACCGAGTAGCAGAGCTGCGAAGTCGTGCCGATTTCGATGACGTTCGGACTCAGATAGAACATCGCGATCTTCGGCGGCGCGGCGGCGGATGCGGGCGGCGGCGCGGCGGATTTGGGGGAGCTTCCGCATCCGCAGAGGAGGGCGCCCGCTAAGGCGCAAGCGATCGGAATGGTCCGCGCGGCCACGCTATTTCGTGTCTCCTTCGAGCAGCTTCAATTCCTTCAACGCCTCCGCCGAAAGGAGTCCGGCATTGGCGTAGATGAACAGCTTGGCGCGGCTGTCGGTGATGTCGAGATTGCGCATCGTCAACTGTCCAATCCGGTCCTGCGGAGTAAATGCTCCTTCGCCCTTCTCCATCGTCAAACGTTCCGGAGCGTACGTCAGATTCGGACTCTCTGTATTGAGGATCGAATAGTCGTTGCCGCGCCGCAACTCGAGCGCGACTTCGCCGGTAATGGCCTTCGCTACCCAGCGCTGCAACGTCTCGCGCAGCATCATCGCTTGCGGATCGAACCAGCGGCCTTCGTAGAGCAAACGACCCAGGCGGCGGCCCATGGTGTGGTACTGCTCGATCGTTCCTTCGTTGTGGATGCCGGAGATCAACCGCTCATACGCCGCGTACAGCAGCGCCATTCCGGGAGCTTCATAAATCCCGCGGCTCTTGGCTTCGATGATGCGATTCTCGATCTGATCGGAGACGCCCAATCCGTGACGTCCGCCGATCGCATTCGCTTCGAGGACGAGGTCGACATCGGAGGCGAACGTGCGGCCGTTGAGCTCGACCGGATGTCCTTCATGGAACCGTACGCGAATCTCTTCAGGCTCGACCGCGACATCGGAACGCCACGATGCAACACCCATGATCGGCTCGACGATGCGGATGCCGTTCTTGAGGAACTCGAGATCCTTCGCTTCGTGGGTGGCGCCCCAGATGTTCGAGTCTGTGGAGTACGCTTTCTCCTTGCTCATGCGGAACTTCAGGCCCGCTTTTTCGAGCAGCTCGGACATTTCTTTACGTCCGCCGAGTTCGTCGATGAACTGCTGGTCGAGCCAGGGCTTGTAGATTTGCAAATCAGGATTGACGATGAGGCCGTAGCGATAGAATCGCTCGATGTCATTGCCCTTGAAGGTGGAGCCGTCGCCCCAGATGTTGACGTCGTCCTGCTGCATGG
>DASXZC010000598.1:0-26043 GCA_036502165.1 Bryobacteraceae bacterium
CATTCATTGATCAAAAGCTGGATTTGGATCAGATTCGCAAGGCCGTCAGCGATGCAGACTTCAATAAGATCGATCAATGGCTGCAGAATCGGTTGGCGAATTTCCTCGATAAGACGATCGGGCTCGACGATTTGAAGGATATACAGAAGGCGATCTCGACGCTCGAGACGAAAGTGAGCGGATATTATGCGACGGCCGTGCAGGCGTTGACGAAGCAGTATAACGTGACGTTCGCGGCGACATACCAGAGCACGGCGAGTACGATGGCGCTGCTCGATGTGACGTTCGATCTGTCGAATCATGCGGCCGCGGCGCTCTACGAGCAGGTGGTGGCCGATAGCCAACTCGACAATCTGCTCACAACCGATACGGCGGGCGTGACGCTGAATATGGCGACGCTCTCGCACGATATCAATCGGCAGGGGTCGGTCGATTTGAACATGCCGTTCTTCGATTTCTCGACGACACATGTCAATGATGCGATGGTGACGTTGACGGCGGAAGAGCAGGGCGGGCGCCTGCTGCTGTATCAGGTGAACGCGAAGGACAGTGTGACCAATGCGAATCGCGCGGCGAGCCAGTTGTCGGTGCTGGCGTCGTTGCAGATCACGACAGGGAAGCCGCCGGCGTTGGCGTCTGATGGATCGATTGCGTATGAGATGAGGCAGGTGAAGGCGCAGATGCGGCCGGCGGATCTCGAGGCGCGGACATCCGGATTCATTCATCAATATCTGCAGGGGTTGTTCAGTGGTGGCGATTCGTCGATCCGGACGTTTTATACGGATTTGGACAACGCGCTGACGGCGGCGACGCACAGCAAGAGCAATTTCCTGGGCGACGTAGCGGTTTCGACGCAGTTGTCGATGCAGTCGTCGGTGCTGACGGGATGGTTCGAGCCGCGGAGCGGAAGCTTGTTGAAGGCGGATCAGATGACGCTTTCACGGGCGCTGCAGACGGCGTGGAAGGCGGTGCTCCCGACGCTTTACTTCCAGGATTTGGACCAATATCAGTTCAACGAATCGATTGCGGCTCTGCTCGTTTGGGCGGCGATGCCGGTGTCGACTTCGATGAACTTCGACGATCCGTCAATAACGTTGAACACAGATCAAGACGTGTATTGGAACTGGCCGGATCATGATCTGCGGCAGGCCGTTGCGGGCTGTTCATTGACGGTGGGCGCGCTGTCGTCGCAGTTGACCACGATTCACGGATTGCTCGTCGAGGCGGGTAATTCGAATGCGGGCTCGTTCGTTCCTACGGCGGCGAGCAGCTTGATCCAACTCGCGTTGAACTCAACGGGCGACCGGTTGTTGCAGTCGCTCTTGTTTACGGAGGCGCAGATCGTCGGCGGGGCGACAGATGCGTTGAAGTCGATCGCGGCGGCGCTGCCTGCGTTAGCAAAGACTCCGACGAAGGCCATTACGACGCTTGCGAACTTCGCGTCGCAGTTGACGGATACGTTCAATTCGCGAGTCAGTTCCGTGTACGGCGGGATGTCGGATCGCGTGGTGGGTCCGATGTTGTTGGTCGAGGCATCGAGGGCGCTGGGGTCGGCGGGAGTGATGCCGGCGGCGTTGATGAATGTGTACGCTTTGAATCCTGGACATACGTTCAATTTGGGGACGTTCGTGACGGGAAGCAATCCTGCGACGACGGATGTGGCGTTGACGCAGACGCTGGTCAGTTTGAAGCCATGAAAGGTATCATGATGGGGACATCCCACCATGGAACTGAAGACCGTTGCGCTCGAAATCCCCGCCGATTCGAACATCATCGTCGGGCAGAGTCATTTCATCAAGACCGTTGAGGACATCTACGAGGCGATCGTCAACGGGGCTCCGCATATGAAGTTCGGCGTCGCGTTCAATGAGGCGTCGGGGCCTTGTTTGACACGGGCGGACGGCAATGACGACGACTTGAAAGCGGCTGCGATTCGGAACGCAACGGCGCTCGCGGCGGGGCATGCGTTCGTCGTCGTGATGAAGGGCGGGTTCCCGATCAACGTGCTGAAACGGATCCAGGAGACTCCGGAAGTTTGCAACATTTTTTGTGCGACTGCGAATCCGGTGGAAGTGATCGTGGCGGAGACTGCGCAGGGCCGGGGGATCCTCGGAGTGGTCGACGGATCGTCTCCGAAAGGCGTCGAGACGGAGGCGGACGCGCAACACCGCCACCACTTCCTGCGCATGATCGGGTATAAAAGATAGTTACACATTCGCTTTCCTGAGGAGACGGACACAGACGTACATGAAATACAACAAGAGCAGACTGTTCCTTGTAAGCTTGCTGGCCCTGGCGACAGCAGGCATCAGTTTCGCGATCAGAGGAAGTATCCAGGATGACTTGCAGACCGTGTTCTTCAACAACTCGGCGGAGTTGATGGGCGCGGCGATTGGGATTCCCGGACTCGGGTATGCGATCACGATCGCGATCGGGAGTCCGATGTTGGATTATCTGGGGATGGGGAACCTGCTGTCGCTGTCGTCGGCCCTGTTCTTTATCGGGACGCTGGTCGTGATGTACGCGGGTTCGATCGCTACGGGCAACACTGTGCAGGACGTGGTGTGGATCGGGATGCTGATCATCGGCATCGGATGGGGCTTGGTCGAGACGGTCATCAATCCGCTGATTGTGACGTTGTATCCGGAAGAGAAAACGGGACGGCTGAATACGCTGCATGCGTGGTGGCCGGGCGGGATCATTATTGGCGGGCTGGTTGGGATCGCGGTCGGGAAAATGAACATCGGATGGCAGGGAAAGATGGCCATCGTGTTGTTGCCGGCGGCGGTGACGATGATCTTGTGCCTGACATCGAAGTTTCCACCGACGGAGCGAATCGCGGCGGGGCTGCCGGCATCGGTGATGTTCAAGGAAGTGACGAAGCCGTTTTTCCTGGTGTGGTTTTTCGCGATGTTTTTGACGGCGGCGAGCGAGCTGGCTCCGGGGCAATGGGTGAATTTTGCGTTGTCGCAGACGGTGCACATGCCGGCGATTTTGCTGCTCGTGTACGTCAGCGCGTTGATGTTTGTGATGCGGCACTTCGCGGGTCCGCTGGTGCATAAGTTGTCGCCGGCGGGGTTGCTGTGGATTTCGTCGTTGCTCGCTGGGATGGGATTGTTCCTGTTGAGCGTGGCCAATTCGCCGGTGACCGGATTGCTGGCGGCGACCATTTGGGGAACGGGCGTTTGCTACATGTGGCCGACGATGTTGGCGGCGGCTTCGGAACGGTTCCCGCGCGGCGGAGCGCTGCTGATGGGGCTGATGGGAACGGCGGGCATGCTGTCGTTGTACTTCGTGCTGCCGATGCTGGGAAAGATTTACGACAGTGCGAAGATCTCGCTCGCGGGCGGAGCGGATGCGTTCGCGAAAATGACGGCGGAGCAGCAGGCGCCGATTCTCGCGCAGGCTGGACAGATGTCGTTCCGCTATGTTTCGCTGGTGCCGGTGGTGCTGTTGTTCATCTTTGGAGCGATTTGGTTTTATGACCGGTCGCGCGGCGGATACCGGGCGGAGAGCATTGCGGCGGCGCCGTCGACTGGAGATTGAGAAGTTAGTCTGATGAAGTTTCTTCCTCTTGTTCTCGTTGCGTCGATCGCGGCGATGGCGGCTGACTCCGATCAGTTGGCGGCGCGGCGGCTCTATTATCAGGACAATTCGCCGGAGGTCGTCTTCCAGGCGACCACCGTTGCGAAGAAGCCGGTGCCGGTGAAACTGCCGGCTGCATCGACGTCGCGGGCGCAGCAGATCGAGAAGGTGCAGCAGGCGCTGCGGACGTCGGCGGTGAGTGCGTTCACGCTCAGGCCGGTCGCGAATCTGGGAGTCCGGTATAACGTGTTGAAAGTCGATGTCGCAACCAAGACGCGCACGGAAGTATCGCCGGATACGGTGTTCCACGAGAAGGACTGCGTCGCGGTGCGGATACAGCCGAATCGCGGTGGGTTCCTGTATGTGTTCAACGAGGGTTCGTCGGGGAAATGGCACACTCTCATTCCGTCGGCGGAGTCGGTGAACGATGCGAGTTTCGTGAATGCTTACGGGCTGCTCGAGGTTCCTGATGTCGACTGTTTCCAGATGTACGATCGTCCGGGGATTGAGCGGCTGCTGATCGTGGTCACCGACAAACCGGAGGACGTCCTCAAGCTGAATGAGGGGTTGAAGAATCCGGATCAGGAGATCGCATCGAGCGGTCTGCTGAAGCAGCGGGACTTGCGGATTACGCATGTGGGAAGCAAGCCGGCGGCGGGCGAGGCTCCGTTTTCGACGTACCTGGTGAATGCGGCGGCGACGACGGCGGACCGGCTGGTGCTCGACATCAAGCTCCGGCACGAGAAGTAATTCGCAAACGGGTGAGCCTGTTTCGATCACGATTACGCGTAGATTCTTTGAGGGCGTAAGATGGTGATCGAAGGCATAAAACGATCCTCGGGAGGCTGGCTGATGAGAGTGGCAGGAATTCTTGTTCCATTGGTGATGGTTTCGATGGTGGCGTCCGCGGCGGACTCGGACGCGCTGGCGGCACGGCGTTTGTACTATCAGGACAACGCGCCGGAGGTGGTGTTCAAGGCGACGACGGTGGCTTCAAAGCCGGCGCCTCCGAAGCCGAAGCCGGCGGTGACGGCGAAGGCGACTGCGCCCGAGCCCTCGAAGGCCCAGCAGATCGAGAGGATCCAGGATGCGCTACGCGCGGCCGCGACAACGGCGCTCGCCAGCAACGGCGCGGCGATCAAGCCGGTGTCGAATCTGGGCGTGCGCTATAACCTTTTGAAAGTCGATGCGAAGTCGGATACCAGGACCAACGTCGATCCGGAGACCGTGTTTCATCAGGGCGATTGCGTGGCGGTGCGGATCCAGCCGAATCGCGGAGGGTTCCTGTATGTGTTCAACCAGGCGTCGTCAGGGAACTGGCAAGTGCTGATTCCGTCGGCTGAGACGTCGGAGGATTCGAACATCGTGCGGGCGTACAATCTGATGGATGTTCCGCAGAATTATTGCTTCGAGATGGATGCGAATCCGGGCATCGAGCGGCTGTTGATCGTCGTGACGGACAAGCCCGAGGACGTCATGAAGTTGAACGATTCGCTGAAGCGCGGATCGAACGGCAACAGCAACACGGTGGTTGCGGCGAACGACATCAAGCCGTTTACTCCGACGATGCAGGGACGCGATTTGAAGGTGACGAAGGTGGGGAATAAGCCGTCGGCAGGTGAGGCGCCCTATTCGACGTATCTGGTGAATGCGGCGGCGACGACTTCCGACCGGCTCGTTTTCGAGATCAAGTTGAAGCACGAGAAGTAATGTGATGAAACGGCGCGCGTGGTTGGTAATGATCCCGTTGTTGAGCGTGGCTCCGCTTGTGAGGAGCGACGATGGCGGCAAGGTGTACGTGCAGGTGACGCTCGAGCGGCAAGAGGGTTCGGAGTGGAAGGCGGTCGATCCGCGGACGATCCTCGATCAGAAGGATAAGATCCGATTTCGGTTTTCGACCAGTTTCCCTGGGTATTTGTACGTGTTCGACCGGGCGTCGGACGGGTCGACGGAGAAGTTGTATCCGAATGATGAGACGGCGAACAACAATCGCGTCGAGCCGGGGCAGTCGTATTTGCTGCCTTCCGCGTCTGGAAATTATTTGATCGATGGGCCGCCGGGATACGATATTACGCATTGGATCGTGACGCCGGAGCCGCTGGCGGCGCTGCCGACGACATCCGATATGCCGCGCAGCGAGATCCCGAGCACGCTGATTCCGCGGTGCCGCGAGGGCGGTTTGAAGGCGCGCGGAGTGGGCGGATGCCTGGATGATCATGCGGGTCCGCAGGCTCCGAAGGATTCGGCGCTGAAGGCGCGGAACATCAAAATCGAAAAGAGCGCGGACGCGAAGATTACGTCGCCGAGCGCGAAGATGGCTCCGATCGTTTACGAGTTCAGGGTGGCTCATCAATGAAGTTCGTTGCGAAACATTTTATTGCTGTATTGTTTGCGGGGACGTTGATGGCGCAGGTGGCCGATCCGCTGGGCCAGCGCGACATTTTAGTGCGGAGAGTGGCGTCGGCGAGCGAGTTGTCGAGTAAGGTGCAGATCAGGCGCGGGTTTGCGCTGGTGATCGGTGTCGCGAAGTACAAGAACCTGAGTCCGGAAGACAATCTGAAATTTTCAGAGTCCGATGCGGAGACGGTGTACCGCACGGTGATCAGCAAAGAGGGCGGCAACATTGAGCCGGAGAACGTCAAGAAGCTGATCGGTCCACAGGCGACGCTGGCGAATATACGCAAGGCGCTCGAGGAGTGGCTGGTGACATCCGCGCAGGAGCAGGATCGGGTGATCGTGTTCTTCGCGGGGCATGGGCTCGTGTCGAATGGGCGCGGGTACCTTGCGCCTTACGACGTGGACGTCAAGGACATCGAACACACCGCATACCCGATGACGCGGCTCGGCGATATGTTGGGCAACAAGGTCAAGGCGGGATGGAAGGTGCTGCTGGCGGATGCGTGCCATTCCGGCAAAGTGACGGCCGAGACGACGCAGGAAAATGTATACAACGCGCTGCACGGACTGCCGGAGAATTTCCTGACGCTGACGTCGAGCAGGGAGTCGGAGAGCAGTTATGAGGATCCGAGTCTGGCGGGTGGATTTGGGTTGTTCTCGTACTTCCTGACGCAGGGTTGGATGGGTGCGGCGGACGTCGATCCGCGGGATGGGATCGTGACGGCGGATGAGCTGATTGAGTACGTCCGGCGCGAGGTTCGCGATTATGCGCGGCATCGCGGACGGAACCAGACTCCGACGGACCGCGGCGATTTTCCCGCGGATATGATGCTGGGATTCAGTGCCGAGCGGAGGCAGAAGCTGATTACGGTGACGGCTCCGCAACTGGCGAATGGATCGCTCGTTGTCGAGGTGAATCTCGACGATGTGGAAGTGTATATCGACGACAAACTGGTCGGCACGGCGAGCATGGGAAAGACGCTGCAGGTGCCGGGTATCGCGACCGGGACGCACGTGGTGAAGGGCGTCCGAATGGGTTACGATCCGGCGTCGAAGGACGTGCTGGTGGTGCCGGGGCAGGATACGACGGTGACGCTGCGGATCCAATACAAGCGCACGGTGAAGAAGTCGGCGCTCGAGGATTACAAGAAGGGACTGGACATTTACGGGCGCAGGAAATCGGAAGCGGATTTGAAGCGCGCGGAGGATTTCTTTACGACCGCGCTCAAGGAAGATGCCAACTACAGCGAGGCTGCGTTGATGCTGTGTTTGACGCAGCAAATTTTGCAGCAGACTGACGAGGGGGCCAAAAGCTGCAAGCGTGCTGTGGATACCGATCCCGATTATGTCGAGGCGCGTGTCGCATATGGGGCGCTGCTGGTCGAGACGGGCGATACGAGCGAGGCGATCAGGCAGTTGAGCGAGGCGACGCGGAGGGATCCGAAGAATTCGCAGGCGTACTCGCATTTGGCGGAGGCGTTCCTGCTCGCGAAGGCGTACGACAAATCGGAAGAGGCGGCGTCGAAGGCGATCTCGCTGTCGGCGAAGAACTCGCAGGCGTTCCTGTTTCGCGGGGATGCGAAGCGGATGCAGAAGCGCTACACCGATGCGATTCCGGATTACAACAAGTACCTGGAGCTCGATGATTTTGTGGCGCCGGTGTATCAGAAGATTCCCGTGTTTCTGATTGGTTTTGGCATGAGCTACCGGAATGCAGGGCAGAAGCGGGTGTACGCGACACAGCGGTCGAGCGCGTTCTTCGGCTTGTGCGGATGCGAGACGGAGCTCAAGAATTTTCTGCGCGCGCGGGATTACTGCGAGAAGGCGATTGCCGCGGACAAGAACGACGCGACGAGCTACAACATGCTCGGGACGATTTATATGGACTTGTTCAATCGCGACAACCGGCGGGATTATCTGGTGAGGGCGCAGGATAGTTTGTCGACCGCGCTGCAGTTGAGTCCGGATGCGGATTTCGCTCCGGAAGCGAAGCAGAATTTGAAGCAGGTTCGGGAGATTCTGCCGCAAGTGAAATGAAGCGCCGTACAGTACACTGACAGGTACTATGCGACGTAACTTTGGGACTGGCGCGGCCTGCGCCGGGCTCCTGCTGTCTTCCTTTTCCTTTGGACAAACGGCGTTCGAGACGCGGGTGCGCGAGGTGCTGGCGCGTCCGCAATTCAAGCATTCGCGATTTGGACTGGCGGTGTACGAGGTCGAGGATGGGCGTCCGCTGTACAGGTTGAATGCCGAGCAGTTGTTCGTTCCGGGATCCACTACGAAGCTAGTCACCATGGGATCGGCGCTGAAGTTGATTGGTGCTGATTATCAGTTCCGCACGTCGCTGTATCGCACGGGTGAGGTTTCGAAAGACGGCACGGTGCATGGGGATCTTGTCGTCAAACCTGGCGGCGATTTGAATTTATCAGGCCGCGTGCAGGCGGGCGGGACGCTCGCGTTTCAGAACGTCGATCATGCGTACTGGCCGACTCCGGGGGCGGCGGTGGTGGAGGGGGATCCGATAGCGCCGATCCGCGCGATGGCGAAGGATGCGGCGGCGAAGGGGATCAAGCGCGTCACGGGGCAGTTGTACGTGGACGTCAGCATGTTTCCGGCGGGCGATCGGGAATTGGGCAGCGGTGTGGCGCTGTCGCCGATCGTGATCAATGACAACGTCGTTGACATGTTCGTTGGGCCTGGAGCGCAAGCGGGCGAGAGGCCGCGGATCAGGGTTTCACCGGATACGGCGTTCGTGCGGATTACGAATCGGATGACGACGGGGGCGGCGGGGAGCGCGATGGAAGTCCGCGTGGTGTCGGATGAGAAGCGCGAGGATGGCGGGCGGCAGATCGTGATGGAGGGATCGGTGCCTGCGGGGCAGGAGCCTTCGTTGCGGGTGTATAAGATGACGGATCCGGCTTCATATGCGCGGTTCGTTTTTCGTGAGGCGCTCGAACAGGCCGGTGTGGTTTTTGAGAGTCCGATTACGGATGTGAATCCGGCGGTCGAGTGGGGTGGGCTGTATACATCCGATCGTTTGCTCGCTGAGCATTTGTCGCCGCCGTTTGTCGAAGATGCGAAGTTCACGTTGAAAGTCAGCCAGAATCTGCATGCGTCGACGGCGCCGTACTTGGTTGGAGCGATCGTCGGCGGCAAGCATGCGGATGCGATCGATGAGGGATTTCGGCAGGAACGAAAGATGCTCGAGGCGGCCGGACTTGATTTGAGCGGGGCGATGCAATCGGATGGGGCGGGTGGAGCGGCGATGTATACGCCGGATTTTATGTGTTCCTACTTGCGATGGCTTTCGGCGCAGACATTCTTCGAACGGCTGGCGCCGGGGCTGCCGGTGTTGGGCGTGAACGGGACCTTGTGGGACATACAGACCAAGAGTCCTGCGGCGGGGAAGGTGTTCGCGAAGACGGGCACGTATGCTGCTGAGGACTTGCTGCACGAGGCGTTGATCGTAACGGGCAAGGGGCTCGCGGGGTACATGACGACTCGCGATGGGCATCGGGTCGCGTTTGCGTTTTACGTCAATTTTGTTTCGGGCGATCCGGCGACGGTGACGCATATGGCGGGCGAGACGTTGGGCGAATTGGCGACGGGAGTTTGGGAGTCCGTGTGGCAGTAGGCGAGGCGCTGCCGATCGCTGAACGCACGAGGCGGAGGATTACGAGGCGGCTGGTGCCGTTCCTTTTCCTCTTGTATATCGTTGCGTATCTCGACCGCGTCAACTTGAGCTATGCGGGCTTGCAGATGACGAAGGAGCTGGGATTCTCGGACGAGGTATTCGGTTTGGGATCCGGCATCTTCTTCCTCGGCTATGCGCTGCTCGAGATTCCGGGGACGCTGTTGGTCGAATTGTGGAGCGCGCGGAGAATGATTTCGCGCATCATGATCAGTTGGGGATTGGTCGCTGCGCTGACTGGATTGATCCACACGAAGCAGGAATTTTATAGCGCGCGGTTCATTCTGGGCGTTGCGGAAGCGGGGTTCTTTCCGGGCGTAATCGTGTATCTCGCGCACTGGTTCCGCAAAGAGGATCGGGGACGCGCGCTCGCGATGTTCTCCGCGGCGATTCCGCTGTCGCAAGTGCTGGGGTCGCCGATTTCAGGGTTCCTCATGAAGATCCACTGGTGGGGTTATTCGGGATGGCGGTGGCTGTTGGTGCTGGAAGGATTGCCGGCGGTGATCCTCGGCGTGGTGACGCTCTACTATCTGACGGATCGTCCGAAGGATGCGAAGTGGTTGCCGGATGATGAGCGTGAATGGTTGACGGGGGAACTCGAGAAAGAGAAGCAAAGTTTTCCGCCGAAGCGGAAGGGCGACGTGTGGCGGGCGTTCGCGCGAGTCGATGTTCTTTTGCTGACGGTCGTGTATTTTTTATCGACGAACTTTAACTACGGCTTGCAGTTCTGGTTACCGAAGATGCTGCAGAAGTCCTCGGGGTACAGCGCGTTCGGGGTGACGATGCTATCGGCGATTCCATTTCTGTTGGCATGGCCGGTGATGATCTGGGTGGGTTGGAACTCCGATCGGACGAAGGAGAGGCGCGTGCATACGGCCGTTTGCATGATCATTGCGGGGGCGGGGCTTGCGCTATCGGTGGCATCCGCGAACGTCACGGTGGGGCTGATTGGGTTCACGATTGGGACGATGGGGATCATGGGAAGGATGGCTCCGTTCTGGGGGATGCCGAGTACGATTCTGTCAGGTGCTGCGGCGGCGGCGGTGGTGGGATTGATCAACTGCGTCGGCAATCTGGGAGGGTTCCTGGGTCCGCATATAGTAGGTTTTCTGAGTGACCGTACACACTCGTATACGAGCGGGATGATCTACCTGGTCGGTACTGCAATTGCGGGCGGATTGCTGGTGTTATTGGTACGTCCGCGGGTTATCGGTGGCTCGGAAGAATCTAAACATGAAAGCTATTGACACCCGCGTTGTTTGGGTGCATATTGCAAGTATAAGAACGGGACGTTCAATAAAGACGGCGCGGCCAGCGTGGCCCGCTACGCAGACCGAAAGGAGGCGATTGGATAATCCACCCTTCGCAAAAGAGGGCGGCACTTGCTCAAATCAGTTCCACCAGCAGTGATTCGGGGTCGCGCACGTCCGGATTGGCACGCAACAAAGTGCCGCGCAATATGCGCATCATGATGGCGTCAACGAGAGATCCCGGGTGGGTTGATTTGTGGGGTGCCGCCCTCGGTCGCGTTTAAAGGCTGGTTGTTCAGTAGCCTCGGTCGTTCCTTCCTTCCTTTTTCCTCCTTCGTCTTTTGTGTGTGGCGTGAGTTGACAGGCTGCGGCGATATAGGTAGTATTGCCATATATGGCTGAACTGCCTGTTGACACCAAAGCGTTACAGAAGACCAGCGCCGAGATGGTTGTGCTCGCGCTACTCGAGGAACATTCGAGACATGGCTACGAACTCGCGAAGTTGATCGAGAGCCGCAGCGATGGGCAGATGGAGTTCCACGTGGCTTCACTCTACCCGCTGCTGTACCGTCTTGAGGGCAAGGGCTGGGTCGAGGGGCGTTGGATAGAGAAGCCGAATGAGCGGCGTAAGCGCTTCTACAAAATTACGTCCACGGGCAAGAAGATGCTGGCGCAGCAGAGGCAGAGCTGGCGCGACTTCTTCGAGACGCTCGATCGCGTGGCGCAAATCCGGCCGGTCTAGAGAGAGGATTTCGAAACATGCCTGACTGGAAGGACTACGTCCGCAAGAATCTGCGATCGCTTCATGTACGGCCGGAGCGGGAGATCGAGATCACCGAGGAACTGTCGGGGCAGCTCGAACAGGCTTATCAGGACGCGCTGGCGGCGGGCAGTGATGCGAATGAGGCTGAGCGCGTTGCGAAGGCGCAACTGCCGGATTTTGGTGTGCTGGCGCGGGAGATCGAAGTCGCGCAACCGGCGCAACATCGGCCTCCGGCGCGGATGTGGCAAGGGATGCCGGCGGATGTAAGGCATTCGTTGCGGGTGATGCGCAAGAGTCCTGTATTTACGGCGGTGGCGATTGCGACGCTCGCGATTGGGATCGGCGGATGCACGGCGATCTTCAGCCTGATCGAAGCGGTGATCCTGAGGCCGATTGGGTATCGCGATCCGGGGCAACTGGTGATGGTGTGGGAAAACCAATACCGGCGCGGGTTCCATAAGAACAGCGTCGCGATGGCGGATTATCTCGATTGGAAGGCGCGCAATCACGTTTTCAGCGAGATGAGTCCGGTGCTCGATCAGATCTGGAATTTCTCGGGCAAAGGGGATCCGACGGTGCTGACGGGCCTGTCGGCGAATGAACGATTTCTTCCGTTGCTCGGTGTGCATCCGCTGCTGGGCCGCAATTTCGATGACGAGGAAACGCGCGCCGGCGGGCCGAAAGTCGCGATTCTGAGCCATGAGCTGTGGGTTGCACGGTACTCGGCGAGCGCGGATGCGATTGGCCAGAAGATCATGCTCGACGGCCAGGCGTGCACGATCATCGGCGTGCTTCCGGCGGGGTTCCCTTGGCTGGGCAAGCCGCTCGATGTGCTGACGCCTACGCAATTCGCGAATCGCGATTGGCGCGTGAAGGCGGGACGCTTCCTGAAGGTTGTTGCGCGTCTGAAGGCGGGCGTGCCGATGGCGCAGGCGCAGAGGGACATGAGCGCGATCGCGCTGCAACTCGAGAGTGAGTATCCGAGCTTCAACAAAGATTGGGGCGTCGAGATCGAGCCGCTGTCGGAGCATTTCGCGGGTGGTGAGGAGACGGCGCTGTGGGTGCTGATGGCGGCGGTTGGACTGGTGCTGCTGATCGCGTGCTCGAACGTTGCGAATCTGATGCTGGCACGCACGGTGGTCCGCGAGCGTGAGATGGCGCTGCGCGCGGCATTGGGCGCGACGACGCAGCGGATCATCCGATTGTTATTGGTCGAGAGCACGGTGCTCGCACTGATCGGCGGAGTGTTGGGATGCGCGGGGGCGTACGCGACAATCCGGCTGATTGGCGCTTATGGTCCGCAGGATGTTGCGCGGCTGGGCTCGGCGGGGCTCAACTTGCTGGTTGCTTTGTTCGCGCTGGTTGCGAGCTTCCTCACGGGCGCGTTGTTTGGACTGGCTCCGGCTGTCGCGGCGGGACACTTGAATTTGAGTGCGTGTTTGAAAGATGGGGCGCGAGGTGTGATGAATTCGGTGCGCGGCGAGCGGCTGCGTGGCATCTTTGTGATCGCGCAGGTCGGGCTTGCGTTCGTGCTGCTGACGGGTGCGTCGTTATTGATCGGGAGCCTCTACAGGCTGAACAAAGTTCCGGTGGGATTCGATCCGAACAATGTGCTGACGGGAGCCGTTTCGATCAGCGGAGGATTGGCGCCGAACGACTCCGCGAGCAACAGCAAGCAGCCGACGCTCGCGATTCTCTGCCAGCAGATGATAGAGCGTTTGCGCGCGTTGCCAGGAGTCGAAGACGCGAGCTTCATCACTTTTCTTCCTTTCACGGGATTGGGAGCGGCGACGGGCTTTACCGTGGTGGGGCGGCCGCCCAACGGACCGGGTCAGGATCCCGTGACGGATGTGCGAGTGGTTGCGCCCGGGTACTTCAATACGATGCGGATTCCGTTGGTTCGCGGCCGGCTCTTTACCGATGGGGACAATACGGCGAAGGTTCCGCGCGGCTTCATCGTGAATGAGGCACTGGTGCGGCAGATATTCGACAACGGAACGGATCCGCTGGGGCAGAGCCTGGTGGTCCAAATGGGCGACTCGACGCCGGGGCAGATTATCGGCGTCGTTGGCGATACCAAGCACATGTCGCTCGAGGGCGCGGTGCGGCCCATGGTGTATTACGTGCAGGCGCAGTTGCCGATTCCATTTGGGTCGTTCGTTGTAAGGACGAACGGCAAGCCTGAACTGATGGCGTCCGCGATGGAGGCAGCAATTCATGAGGTGCGGAAGGATCAGCCGATTTCGGACGTCCGCACGATGGATGAATTGATCGGGCAGTCGATTGCGCGGGCACGGTTCCAGACATCGCTGCTGAGCGCGTTCGCATTGATCGCGGTGGTGCTGGCGGTGATCGGAGTGTACGGAGTGATCGCGTATACGGTCGAGCAGCGGACGCATGAAATCGGCGTGCGACTGGCGCTGGGAGCGGAGCCGCAGCAGTTGAAGCGGTGGATCACGGGGCAGGGGATGCGGCTCGCCGCAGCGGGATTGGTGGCGGGCGTGATTGCGGCGGCGGCATCGACGCGCGTGCTGCATACGCTGCTGTTCGGGATTACGCCAGGGGATCCGGTGACGTTCTTCGCGGCAATGCTTGTGCTCGCGGCCGCGTGTTTGTTGGCCAGTTATATTCCGGCGCGGCGCGCCATTGCAGTCGATCCGGCGACGGCGTTGCGAGGGGAATGAGATGCGCGACTGGAAACAATACATACGGGCGAATTTGCGTGCGCTGCGAGTGCTGCCGGAGCGCGAGATCGAGATCATCGAGGAGCTTTCTGCGCAACTCGAGCAGGCGTATCAGGAGGCGATCGCGGCCGGCAACAGCGTTCGAGATGCGGAGCGAATCGCCGAGGGACACATGCCGGACTTTCGCGAATTGGCGTCGGAGATCGAAGTCGCGCAGCCCGCGAGGCATCGGCCTGCGGCGCGTTTCTGGCAGGGCGTTCCTGCCGATGTACGGCACGCCTGGCGGGCGATGCGGAAGAGTCCGGTGTTTACGGTGGTGGCGATTGCGACGCTTGCGATTGGGATCGGCGGATGCACGACGGTCTTCAGTTTGATTGACGCGGTGATCCTGAAGCCGATTGATTATCACGATCCGCAGCAGCTCGTGATGGTGTGGGAAAACCAATACCGGCGCGGGTTGCACAACAATTCTGTCGCGCTCGCGAACTACCTCGACTGGAAGGCGCGCAATCACGTTTTTGCGGATATGAGTCCGATCCTCGATCAGGTGTGGAACGTGTCGGGCAAAGGGGCTCCGGCGGTGTTGAAGGGGATTGGAGTGAACGACCGGTTCCTGCCCTTACTGGGTGTGCAGCCGCTGGTCGGGCGCAACTTCACGGAAGAAGAGACGCGGAAGGGCGGGCCGAAGGTCGCGATTCTGAGTCATGCGTTTTGGATCGAACGGTTCGCGGCGAGTGGCGATGCAATTGGACAGACGATGCTGTTCGATGGCGAGCCGCGAACGATTGTCGGCGTGCTTCCGGCGGGGTTCCCGTGGCTCGGAAAGCCGCTCGATGTGTTGACTCCTACGCAGTTTGGAAATCAGGATTGGCGAGTGAAGGCGGGACGATTTCTGCGAGTGGTGGCGCGGGTGAAGCCGGGGATGACGCTCGATCAGGCAAGGAAAGATATGAGCGCGGTGGCGCTGCAGCTCGAGGCGGAGTATCCGGCATTCAACAAAGATTGGGGCGTGGGAATCGAGCCGTTGGCTGATCATTTCGAAGGCGGCGAGAGCACGGCGTTGTGGGTGCTGATGGCGTCGGTCGGACTGGTGCTGCTGATCGCGTGCTCGAACGTTGCGAACCTGATGCTGGCGAGGACGGTGGTCCGCGAGCGAGAGATGGCGCTGCGGGCGACTCTGGGGGCCACGACGCAGAGGATCGTGCGGCTGCTGCTGGTCGAGAGTACGATGCTGGCGCTGATCGGCGGCGCACTCGGATGCGGCGGTGCGTATGCGGCGATCCGATTCATCAGTGTTTATGGTCCTCAGGACGTCGCGCGGCTGCATACGGCGGGGCTCAATCTCGCGGTTGCGGGCTTCACGTTGTTCGCGAGTTTTTTGACGGGAGCGCTGTTTGGATTGGCTCCGGCGATCGCGGCGGGACGGTTGAATTTGAGCGCGAGTTTGAAAGAAGGCGGCCGCGGGGCGATGACGTCAATTCGCGGAGAACGGCTGCGCGGTGTCTTTGTCGTAGCGCAGGTTGGCCTTGCGTTCGTACTGCTGACGGGCGCGGCGTTGTTGATCGGGAGCTTGTATCGACTGAACAAAGTGCCGGTGGGATTCGATCCGCACAATTTGTTGACGGGGACGGTGAATGTCGTGGGTCCGCTGGCGGATAACGATTTTGTGCCGGTGATCGCGAACAGTCCGGCGAATCAGGATCGGCTGGCGTCGATCGTCGATCAGACGGTTGAACGGCTGCGCGCGGAGCCGGGTGTCGAAAGTGCGAGCTTCATCACGTTCCTGCCATTCACGGGGCTCGGCGCGGCGACGGACTTCTCAGTGGTGGGGCGTCCGCCCGTCGCGCATGGACAGGAGGCGGGCGCGGATGTGCGGATCGTGCATCCGGCGTACTTCGAAACGATGCGGATTCCGTTGTTGCGCGGACGTCTGTTCACGGCGGCGGATAATCGCGCGGATGCGCCGCGGACGTTCGTCGTGAATGAGGCGTTGGCGAAGCAGATGTTTGGGGACGGAGATCCGCTGGGGCAGAGCCTCGTCGTCCGCATGGGTAACGACAAGCCTGGGCGGATTATCGGAGTGGTGGCCGATACGAAGCATCTCTCGCTCGATGGCGATGTGCGGGCGATGGTGTATTATCCGCAAGCTCAATTGCCGATTGCGTTCGGATCGTTCGTGATGCGCACCAAAGGCAAGCCGGAGTTGATGGCGGCGACGATGGAAGCTGCCATCCGCGAGGTGAAGAAGGATCAGCCGGTGTCGGACGTCCGCACGATGGAGGATCGAATCGGCGCGTCGATCGCGCGGGCGCGGTTTCAAACGTCGCTGTTGAGTGCGTTCGCATTGATCGCGGTGGTGCTGGCGGTGATTGGAGTCTATGGCGTGATGGCGTACTCGGTCGAGCAGCGGACTCACGAGATCGGCGTGCGGTTGGCGCTGGGGGCGGAGCCGGTGCAGTTGCGGCGAATGATCACCGGGCAGGGAATGAGACTGGCGGCGGGCGGATTGTTTGCGGGACTGATGGGCGCGGCGGCGTCGACGCGGGTGCTCGACACGTTGCTGTACGGGGTGAGCGCGGGGGATCCGGCGACGTTCTTCGCGGCGACGGTGTTGCTGGCGGGGGCGTGCCTCTTTGCGAGTTACATTCCCGCGCGCAGGGCGATCGCTGTCGATCCGGCGATCGCCTTGCGAGGGGAGTGACGCTTCGCGTTAGTTGATCTGCTTGCCGGCTTCGAGGGCCTTCACGTTATCCGCGAGGGACTGCTTGTTGAGAGGATCCGGAGCTTGCGCTAAGGCGAGCTTCGCCTGCTCGAGCGCCTTCTGCGTGTCGCCCTTCGCCGCGTAGCCGCGCATCAATCCGACATGAATGGGCCACACGTCTCCGAAGCGCTGGGCGTTGTATTCGAAGACCGTCATCGCGGCGTCGACTTTCTTCGCGGCGAGCAGTTGACGTCCATATTGATGGATCATGAGGGATGTCGCGGTGGGCAGCTTGATCGCGGACTGCATGATCGTGGCGGCCTCCTCCTCACGGTTCAGCTTCGAGAGAAGTTGCGCTTTGGTGCTCAACGTGGTGAAGTTCGCCTCGCCGACGAAGGGCTGCGTGATCGACTGCTCGGCCCATTGCAATCCCTGGTCGAGATGCGTGTTGGCCGTGAGGCAGAATTGCGCGGCCGATTGATAGCCTTGCCAACTGAAGCCCGGCACCGAGGTGAGTTCGTGGCGCAGGCGCGAGACGTAGATCTCGTTTGGATCGGCGACGGCGATCGTCATCGGGACGGCAAGCTCTTCCCATTGGAGTTCGGCGACGGCCTCGGCGGGTTTGCGCACGGGAAATTCATAACTTAAATATTCCCGGAAATCATGTTTGTGGGGTTTGACAGTTACACGCAAGGCATCCTCGGATGCGTCGTATTGAAAGCTGCCCCATGATTGGGAGTTTTTCGAGAAGATAATGGTCCACTCGTCTTCGCCGGGGATCATGTGAAGTCCATAGCGTCCGGCGGGAAGGGGTTTGCCTTCGATCATGACTTCATTCGAGGCGGTGAAGACGGTATTTTCGTTGGCTCCGGCGCGCCAGGGATCGGGCTTGCCGTTGCCGAAGGCGCCGAGACTCGCGAGGCCATATGGCACGAGTTTGCCCCATATTTCGCCCTTTCTGTCCTTGCCGACGGCCGTGTGGACGGAAGGACTCGAATACTCGATGGACACGCGAACCGGGCCGATGAATTGAGTCACCATTGCCCTTTGATTGTTGCCGCTCGGAGGCAACGTCAACCCCGGATATTGCGCCATCAGCGATCCGGCGAGCGCGATCGGAAGGAAGATGTGTGAAAAACGCATGCATCATGGACGCCTCCCTCGCAAAAACGTTTGACCGGTTCGTAACTCCGTTAGGCAGTGTTCAAAAAAGATGTATAATTGCCGGGATTCACGTCCCGGATGTTCCAGAAATGGGAATTGGAAATACATGAATTGGAAATTGATCGCGCAACTCTCCTTGTTTGGTCTTGCGATGGGACTAGGCACTGTGTTCTTCATCCCATCGAGCGTTGAGCCGTTCTGTTGGCTCGTCATCTTTATTACGTGCGCCTACTTGATCGCCAAGCATGCCGGGAACCGGCCGTTCCTGCACGGCCTCGTGCTGGGACTTGCGAACTGTGTCTGGATCACGGGTTCGCACCTGGTGTTCGTGAACCGCTATCTGGAGTCGCATGCGAAGGAGGCGGAGATGATGGCGTCTATGCCGATGCCGGATCATCCGCGATTGATGATGGCTCTAGTGGGGACGCTCGTCGGGATCATTTCAGGCGTGGTGATCGGGATCCTCTCGATCTGCGCAGTTAAGGTAATGAAGGGAAGCCGATGACAGTTCTGTTTCGAAAATAGGAGATTCGTACTATTCCCCGCGATGGGCGGCCATCCGATAGCCCAAGCAAGAGGGAAACCGTCCATGAAGTCGAAAATCGCTCTCATCGCGCTCACATCCACGTCCATGCTGACGTTCGCCGGCAGCAAGCAGGACAAAGAAAATAAGGATCAACTGACGCAAGTCTCGCGGATTTACGTCGAGGGGAAGGGTCCTAACATCGATAAAGTGCGGGACCGGATCAGCCGTGCGAACTCCTGCTTTACGTTGGCGGAGAGCAGCGAAACGAGCGATGCGGTGTTGGTCGTGACGCTGCCGGGGGCCGAGCAGGGCCGGGGAGTTTCGTTCCAGTCTCCCGCGGCATCGGTGCAGGGTGAACTGCGGAAGTCAGGCGTTGCGATCTGGACGGATGAAAGCCAGATTGTGGCATCGACCAACCAGAATATGGGCACCGGCCTCGCTATCGTGTCGCTGGTGAATTCGCTCGAGCACGATGCGGGATGTGGGAAGAAGAAGGGCGCTTTGGCGCAGGGACGTAAGTAGTTCTTCCGGCGAGGCTGCCTGACGCCGGCAGCAGACGAGACTCATTTTCTTGCCTCCTTATGGCTCTGAGTTGCGTCTAAAAAGTCGAAGAGATAACGGTGCGGAAGCCTGATTGTACGTATTACAATTGAGGTAACTCCCCGGCTCTCCGCAGTTTTACTTATGTCTCGTCTGTTGCTAGTGCTTGTTTGTGCGTCCGCTGCGTTTGCAGCGTCGTCGGGTTCGTCATCCGACATCGAGCGCGCGCGTATTCTCTACCAAAGAACTGATTATCAGGCTGTTATCGACCTGCTGAAGCATGCGCCTAATAAGGATGCTGAGGCTTGGTGCCTGCTTGGGCAGGCCGAGTTTATGGCGGGCGAGAACAAGCGCGCGGCCGAGATGTTCGAGAAGGCTGTGGGACTCGATCCGAAAAATAGTGTCTATATGCATTGGCTCGGCCGTGCTTATGGGCGGCAGGCCGAGACGGCGAGTTTCCTTTTCGCTCCGGGATTGGCGATCAAGACGCGGCAGGCGTTTGAGAAGTCGGTGGCGCTCGATCCTACTAATAAAGAAGCACTCAATGATCTGTTCGAGTTCTACCTCGATGCACCGGGATTTCTGGGCGGCGGGCTGACGCGCGCTGAGCAACTGATTCCACAAATCGCGAGCACTGACGAGGCTGAGGGATACTTTGCGCGGGCGCAACTGGCGAATAAGCGTAAGGATTTCCACTCCGCCGAGCAGGGTTTGCGCCGCGCGATGGAATTGGCGCCGAGGCAGGTGGGGCGCGTACTCGATCTGGCGAAGTTCCTGGCTCGCACGGGGCGTGTGAGTGAATCCGACCAGGTGTTTGCGCAGGCGTGGAAGCTGGCTCCGAACAGTCCGCAGGTGATGTATGACCGGGCGGCGTTTTACATCCAACAGAAGAGGCATCTGGACGAGGCCGCGGGGTTGCTGGAGCGGTACTTGAAGAGTCCGCTGACGCCGGATGACGTGCCGCGTGAGAAGGCTCTCGAACTACTCAAACAAGCCAAGGGCGGTTGATGTTTCCCTTCAAGGAAGCGCTGTCGTTCAGCTATGAGGCGCTGGCCGCTAATAAGATCCGCACATTCCTAACCGGGCTCGGCATAGTTATCGGCGTCGCATCGGTGATTCTGGTGGTGACGATTTCTTTGACGAGCGAGGAGTTGATTCTCGATCAGATTCGGGCCATCGGCTCGAACATGATTTTCGCGCAGTATGAGGCGGGGAACAACAGCACTTCGCCATCTGATTCCGACTTCATCAAACTCTCTGATCTCGAGGCCGTGCGTACGCAGTTCGCGAGCCGCATACGTGCGGCGACAGGTGTGTCGACGGTCTACGATCGCATCCGCATCAACGGCAACGAGCAGGAATTGAAAGTGATCGGCTCAGACGATCAGTATCCGATGGTGCGGAATCTGGTGCGCCTCGCGGGGCGCTTCATGAGCGAGGATGAGGTGGCGCATCGCGAGCATGTGGCAATGATCACGGAGAAGCTGGCGCAGCGCTTGTACGGCAGCCAGTCGGCGGCGATCGGCGAGACGATCAAGATCCAGAATCTGCAATTCACGATCATCGGCACGTTCAAAGAGAAGACGGACAGTTTTGGATTGTCGGAACTGGTCTCGGAGACGGTGCTGATTCCGATCACGGTGATCCGATTTTTTCTGGTGCGGGAGCGCATCGACCCGATGTATGTGCAGGCGCGGACGGCTGATGACGTCGTTCCGCTGACGCGCGAGGTGAAGGTGCTGCTCGAGAGCCGGCACAGGCCGGGGTCGAAGTACCTGGTCGAGAATCTGAGCGGGATCCTCAGTGCGGCGAAGCAGATCAGCTTTATTCTGCGGATCGTGCTGATCATCATCTCGGTGATCGCGCTCGCGATTTCGGGGATCGGCATCATGAACATCATGCTGGTGACGGTGACGGAGCGGACGCGCGAGATCGGGCTGCGGATGTCGTTGGGGGCTCCGCGGCGGGCGATTTTGCAGCAGTTCTTGCTGGAGGCGACCCTCATCAGCGTTGGCGGCGGACTGGTGGGAATCGCGATCGGCGTGGCGATCCCGTTGGCGGTGAATTATTTTGTGGATGGGATCGAGATTCCGATCGCTCCTGAGTCGGTGATTGCGGCGTTTGTGGTGTCTGCGGCGGTGGGGTTGATATTTGGGATGCTGCCGGCGAACAGGGCGTCGAGGTTGAATCCGACGGAGGCGTTGCGGTACGAGTAGCGGGAGCGAGTTTTCCTAAAACGTTCGAGCCCGAGGCCGATAAGGCGTTCAGCGGCAAACTCTCGCTCTTAAAAGGAATCAAGGCTCTTGGAAACTATATTGATCGTCGACGGCTCGTCGTTCACACGGAACCGTCTGCGGGAGACGCTGTTGAACTTCGGGTACCAAGTCGAAGAAGCGCGCAATGGCAATGAGGCGCTGAGCAAGATCGAGACGGGGCCGTGCGCGTGCGTAGTGACCGACCTGCACATGCCGGACCTCGATGGTTTTCAGTTGCTCGAGCGGATGACGGAGCGGACTTCGGCTCCTCCGGCGATTGTGCTGTCGGCGGATATTCAGAAAGGCTCCCGAGAACGCTGCCAGCGGCTCGGCGCGAAGGCTTTCCTTAATAAACCACCCAGGGTGGATGAGTTGATCTCGGCGATCGAGACGGTGCTGAACCGGGTCTGTCTGACGTCGAGATAGTCTGCTTAGTTCTTCTGCTTGCCGTTCTCTTTAGCCAAGCGGACTTTGGCGGTCTCGAGCTTCTTCTGCACCTTGGCTACTTCGGCGTGATCGAGGTCGGCGGGGGCACCGTTCTCATACTCGTGGATCGAGCCTTCCCATTGCTGGATGGCCTCGCGTAGCTTGCCTTCCTTCATGTAGACGTCGCCCAAGTGGTCGTGCACCGTTGGATCCTTCGCCATCATCTTGTCGAGCGCGGTGCGGAGGGTGTCCTCGGCTTCCTGCAGCCGGTTCATGCGGTAATAAACCCAGCCGAGGCTGTCGAGGTAAGCTCCGTTGCCCGGTTCTTTTTTGAGGGCGCGGTTGATGAGGTCGAGGGCTTCGTTCAGGCGCGAATTGCGGTCGGCCATCATGTAGCCGAGGTAGTTCAACGCTGACGCATTCTCGGGATCATCGACCAGGACCTTGCGGAATTCAGCTTCGGCCTGGTCGTATTTCTTCTGGCGCTCGTACATCGAGCCGCGCATGAAGTTCGTCGTGATCTGGTCGTCCTTCGAGATGTTGAGCTTGTCGGCTTCGTCGAGAGCCTTCGCCATGTCGTCGAACTTCTTGGCCTTCTCGTAGAGCTGGGCGAGCGTAATGTAGGTCTCGCGATCGTCCTTGCCGGTGAGCAGCTTCTTGGTGACCGAAATGGCCTGGTCGAATTTGCCCATATCAGAGAGGACCGTCGCGCGGGTCATGATGACCAGCCGGTCGTCCGGATACTTCTGCATGGCGGATTCCGATTCCTTGTCGGCCTTTGCGAAGTCCTTGCCTTGACGGTATGTCTCCACGACCTGCGCTTCGACCTTCGCGCTCAAGTCGGAATCGACGGCGGCGATTTGGCGGAAGGCATCCACAGCTTCGTCGGTCTTGTCGACCGAGCGATAAAGGACACCAAGGCGCTCAAGGAGCTGGATCCGATTGGCGCGTTCGCTCGGATTGGTGCCGCGCTTCGGAGTCTGATCAACCATCCCTTTGAGGAGGTCGATTGCCTGATCGGTCTTGCCTTCGTCAACGAGGAGGGCGACGTCATTCAGCTTGATTTCGAGGTTGGTTGCGTCGATGGCGCGAGCCTTCGTGCCGGCCTCGCGCGCCTTTACGAAGTCGTGCTTCTGCCGGTAGATCTGCGAAATGCGGAGCCAGCTATCGGCATCGTTCGGCTCTTCCGAAACCAGATTCTGGAAGGTCGCGAGAGCGTCGTCAAGTTGCTCAGCCTGGATCTGCAGGCGTCCGAGTTGGCGCTTGAATTCGCTGACATTCGGTGGATTCAATTCGACGGCGCGGCGCATGGCCTGGGCGGCCATCGAGTAATCGCGCATCTGCTCGTAGGCGGCTGCGAGCTGATACAAATTCCGCGGAGTGGGATTCTTGTCGGAGGCCTTGCGCAGCATCTCAGCGGCCTGCTTGGTGTCGCCGAGATCGGAGTAGACGACGGCGAGTCCTGTGAGGGCGTCCTCATTGTTGGGATCGATGGCGAGAGCTTGCTTGTAGATCTTTTCAGAGTCCGGCGAATTTCCGGAGACCTTATAAAGACGGCCGAGGACGAGGAGGGTATCCATGTCGGTCGGGTCGGCTTGCGCGATCTTCTGATACTGCTCGATCGCCTTCTTGAGCATGTCCTCATTGATGCGGTTCTGATTGCCGTCGCTGATCAGGCGCGTGTACAAGCGGGCTAGGATGCGGCGCGAACCGAGGTCGTTGGGGTTGGCCTTAAGGGCATCCTCGGCGTCGGAGACTGCTTCGCGGATGCGTCCGGACTGGACATAGACATCGGACAGTTCCTCAGAGACAAAGGATGCGGTCGGGTCAGCTTTGATGGCTAATTTGTAGTTCTCGATCGCGCGGTTGAGGACGTCGCCGCGGTTACCGTTCTGGGCAAGAGATTCGGCGTAATAATGCGCCAGCGTGAAGTAATAATAGGCTGCAGCTTTATCAACAACCGGTTTGGTGGTGGCTGGTTGTTGCTGGACTTGGGCCTGGGCCATAAGGCCGCCAGTTGAGACAAGAAGGAAGGCGACGCTGCGTAACGGTGTCATATGGGAAATATCTAGCCCTTCGCTAACAAGTATAGCTCTACTCGTTCCGTTGGACGTTCGAGACACACGAGTCGTTGCTTTAAGAATCGTTACAGAATGTGGATCCCCCGGGGCCGTTGAGGCCTTAGTGTTCTTGTTTCTGTAACTTCTGCGCGACCTTGTCGACATCGCCCCAGACGCGAAGAAGATTTCCGCTCCACAGTTTTCCGATTTGGGCTTCGGTGTAGCCGCGGCGGACGAGTTCGAGGGTGACGTTGAAGGCTTCGGCGGCGCTGTTCCAGCCGTCGATGCCGCCGCCGCCGTCGAAGTCGGAGGAGATGCCGACGTGGTCGATTCCGATCAGCTTCACGGCGTAGTCGATGTGGTTGACGAAGTCGTGTACGTTGGCGCGGGGACCGGGAGGATACTGGGCGTCGATGTCGGTGATGCGCTTGTCGAACTCGTCGCGTTTTTCGGGTGGGAGGAAGGAGAGGAATCCGCGCATACCGCCGCGTCCGCTGGCTGCTGATTTGGTCGCGGCGTTCGGATCTTCGACGGGGCAGGCGTGCTCTCCCGCTGTGGCGGCGGCGCGGCGTCCGGCTCCGGCACCGGCTCCCATGGCGGCGACGAAGTCGTCGCGGAGTTTATTCAGGGCGGCGGTGCGTTCCTTCGACTCGGGCTTGATGTAGGATGCGAAGCCGACGATTTGAATGACGCCGCCGTTCTTTTTGAGGGCGAGGAGTTGCTCGTCGTCCATGTTGCGGCTGACGTCGGCGAGCGCGCGCACGCCGGAATGCGAGGCAATCACGGGAGCCTTCGAAAGGCGTATGGCTTCGAGGTTCGCGCCCTTCGAGGGATGCGAGAGGTCGACCATCATGCCGAGGCGATTCATTTCCGCAATGACTTCGCGGCCGAGGGGCGAGAGTCCGTTGTTGTAGAGGTAACCTTGAACCTCCCCTGTGTTCGAGTCGGCGAGTTGGCTGTTGCCGTTGTGAGCGAGGGACATGTAGCGTCCGCCGCGATCGTAGAATTCCTTGACCTTCTTGATGTCGGTGCCGATTGGGTATCCGTTCTCGACTCCGATGACGGCGATGCGGAGGTTCTTCTTGTGCAACGCTAGAACGTCGGCGGGGGTGAGGGCGAGGCCCATGTTGTCGGGTGCGATCTTTTCAGTGAAGCGATGGATCGCGTCGAACTTCGCGATGGCTTCTTTGTAGGCATTCGCATAGCCTTCCGGCGTGAGCGGGCCTTGGCCGACGTAGACGATCATAAATGAGACGTCCATGCCGCCTTCGACCATTTTCGGAAGGTTGACTTGCGTCGTCAGGCGCATTTTGTAGTTGCAGTCCTCGGTGAAGTTCGAGGGCTCGATGTCGTTGTGCGTGTCGAGCTTGAGGACGTGGCTGTGGATGAGCTTCGCTTTGGCGATCAGGGCCGCGTCGTCCTGCGGAGCGGCGGTCATTTGCAGACA
The DNA here is from genome assembly GCA_036502165.1 of Bryobacteraceae bacterium. Lineage (GTDB taxonomy): Bacteria > Acidobacteriota > Terriglobia > Bryobacterales > Bryobacteraceae > F-183. The sequence goes on from DASXZC010000598.1 coordinate 25,490, forward strand.
GAAGAGAGCCGCGATTCCGGCGGCGGCAATCCTGAGGGGTCGATTCATGTGTGTTCTCCTAATCGCGAGGCAAGTGGGTATCATCGCATATAAAATGAGGAGGTGAGCAAGAAACTGAACATAGGCGTCATCGGAGCGGGACGCATCGGGAAGGTTCATTCGGAGACCTTGGCGTTCCGGCTGCGCAATAAGGCGACGATTGCGGCGATTACGGATTTGAATCGTACCGCGGCGGAGGATGCGGCGGCTCGGTTTGGAATTCCGAAAGTCGCGGCGGGAGCGCAGGAGATTTTAAAGGATCCTGGGATCGACGCGGTTTTGATTTGCTCGTCGACCGATACGCATGCGGACTTGGTGGTCGAGGCGGCGTCCGCGCAGAAGCACATATTTTGTGAGAAGCCGATCGATTTGACGCTCGCGAAGATTGACCGCGCGGTGACGGCGGCGATTCGCGCGGGCGTGAAACTGCAGGTGGGATTCAATCGGCGCTTCGATCCGAATTTTGCGCGAGTGCGCAGGGCGATTGCGGATGGGGAGATTGGGACTCCGCACTT
>DASXZC010000599.1:0-16093 GCA_036502165.1 Bryobacteraceae bacterium
AACTACCTGGCATCGCCGCCGCTGGTCGTTGCGTATGCGATTGCCGGACGCGTGGATGTCGATCTAACGAAGGATTCGCTGGGTGACGGTAAGGATGGAAAGCCCGTCTACCTGCGCGACATCTGGCCGACGAACGAAGAAATCTCCGCCGCTGTGCGCGCTTCCGTCAAGCAGGATTTCTTCGCATCGCAATACGGTTCAGTGCTCGAAGGCGACTCGAACTGGAAGTCGATTCCAGTCAAGGAAAGCGATCTGTTCGAATGGGACACGGCGTCAACTTACGTGAAAAAACCTCCGTATTTCGAGAATATGGCCGATCCGAATGCGCCCGTCGAGGATCTGCATGACCTGCAGGTGCTCGCCTCGCTCGGCGATTCGGTAACCACCGATCACATCTCCCCCGCCGGCAACATCGCCAAGGACGGACCCGCTGGAAAGTGGCTCGTCGAACATGGCGTCAAGCCGGCGGACTTCAACAGCTACGGCGCGCGCCGCGGCCACGACGATGTCATGACGCGCGGTACATTCGCGAACATTCGCTTACGGAATTTGATCGCTCCCGGCACCGAAGGCGGATGGACGACGTACAAAGGCGAGCAGATGTCGATCTTCGATGCATCGCTCAAGTACAAGGCCGACGGCGTCGGGCTGCTGGTGATCGCAGGCAAGGAATACGGCGCCGGCTCCTCGCGCGATTGGGCGGCGAAGGGCGCCCTACTGCTCGGAGTGAAGGCCGTGTTGGCCGAAAGCTACGAGCGCATCCATCGTTCGAATCTGGTGGCGATGGGTGTTCTCCCATTCGAGTTCCTCGCCGGGGAGAGCCGGGAATCGCATGGCCTGACCGGTCGCGAACAATACGCGTTTACTGGTATCGGCCAAGCGATTAGAGGATCGAAGCAGGTCGGTGTCACAGTCACCGGCGCGGATGGTTCCACGAAATCATTCACCGTACGATTGCGGGTCGACACTCCGCGTGAAGCTGATTATTTCTGCAGCGGCGGCATTCTGCCGTACGTGTTACGCCAAGTATCCGCGCGTCACGCAGCCACAAGCTGAGGCGTTTCGTCCTCGACGAAGCCGATCACACGGCCGCCGTACTCTTCGACTTGGCGTACGGCGGCGAACTTCAATCCGGCTGAGCGTTCGACCGGAGTTACCAGCACGAGTCCGTCGATTTGCGGAGTCAAATCGCGCATCTCGCCAGCCGTCAATATCGCCGGAGCGTTGATCACCACATGCGAGTACTCCGCGCCGAGCGAAGCGAGTGCGTCGCCGGCCGTGGGCTTACCAAGCAGCGCTGGAATCCGCGCGGGCCTGGTTCCGGCGGGCATAATAAATACGCCCGTGAGTGTTGACGGCCACGCGGGCACGAACTCGCCGGGTGCCTGTGCAAGGAAATCCGACAAGCCCGGCATGCCCGTCAGTCCTGTAGCTTCTGTTAACGCACCAGCAACTTCGCCGTCGACGATCAATACGGTTCCGCCGGTCGCCACGAGCTTCTCGGCATAATCCAGAATTACGTTCGGATTGGTGAACCCCGCGCCAATGTTCGAGACCGCGATGATTTTCGAACTCGTAGATGCGGCTGCAGGCGTACGGAATGGAATGCCGAACGTATCTGTCCGCAGCCAACGATCCGCGGAGGCGACGTGTATGCGCCTGCGGCTGACGAAGAACAGAAGTCCGCCGAGTACGACCATCGCTCCCCCGAATCTCAAATCCCGCACCGGGTCTGCATTGACTGCCTCAGTGGGAACCTGCGCGGCTTCGATGATGCGGAACTTCGTTTGCGGAGCCGATTCACCCAACAACTTGTCATACGCAGCGCCGAGCGTCGCCATCTGCTCGGTCAGAGTGTCGTGCTGCTCTTTACGTTCCGCCGTGTGTCTCACGTCAGTGCCCGTTTCGAATGTGAGCAGTTGGACCTCAGTCTCCTCGAGTTGCCCATGCAGCTTGTCAAGATCCGCTTTGCGTTGTTCGTTAGCAGCCAAGTTGCGTGCATCGACTTGATCGCGGAACCCCTCAACGACGGCACTTACGAGACTCGCCGCCTCCCCGGGACTCGACGTCCTCGATACGATGCGAATGCTGCGTCCATTGTTTTCTCGCCGGATCGTGAGCCGTTCCTGAATCGCGCCGAACGAAATCCCGGCCTGCACCGCGGATTTCTGCATCAGGCTCTCGTCATTAAACGTCGTGGCCGCGCCGTCGAGTGCGATGACCGCGTGCGACTCGTACAGCGGCTTCTCTTTGAAGCCGATCCAAACCGCCGACAGCGCAACCGCTGCGGCCAGTGCCGCGAGCCAAAACCAATTCCTTCGCAATGACATTCCGATCGACGTTTCCTGAGTAGACACGAGTGAGAGTAACTCCTGCTACTGTTTTGCCTTGCGGATCAGTTTGGGACCAGTACGCACTCCGTACTACGAGTTCTGGTACTTCACTGAGAGCAACGTCTTCAAAGGGAACGTCTCGTCAGCCGCCTGCGCCGGACTAAGCTGAGCATTCGCTTCAAGCAATTTTCGCGCGTGTATATGATCGACCGGCCGATTGATGGACTCGACTGCGGCGAGCCGATCCGCGCGAAATCCGAAGACGGAGAACGAATTGCTCGACGCGTCGCCGCGAACTACGAAATCGCTGCAACCCGCCGTAATGCCCGCAATTTGCAGCTTCGCGTCGAATTGTTCGGTCCAGAACCAAGGGACTGCGGAGTAAGCGCGCGGCTTCCCCGCGATCGTCGACGCCACCGCCCGCGCCTGGTCGACCGCGTTCTGGATCGACTCGATGCGTCCACGCCCGCCAGGCACGAATCGATTCGGATGCTCGGCGCAATCGCCTATAGCGAAAATACTCGGATCGCTCGTACGAAGGTACTCATCGACGCTGATGCCGTTAGCGGTTCGAAGTCCCGCGTCGGCCGCGAGTTCGATATTAGGCATGACGCCGATGCCCGCGATGACCAGCGGAGCCTCGACGATCGCACCCGATCCCAAGTGCACCCGCACGCCATGATCGACACGCACGACAGCTTCGTTCAATAGCAGCGTCACGCCATGATTCGCATGCAACCGGCGAAAATGTTCGGAGACGAGCGGCGACACAACCCGGCTCATCGGCCGGTCCTCCGCTGCGATGACCGTCACCTTCTTGCCTTTCCCGGCGGCGGCCGCGGCTGCTTCAAGCCCAATGAATCCGGCCCCAATCGAGATGAGTGCCTCCGACGCGTCGAGTAGTTGCTTGCACTGACGCGCGTCCGCGAGCGTCCGCAAGTAGAGCACCCCCGCTATCGGCTCGACCGCAATCGGACGCACGCGTGCTCCCGTCGCCAGCGCCAGAAAATCGTATGGAATCGACTCGCCCGAATCGACTTCGACGGACTTTCCGCGAACGTCGAGCGCAACCACCCGCTCACCCATCCGCATCCGGATATCATGCGCCGCATAGAACTCCGCCGGACGAAACGGCAGATCGAATTCGCTCTCTTTCCCGCTGAGGAACGCCTTCGAAAGAGGAGGCCGATTGTAGGGAAGTTCCGGCTCATCGCCGATCAGCGTGACCGGTCCCATGAAGCCTTCCGTCCTCAGAGAAACGGCGAGCTGAAATCCGGCTTGGCCGGCGCCGGCAATGACGACGCCCTTGTGCATCGCTCCGCTCAGTACTGCGATTCCGGAGTCGTGACGATCAACCCGTCGAGTTCCTGCGTGACCTTGATCTGGCAACTCAAGCGGCTGTTCGGCATCCGCTCCGCCGCTGTCGATTCGAGCATCGCGTCTTCCGTATCGCTGACAGGTTCGAGCTTGTCGAGCCAACCGGGATCGACATAGACGTGGCAAGTGGCGCACATGCAATTGCCGCCGCATTCGGCGATGATGCCATCGACGCCATTCTTGACCGCGCCCTGCATGACCGAGGTGCCCACCGGCACGTCCACTTGCTTAATGCCACCTTCATGAGCCTTGTAAATGATCAAGGGCATAGATGAATTGTTTAACTGCTGCTCCTTCGTTTATATGTCGCAAAGCTCTTATTTGCCCCGGATTTGGGCGAGCCGCATTTTGAGGTACTCTTCGTATTCTCGCTTGAGAGCGGGATCGTGTGGGGTCGGGTAAATATCGCTCGACTTATATTTGCCCTCGTCGAATTTCTTGCGCGTCCACTCGTCGTGGACGTGCACTTTATCCGCATTGTCGAGAACCTCTTCGACGAACTGTGGGGGAATGAAGTACACCCCCTCGCGATCGCCGAACACCATGTCGCCGGGCATCACCGTAACTCCGCCGATGCGCACCGGGATGTTGACGCCGGTAAGCATCACATTGCGAATCGGGGTCGGATGAGCGTGCCGGTAATACGCCGGCATGTCCATCTCAGAAATCCCTTCGAGATCGCGGATCGAACCATCGACCACCAGTCCGCCGGCGTGTGTCGCCTTCAGCGTGTAGTAAAAAAGATTGTCGCCGACGATCGTTCCTTCTTCATCTTTTCCGAAGAGATCAACCACGAGCACATCGCCGGGCTGCAATTGATCGAGCGCCGCCTGGTTGCCCCAGCGCGTGAGTCCGTTCTGCTTGGCGCGATCCTGCAGCACGTCGTCGACATCCGGACGCGATGGCATGAATTGCACCGTGAACGCCCGGCCAATCAACTTCTTTCCGGGATGCAACACCTGGAAATTTCCCTCGTACTGGTTGCGGAATCCCTTGCCCGGAAGGATCGACCACACCTCCTCCGCAGACATCGCCTGTGCCCGATCCATGAATCTTTGCGGCACCTTCGGACGTCCGTCCGCGAACCGTTCAAAGGGATTCTTGGACGTATAGTCGATCAGTTGCTGCGGCGTCAACGTGAACACCTGGGCACCCGCCAAAAGCGGTGTCAGCAACAAGGCTGCGCGTACGATGGATCTCATGTTCGTTATCCTCTGACCGCTGACGGTCCTACCGGCTTCGCGCGCCGGAGCCGCCGTATGGTTGCAAAATCATATCTCACATCGGCGATCGGCACACCGGCGACTTCAATGCGCTTCAAATCGCGCGTACCCACTCCGGCGGCTTCTGCCAGTGCGAGCGTGCTGTCGCAAACTTCAAACGGAGGCGTGCCGCGCATGGCCATCGGATCGAAGCCCATCACCGACATCGACACCGCGTCGGTCGCCACCGGGTTCAATCCCGCAAGCATCACTCCCGGCGCCACCGCTTTGATTTCCTCGCGAATCCACGGACCTTCACCGCCGGTCATCGTACGAATGCCTTCGACGATCGCGAGATGAATCGGCCTCGCGCTGACCAGATCCGCAACCGTGCGCGGAACGCGATAGGTGTCCTCGCGCGGCGACGTGGGATCCTTCTCCTGCGGCGCGCTCTTCGACGGCTGCCGATAGCCGCTGTGGACGAGCCCGCGTCCGCCCTTCGGAATCATCGACGGCTCATCGACTCCGGCTCCGGCTCCATAAATTGTGCAGGGCGTGATGCCGAAGCAGTTCTTCATCGAGAGCGTGATGCCGGCGGTGGCGTGCTCCTTCATCTTGGCGATGCTGACGAACACGTCGCAATCGGCGTAGGAATGGTTCAGATCGAAGCCCGGAAACATGTAGCCGCCGTGCGGAACTGTGAAGCGTGAATACGTCATCGCATTGCCCAGCCAATTCGTATTTTCGAATTCGACGCGCTTACCCGCGCTCAAAATCTGCTGCGGATCCCAATTCGCCCGCAGGATATATTCTTCGACCGGATCCGCAGTCGACCACGGACTCTCGAGCAATCGAATCCGCCGCGCACCCGCCGCGTCCATCAGATGAACGGCCGCCGCGATTACGTTCGGATGCGTGTAGTGAGTGTCCTCGAGCGGTAGGTAACCAACTCGATACGTAGGTGAGCCGGTCAGGTTGATCTTGATCGCGACTGTCTTGCCATTGACTAGTCTCCCCAGGCCACCCAATTGATCGAACATCGTCCGCATCGTCGGGACGAGTTCCGATGGATCGTACGTCTTCGACCGTCCGATCGCGACTGTCGAAGTAGGAGCAGTCGAAGCCCGCAGCGTACCTCCAGCGAATGCACCAGCAGCAACCGCCGCGGTTTTCTGGAGCCATGCTCGACGAGTCGATCGTTGACACATTCCCATGGTGCTTTCAGATCCTTTCGAGTTCGATTGCCACGTACTGGCTAACGCGCGGCAGATGGATTTCCACGCCGCCCGCCCTTGAAATCATATCGACTGGCCGCGGCGATGTTTCTATTGTGTACAATTTCGCGCTGCGATATTTGCCCGCAACCCATGCCGTTGCTTCGGTCACGGCCTGATCGGAATAGATCAGAAATTGCGCAAGCGTCCGCTTGCCGTCGGGCAACGCGCTCACGTATGACGCATGCGCACCAGTGTTCCACATCCGCGCGAGATCGTAGCGATGACTGACGATGATGACCGCGTCGTTGGCGAGTGTGTAAGGATCGTGGACCCGCTCCGCCGCGACCTCAATGCGCCCCTTGCCGTAAGTGAAGGAACGATATCCAGGACGCATCACAACGCCCCGCGGAGTACCTTCCACCGCGCCCCAATCCGGCGTCGTAATCAGCGTCCCGCCCTGCTTGACGAAATCGAGGATCGCCGTGCGAACCGCGGGCGCAGGAGCTTCGAAGTCCGCGTACAGCACGGCTCGCAATTGTTCGAAATTGAGCGCAGCGACCTTCGCAATGGCCCGGTAATGCGACGCCGCGCGGCCGATCAAGTTCAGAACTTCGCGCGTCAAGGCGCCATTCTTTCCAGCGAAATCCGAGACGACGCCGATCGTTGCACGAGTCGTCCAATTCATCCACTCGGCCTGGCGCGCGAAAAATGTAGCCGCTGCGACAGCTTCTTTCCAAGTCTCCAACGAGTGAGGATTTGCGTCTGCGACACCTTTCGCGAGCGCGTCATTCAGCGCGACGATCCATCGTCCGCCAGCAGCGGCAGCGTCCGCAATAGCCAACCGCACCGCACCCGCGCCTATCACGGCGTTGCCTTTCGGCGGCGCATCGACCCAACAATTCACATGCGTCCGCGAAGAAGCTTCCTCAATCGTTACGCGCCATCCGTTCGAGTCGACCCACGGCTCACCCGTCGGTCCAGCCGCCGCGGAATCGTCGCCATTCTGAGAAATTCGGATACCCGGCCACTCGCCTTTTACGATCCTCACGCCATCAGGCAACGGCCCAGTTTGAAGTCCACGCGATTTCGCCGCCGCGCGGATCGGCGCGAATTCCTCACCCTCCCCGATGAACAAAAAATTGAATGGAGTGGATGCGATCAGTTCGAGCCGCGCAGGGTCACGCCACTCGTCCGGCCAGCGAATCGGGTTCCAGTTAGGCATTAGGCACTTGTGTCTGATTGTGCCACGGACGGCCTGCCGGATTGCGTTGTACCCGTGAAAGTAGTCAGAATAAAGGTACGGAAAGGCAATGACCCCGATCTCCTTCGAGCTCAATGGAAGGGAAATTCGCGTGGAGAATAGCGCGACTCACACTACGCTGCTCGAATTCGTCCGCGCCCAGGGACTGACGGGATCGAAAGAAGGTTGCGCCGAGGGCGAGTGCGGAGCCTGCACCGTGCTGTTCGTAAATCCTCACGCCGAATCCGGATCGAAGCTCGTGCCCGTCAATAGTTGCCTCGTGCTTCTTCCCATGGCTGCCGGTCGAGCCGTGTTCACAGTAGAGGCACTCGCCTCCGAAGGCCGGCTCGCGGACGTTCAACGCGCAATGGTCGAGCACGGCGGATCGCAATGCGGATACTGCACGCCGGGCTTCATCGCCAGTATGTTCGCGGAGCAGTACCGGCCTGATCGCGCAGGTGCATGCGACGTGCACAATCTGAGCGGGAACCTCTGCCGCTGCACCGGCTACCGTCCCATTCGAGATGCTCTCGCGACCATAGGCCCGCCCACTGATGAGCGTTTCCTCGCGCGACTCTCGAAGCCTCCGCAACCGTTGCGCGCAGTCGACACTCCCGGATTCTCGCGTCCCACGTCGTTGCGCCGCTGCCTCGAGATTCTTCGCGATCATCCGGAATCGCGCCTGATCGCCGGCGCGACCGATCTGGCCGTCGAATCGAATCTGCGCGGACGCCGGTTCCCGCACTTGGTAAGCATCGATGGACTCGAAGAATTGCGGCAGTTCTCAGAAGATCCAACGGAAGTAGTCATCGGAGCGGGCGTGCCGCTCGGCGAACTCGCATCGTTGTGGAGGAACGCGCCGCCGGTCGTCCACGAATGGCTCCCCCTCTTCGCATCGCCGCTGATTCGCAACCGCGCGACGCTCGGCGGCAATCTCGCCACGGCCTCTCCGATCGGCGACGGCGCGCCGCTCCTGCTCGCCCTGGATGCCCGCGTCAAGATCGCGAATCTCGAAGGTGAGCGATTCGTCGCCCTTGCCGATTTCTTCAAAGGATATCGAGACACTCATCTCGCACGCGGCGAAGTCCTCGTGTCGATCCATATTCCGAAGCCCCTCCGTTCGCACGCGCGATTCTTCAAAGTGGCGAAGCGTCGCATGGACGACATCAGCACCATCGCCGCTGCCTTCGCGATTGAACTCGACGAGGGGCACCGCGTCGAATCTATTCGACTTGCTTACGGTGGCGTGGCCGCCACTCCGATCCGCGCCATCGAAGCTGAAGCTGAACTTGCCGGTGCACGATGGAATCGAAGCGCGATTGACAAAGCGAAACGCGCGATCGCAGTGACCGTCAAGCCCATCAGCGATCATCGCGGCTCGGCCGCTTATCGACTCGCAATGGCCCAGAGCCTCCTCGATAAATTCTGGTACGAATACGAAAAGCGCGAGGAATCCGCCGCATGAAAATCGCCGGCAAATCGATGCCTCACGAAAGCGCTGAAGCCCACGCCACCGGCGCCGCGCTTTACACGGATGATTTGCCGCTTCGCTTTCCGCGCACGTTGTATGCGTGGCCTGTGCTGTCCCCGCATCCGCACGCGACAATCCTTTCGATCGACCTGACGCCCGCATTGACAGTTCAAGGAGTCGTCACGACGCTGTGCGCATCCGACGTCACCGGCGAGAATGACTCCGGACCTTCGCGCCACGACGAGCCCTTGTTCCCGACCGTCGCGATGCACCATTCGCAAGCGATCGTGTGGGTGCTGGCTGAGACCCTCGAAGCCGCGAAGACGGGCGCCGCGAAAATCGCGGTCGAATATGAACCGCTTCCCGCAATCTTGACGATCGAGCAGGCAATTGCTGCGCGGAGTTTCCATTCGCCCGAACCGGTCCGCATGCGTCGCGGCGATTTTCATTCGGCCTTCGCGTCCAGCGCCGTGCGCCTCGAAGGACAGATCTCGGTCGGCGGCCAGGAGCAGTTCTACCTCGAGACGCAAAATTCGCTCGCCTGGATTGACGAGTCAGGCGGCATCAGCCTGCACAGCTCGACGCAACATCCCAGCGAAACGCAGGAGATCGTCGCGCGGGTTCTTGGAATCCCGAAGAATCGCGTCTCGGTCGAATGTCTCCGCATGGGGGGTGCTTTCGGAGGCAAGGAATCGCAAGGAAATCCCTGGGCCGCGATCGCCGCGCTCGGCGCCGTTAAAACAAATCGTCCCGTTCACGTGCGCCTTCCGCGCGTGCTCGACATGGTTCTTACCGGCAAGCGTCATCCGTTCCTCGCGCGTTTCGAAGCCGGCTTCGATCGCCGCGGCGTGCTCGAGGCATTGCGCGTGGAACTCTACTCCGACGGCGGCTGGAGCCTCGATCTCTCCGATCCTGTTCTCTCGCGCGCCTTGTTCCACGTCGACAACGCGTATTACCTGAAGAACGTCGAACTGATGGGTTACGTCTGCAAAACGCACAAAACATCGCAGACCGCCTTTCGCGGATTCGGCGGCCCGCAAGGGATGCTCGTCATCGAAGACATCCTCGACCGCGCCGCGCGAACGCTGGGCCTCGCTCCGGAAACGGTTCGCGCACGCAACTTCTATCGCGACGGCCAAACCACCCACTATGGCCAGTTGGTCAAAGATGCGAGCCGCATCGAGACCATTTGGAACCAGGTGAAAGTGTCGAGCCGTTTCGACGAGCGCCGCGCAGCGATGGCGCGCTTCAACACCTCGAGTCCGCACACCAAGCGCGGACTCGCGATCACCCCCGTCAAATTCGGCATCTCGTTCACAGCGTCGTTTTTCAACCAAGCTGGAGCCCTCGTGATCGTCTATCGCGACGGCACCGTGCAAGTGAATCATGGCGGAACCGAGATGGGGCAAGGGCTGCACACGAAGATCCGGCAGATCGCCGCGCAGTGTCTTGATATACCGATCGAGACCGTGCGCATTATGGCCCCGCGTACGGATAAAGTTCCCAACACGTCCGCCACCGCCGCGTCATCAGGCAGCGATTTGAACGGTGCGGCCGTTGCCAATGCCTGTGAGCAAATCAATGAGCGCCTAGCGCCAATCCGCGCATCGCTAGGGCCCGCTGCGACCTTCGCGCAGATTTGCAACGCAGCATATTTCCAGCGGATTCCGCTATTCGCGCAAGGCTTCTATCGCACGCCCGAGATTCACTGGGATCCGAAAACCGGCCAAGGCAAGCCGTTCCATTACTACGCTTACGGCGCGGCCGTTTCCGAAGTCGAAGTCGACGGCTTCACCGGCGATTATCAACTGCGGCGCGTCGACATCCTAGAGGATGTGGGCAACTCGGTTTCGCCTCTGATCGACCGCGGCCAAGTGGAAGGCGGCTTCATTCAAGGCATGGGATGGCTCACAATCGAAGAACTTCTTTGGGATTCGCGAGGCCGGCTTGCCACGAACAGCGCATCGACATACAAGCTGCCTTCGTGGTCGGAGGTGCCAGAGATATTCACCGTTGCATTCCTCGAGCGCGCCGCCGAGCCCGGCGTCATTTTTGGCAGCAAAGCCGTCGGTGAACCTCCACTCATGCTCGCGCTCTCGGTGCGTGAAGCGCTACGCGATGCGATCGCGTCGTTCGCGACGGAACCATCGAACGCTCCGATCGAGGTCGACAGTCCATTAACGCCTGAGCGAGTCTACTGGGCGATCGAGCACGTCCGTTCGCGAATCGAAAACGCGCAGCCCGAGCCCGTGGAGTCCCACGCCGGATGACGATCGCACAGGTGAACGACCTCGACGATCAGCAGTTCGTGCAGCAGGTCGGATGGGTGTTCGAGCATTCACCCTGGGTGGCCGGACGTGCGTGCGCCTCGCGCCCCTTCCCGAGCGCCGCAACGCTGCACGAGGCGCTGGTGAAAACTATGTATGACGCGAGCGAAGCCGAGCAACTGGCGCTGCTCTGCGCCCATCCCGATCTCGGACATCGCGCTCGGATGAGTGAGGCATCCACAAGCGAACAATCCGGCGCCGGCCTCGAGGAGTTGACTCAAACTGAGTTCGAGGAACTCCAACTCCTCAATTCCGAGTACAAACAAAAGTTCGGGTTTCCGTTTTTGTACGCGGTCAAGGGCAGCACGAAGCACGACATTCTCGCAGCGCTTCGCAGCCGCCTTCCTCAAGACCGCGACAGCGAGTTCAAGGAAGCACTCAGACAAGTCACCCGCATCGCCCGATTTCGATTGGAGAGCTTGATCGATGGAACAATTTCGTAGCGGCTGGAAGAAAAGTTATTACGGCAAAGGCGACGTCATTGCCTATCGTCTGCGCCGCAACGGCGGGCCTTCCCCAGTATTCGGCGCGAACGTCAAGATCCTTTTGTATGGCGAAGCGTTCTGGCCGACCTATACGACCGGCGACAACACAAATCTGATCGCCACGGATTCGATGAAAAACTTCGTGCAGCGCGAGACCTTGAACTTCACGGGCGATGATCTCGAAGCTTACTGCTCATTCCTTGGAGAGAAGTTCCTCGCGAAATATCCGCAAACGGAAGGCCTGCAGATTTCGGCAACTGAGATCCCATACAAAGCGATCGGCGAGGGCGGTGTCGGATTTGAACCGGCGGGCGGCGAAACCGCGTTCGCGACGCTCGAACTACAGCGCGACGGCGAGCCCGTATTTTCCTCCGGTTTGAAAGGCTATAAACTGCTGCGTCTGCGCGGCAGCCGGTTTCAAGGATTCGTTCGCGACGAGTACACGACCCTCCCCGATCTCAAGGATCGCCCGCTGCTCATGTCGCTCGATCTCGAGTGGACGTACACCAACGCGATGGCCGCAATGAGCGACGGCAAGACTACCACGGCCGTTCGCACGCTCGTCCACGATGTGTTCTGTAAATTCGAATCGGGCAGTATCCAGCAGGTCATCTACAAGCTCGGGAACGCAATGCTCGAGGACCTTCCCGCGATCGCCGAGATTCAACTCGAGGCGAACAATCGAACGTGGGACACCGTTGTGGAACGGCACGATTTGATCGGCTCTTACACCGACGCGCGTCCGCCGTACGGATGTTTGGGTTTACGCTTAAAGAGGTAATATGGCGCGAATCTCCACGCATGTTCTCGACACCGCGCACGGGCGCCCCGCCGCGATGCTGCGTGTCGGACTCTATATGCTACTCGAGGGCGAACGCCATCCAGTCCACACGGCAATCACCGATTCCAGCGGACGCACCGCGGAGCCTCTGCTCGAAGCCGAGCACATCGAGCCCGGCGAATATGAGATCGCCTTCAACGTCGCGGATTACTTTCGCGGCATGGGCCTCGACGTCGCGTCGCCGCCCTTTCTCGATCAGGTGATTGTGCGGTTCGGAATCTCGGATCCGCATGGCGACTATCATGTGCCGCTGCTCGTTTCGCCTTACGGATATTCAACGTATCGGGGGTCCTGATGATACGGTCCGCCGCAGAAGAAGTTGTCGCGCGATGCCTCACGCTGAGCCGTCTCTCCGAGGAGACCGGCCGCACGACGCGCACGTTTCTTTCGCCTCCCATGCATGCCGTGCATGAGCTGGTCGGCACATGGATGCGCGAGGCAAGACTTGATGTCTCGATCGACGCCGTAGGCAATATCCGCGGCACGCGCAACGGTCCCGCGAGCGCGCGCCGTCTGCTCATCGGCTCGCATCTCGACACGGTTCCGAACGCGGGAGCTTATGACGGAATCCTCGGCGTCGTAGCCGGAATCGCGATCGCTCGACTCGCCGAGAACACGCCGCTGACCGTCGTCGGATTTTCCGAGGAGGAAGGCGTGAAGTTCGCGGTGCCGTTCCTCGGAAGCCGCGCGCTCATCGGAACGGCGCAGCCGCTGCTCGACGCCGACCCGCGGATCGCCGAATCGATTCGCGCCTTCGGCCTCGATCCGGAACGACTAGCCGATGCACGCTTCGTCGATGCCACAGCATATTTCGAGATCCACATCGAGCAGGGCCCGTGCCTCGAGCATCTGAACATCCCGCTGGGCATCGTCGATTCGATCGCGGGCCAAAGCCGTCTCAATGTCATCTTCACCGGCGCGGCCAATCACGCCGGAACCACGCCGATGCACCTGCGCCGCGATGCCCTCGCCGCCGCCGGTCAATGGATCCATGCCGTGCGCGAATTTGGACTGGCGCGCGAAGGCTTGCTCGCCACTGTCGGCCGTTGCGAAATAGAACCAGGCGCGGGCAACGTCGTGCCCGGCAAAGTGACCGCGAGCCTCGACGTGCGACATAAGAAGGACAGCGTCCGCTACGCTGCCGTCGACCGCATCCTCGAATCCGCGAAGGATATCGGCGTCCGTCATGTGGTGACGGTAGAACCCGTGAAATTGCTCGATATTCCGGCCACTCCGATGGATCCTCATCTGATCGCGATGCTCTCGAACGCTCTCAGCACCGAGGGATTCGCGCCGCATCACATCACCAGCGGTGCCGGTCACGACGCGATGATCCTGGCGCAAGTGATGCCCGCGTCCATGCTGTTCGTGCGCAGTCCCGGCGGCATCAGCCATCATCCCGATGAAGCGGTGTTGGTCGATGACATCGAAGCCGCGCTGCGTTGCGGCAAGCGATTCGTGGAGTCGTTCTAAATGGTCGACGTTCTCATCCGCGGCAAAGTGGATGACATCGCGATCGAGGACGGAAAGTTCACCGCGATCGGCCCCGGCCTCGACCTGAAAGCCAAGCGCGAAGTCGACGCCCGCGAATTGCTCATTTTGCCCGGAGTCATTGACGTTCACGTTCATTTCAACGAACCCGGCCGCGAACATTGGGAAGGCGCGTCGACCGGCAGCCGCGCATTTGCCGCCGGTGGTGGAACGCTCTATTTCGACATGCCTCTCAACTCGACGCCGTGCACAGTCGGCGTCGATGAGTTCGCAGAAAAACGTGCTCGGCTCCAGCAAACCTCCGTCACCGACTTCGGACTCTGGGGCGGAATCATCCCCGGCAATCGGAGCGCCCTCGCCGAACTCGCGGGCCTCGGAGCCATCGGATTCAAAGCATTCATGTCCGATTCCGGACTGCCCGAGTTCCCCCGCTCCGACGACCTGACGCTCTATGAAGCAATGGTCGAGGCGTCGAAGCTGGACCTTCCCATCGCCGTACACGCCGAGAACGACGAGATCACACGCGAACTCTCGCGACGCGCACAAGCGGAAGGCCGCACCGGCATTCGCGACTACCTCAATTCGCGGCCTGTAATTGCCGAGGTTGAAGCGATCACGCGTGCCTCCCTGTTGGCTCGCGAAGCAAAGGCGAAACTCCACATTGTCCACATCAGTTCCGGCCGCGGAGTCGCCGCCGCGCTCGAAGCCCGCGCGCTTGGGACGGACATTTCGATCGAAACCTGCGCCCATTATTTGTTCTTCACTGACGAAGATATGGAACGGATCGGCGCCGCTGCGAAGTGCGCGCCACCACTGCGTCCCTCTGCGGATCGCGCGGATCTGTTCACTCGCCTGCGCGCCGGCGAGATCGACATCGTCGCCTCCGATCACTCGCCCGCGCCCCTCGAAATGAAGCAGGACGCGAACTTCTTCAAAGTCTGGGGCGGTATCGCGGGCGTGCAGTCGACGCTCGCCGTACTGCTAAATACAGACCGACTCCCCGCCGAAGCAATCGCGCGCCTGCTCTCCGCCAACCCCGCGAAACGATTCCGCATTCCGCACAAGGGCGCCATAGCGGTCGGCAACGACGCGGATCTCGTACTGATCGACCCCACTGCGGAATATAAGTTGCAAGCGACGGACCTTCACCAGAGGCACGCGATCAGTCCATACATCGGCTCACGTTTCCGCGGCGCAGTGCGCCAGACGTTCGTCCGTGGCATCGACGCGCCGCAGCATCCGCGCGGACGATTTGTGCGTCCTGCCTGAAGTTGCGACACTTGAATTCACATGCAGCAACTTGGCCACACCCGCAGTTCCCACCACCATGATCATCTCCTGCACACTCCGGATGCCTTCGTCCGCGCACCCTTGCCCGGAATGAACAAGGCGACGGCGATCGTCCACGCGGCTCCGGCCCTCGGTGCGGCGTTCACGCAATATACGGCCGAACTCGAAGCCGGCGGATCGCTCGGACCCGCCCCCACGCAACGCTTCGTTTATGTTTTATCCGGAAAATTGAAAGTTCTCGGCAAGACGCTTGGCCCCGACGAATATGCATATCTGCCCGTCGGCGAGGAGCCCGTTGTCGCCGCGAAAGCATCGCGCGCGACCGTGATTGAAAAGCCCCGCGAACCACTCGGCGACCAACCTGGGCCATCCGCGTTCACAGGCAACGAACGCGCAGTCGCACCGCAGCCGTTGATGGGCGATCCATGGCTCGAGGTCCGCACGCTGATTCCCGCCGCCGATCTCAACTTCGATTTTGCGGTGAACACGATGACCTTCCAACCCGGCGCATCATTGCCTCTAGTCGAAATGCACGTAATGGAACACGGCCTCGTCATGCTCGAAGGCGGAGGCATCTATCGCCTCGGCGATCACTGGTACTCTGCGTTCGCGGGTGACTTCATTTGGATGGGCCCCTACTGTCCACAATGGTTCGGCGCGATCGGCAAGACGCCTGCGCGCTATCTCATCTATAAGGACTGGAACCGCCATCCGCTATGCTGACCATCGACTCCGCGCGGCTCACGAGGGAACTCGACACGCTCGCCACATTCTCCGATACACCCGCCCCCGCGGTGACGCGCATCGTCTTTTCGGAAG
>DASXZC010000600.1:0-14312 GCA_036502165.1 Bryobacteraceae bacterium
CCCGTTTCGTATCATCGCTCGCACTCGCCCCGCCCTTCAATTCCCGCAGGTACGTGTCGATTTCGTCGCGTATGCCCCTGCAAATCGTCTGCTCCACGTCCATCGTGGAGATTCGCTCAAAGGCCAACACCACGCCCACGGCATAGTGGAGCGCGTCCACGTAACCGCGATGGTACTCCTCATTCATTGGCATGCGGAAGGCGCCCACCATCATACTTCATTCATATAGAATTTGCGAGGATTAGATAGAATCATCAATAGGCAGGCTTGCCCCGATAGTTCATATCCTTCAAGTCAAATTCGATATGCCGCTCCGGATAGATCACGCCCGGGATATAGATTTCGAACATCAACGATTTGTCACCCGGCCGAACATCGCGCGGAAATATATAACGTAAATAAGGATCCCCAGGCGACGGCGGAAAATTGGTCACCAACTTGTAAGTTCGCTTGCCCGCGTGCAACACCGAATCACGCTCGAGGCTCCTCGACTCGACAGCATCATACATGGCATCCGGATCAGGCATCAGCACGGCCAGCGCGATCGAATGTCCGTCTTTGATCATTGCCTGATATTCCTCGAAGCTCGGACCCGTATCGACCCTATACCGCCTGGCTTGGCGTTCAAGCGCCTCAGCCGCGATCATCGGCTCGGCCGACGCGATGTGGATCTTCAAATCCGGCCCCAGGGTCGCCTTGCTGAACGTCGCCCAAGGCGAATTCGAAAGAATCTGCCGCACCTCCTCGGCCGTCCACTCCGACGCCGGCTTGACGTTCCAAAATGCACCCGCGTGCGGCTGCGCGGCGCAGGAAAACGCGGCCGCGAAGAACAGCAGCAGCCCTACCAACCGTTGCCCGTGATTTTGGTTTTGATGCGGCATAGATACGAATCGGCTGTGATGTAGAGGGTCGTCCCATCATCGCCCCAATTGCAGTTCGAAGTGCGCTCACCGGTCTCGATCCGCCCGAGCCGCTCGCCGTCAGGCGAGAAAAGATGAATGCCCCCAGGCCCAGTCGCCCACAGGTTCCCATTCGAATCGATCTTCATCCCATCCGGCAGACCTTGATGCGTCTCAACCATCGACGTCACATCCGCGAAGACGTGCCCTTCACCAAGCGTCCCATCGTCCTTCACCGGGAACGACATCCAGATCGCCCTCGCCGCATCGGACTGCGCCACATAGAGGATCTTCTCATCCGGCGAGAACGCCAACCCATTCGGACGCGTCATGTCCTCAACGAGCAGCGTCAGCCGTCCGTCCTTCGACAAACGATAGACACCAAAAACGTCAAGCTCGCGCCTCGGATCAAGCTCCCGCGCCGGCAATCCATACGGCGGGTCCGTGAAATAAAGATCCCCATTCGATTTGTAGACGAGATCGTTCGGCGAATTCAGCCGCTTGCCCTGATAATTGTCGACCAGCGTACGCTTCCCGCCCCCAGGCTCGAGCCGCGAGATGCGCCGGTCGCCATGCTCACACATCACGAGCCGCCCCTGCGGATCAATCGTCAGCGCGTTGCTTCCCGGCTCCGCGCCATAGTCGACGATGCCCGTATAGCCGGAAGGCTTCATGAATACAGAAGCGCCAACGCCTTCCTTCCACTTCATAATCAGGTTGCGCGGAATGTCCGAGAACAGCAGGTATCCGCCATCCTTGAGCCACAGCGGACCCTCCGTCCACCGGTATCCGGAACTGAGCACCTCGATCCTGGCATCGAGCCCGAGCAAATCATTGATCCGCGGATCGTCGCGATGAATGGTACCGAAGGATGGGAAGTTCACAGACAATCCAATAGTGTATCCCGGCGCTCACATCGCGAAGCGGGATATCATGAATCCCGTGGTACTTTCCGACGTCGACATCCTGCGATACATCGAAACCGGCAAGATCAAGGTCGATCCCCCGCTCCCGCCCAGCCAGCGCGGCAGTTGCTCCGTGGACTTCCGCCTCGGCAACGAGTTCAGCATCTTCGAACATTCGAAGCACCCGTTCATCGACCTTAACGAAACGGCCGCCATTCAAAATCTGATGCGCACCGTGATCGTGAAGGATGGCGAGCCCTTCATCCTCCAGCCGCGCGAGTTCGCCCTCGCCATCACGCTCGAGACGCTCGAGCTCGATGAGGAAACCCTCGGCCGCCTCGAAGGACGCTCCTCACTCGGCCGCATCGGAATCATCGTCCACGGCACCGCAGGCCTGTTCGATCCCGGCTGGCGCGGCAAGGCGACCCTCGAGCTGTCAAACCTGGGAATTATGCCCGTGGCACTGTATCCCGGCATGCGGATCTGCTCGTTCACCTTTGAACAATTATCGAGTCCGACCTCGGTGCCGTATTACAAAAAGGCCGGCAACAAATATGCGGGACAGACCAGCCCGCTGGCAAGTAAGCTGGCGGGAGAACTAAAGTCCCACCCCTAAGTTTGCCGATCCGTACAAGGTGGCATGGTAAAATCACTCTGTCGTGAGAATGTTTGCGGATTCGTCCAATCCCATCCGGCTCGCGCCGGATTGTTCATCCTGCGCTGACAATCGTAATACATGATTCGCATTTTCAAGATCTTCGTTCCGACGACTATCTTGGCGCTCCTGGTGTCGGAAGCCGTGCTGCTGCTTTCGTGCTACATAGCGGCCGTGATGCTGACGCAGGACGTGGATCCCGAAGTCTTCCTGTTCTACGACAACGGACTCTGGCGGATCCTGGTCGTGGTCGCCGTCGAACTCCTCGGCCTGTACCTGCAGGATCTATATTCGGACGTCAAGATCTACTCGCGG
Organism: Bryobacteraceae bacterium; assembly: GCA_036502165.1. Lineage (GTDB taxonomy): Bacteria > Acidobacteriota > Terriglobia > Bryobacterales > Bryobacteraceae > F-183. The sequence goes on from DASXZC010000600.1 coordinate 2,775, forward strand.
ATCCTCGTCGTCCAGCAGATCTGGCTCGTCGTCGGCGTCGCGTTCATCTCGCAGGCGCTGCTCAGCTACCTCAGCACCAACCTGATCGTCCCGCGCTGGATGATGATCATCGGCAGCGGATTCGCTCTCGTACTGCTGCCCTCCTGGCGCATCGTCTATTCACGCTTCATGCTGAACACGCTGGGGCACAAGAAGATTTTGTTCCTGGGCGACTCGAGCATCCTCGCGGAACTCGCGGCGGAATTGAAAGTTCGGCCGGAACTCGGATTTTCGGTGCTCGGCTATGTCAGCGACAAGCCGAACGAGGCTCCGGATGCCGACCCCTCGGCGGGCATGACGCAACTCGGATCGTTGACCGAATTGAGCAAGATCGTCGATGAAGCGAAGCCCGACCTGATCGTCGTCGGCATGGCCGAACGGCGCCAGCGTCTGCCCGTAAGCGAGCTCCTCGATCTACGCTTTGCCGGAGTTGCAGTGATGGAAATCGCCACCGTATACGAGTCCGCCTTCGGCCGCGTGTGCACCCGCGAACTGCGTCCATCGCAACTCATCTTTTCGGAAGAACTCGGCCCCGATCCGACAAGCGTGAGTCTGCAATCCGCCTATGCATTCCTCCTGGCACTCATCGGAATCATCATAACGATCCCGGTCATGCTGATCGTCGCGCTACTCGTGCGGCTCACCTCTTCCGGTCCGATCCTGATCCGGCAAACCCGCGTCGGCTTGCACGGCAAGCCGTTCACGGTCTACAAATTTCGCTCGATGTACGAGAACGCCGAAGCCAACACGGGCGCCGTCTGGGCCGTCAAAGACGACCCGCGGATCACCCGTGTCGGATTATATCTGCGCCGCTTCCGCCTCGATGAACTGCCGCAATTGTTCAACGTCCTGAAGGGCGACATGTCCCTGGCCGGTCCACGCCCCGAACGTCCGGAGTTCGTCGCGACCCTCGCCGAGCAGATCCCCTTCTACCGCCAACGTCACGGCGTCAAACCCGGCATCACCGGCTGGGCGCAGATCAGCTACAAGTATGGCGACTCAATCGAAGACACGGTGATGAAGCTCGAGTACGACCTCTACTACATCAAGCACCTGTCGACGTCGCTCGATCTCTACATCTACTTCCACACCTTCAAGACCATGCTGCTGCGCCGCGGCGCGCAATAGAACGCTTACTTCTTCGCGAGTAAATCGCGGATTTCCGTCAGCAGCTTCTGCTCCGGAGTCGCGACCGGTTTCGGCGGCGGCGGCGCCGGCGGCGGTGCGGACTTCAACCGATTCACCTGTTTCACCAGCAAAAACAGCACAAACGCAACGATCAGGAAATCGATCACGCTGTTGATCAGCGCGCCGTAGGTAATGATCGGCGCACCCGCTTTTTTAGCCGCATCGATGGTGGCGTAGACTTTGCCATCCAGCGAGAAAAATTTATCGTTGAAGTCGATCCCCCCGAGAATCATGCCGATCGGCGGCATCAGAATGCCGTCCGTGAACGTCGTGACGATCTTGCCGAAGGACGCGCCCATGATCACGCCCACCGCCATATCGAGGACGTTGCCTTTTGCTGCAAACTCTTTGAATTCTTGAAACATCTTATGATCTCCCTATCGCTGGAATTTGAATAGTCTCCCGTTTGCTCGCGGCGTCCAGACTATCACACTCGGGCAGCCAGCAACTGATCCTCGAACCGGTAATCGGGCTTGTCGAAAGGATGCGCCCGCGCCCACCAGCGATACGTCTCCCGCAATCCGTCCGCAAAATCCATCGGAACGAACCCCAGCACCCGTTGCGCCCGCGCCACGATCTGCGTAATCGGCGGCAAATCGAAATACTCGCCGAAGTAAAATTTCGGACGCATCGCATGCCCACCCGCCTCGAGCAGCACTCTGCGCGGGATGTTCACCAACGGCGGCACCGGATGCTTCGCCGCCTTAGCCAGCGCCTCGACGAGCTCAACCTGCGTAATCGGCTTCAGGTTCGCCACATTGAACGCCTGCCCCACCGCCGCCGGCGTCTCCATCGCCCTGATCGCGCACCACACCAGATCATCGACGTGGACGAACTGCATCAGCCGCCGCCCATCCCCAGGAACGATCAGGGCGCGCCGATCCCGGATCCGATCCCAAAAAAACGCCTCCCGATAAAACGGATTCCGCGGCCCATAAATAAACGGCGGACGCAGCGTGACTACCGGCAATCCGCTGCCGCTATGCATACGGAACAGTAGCCGCTCGCTATTCGCCTTGTTCCGCACGTACGCGTCCGGATGGTCTTCCGCCGCCAACCCATCGCCTTCGTGATGACTCAGACCATCGCCATACGCAGCGACGCTCGACATGAAAATATAACGCGACAGGTTGTCGCCGCAGGCTTGCACGGTGGCTTCGATTTGGAAAGCGTCGGTGCCACGTTCCCAGTCATAGACATTGTCGAAAACGACATCGAAGTGGCGCCCCGCAAGCGCCGCGCGCATCGCGTCCCCGTCGTTGCGGTCGGCCCGAATCGAGTGCACTTCGCGCCCGAGCCCGTGCCGCGGCTTTCGATGCAGAACGGTGACGGAATGGCCCTTGCGCACCAACTCCTTCACCAACCGGCGGCCAATGAAAAGTGTGCCGCCAATAACCAGGACTTCCACGTTGCCTCAATCTAATCGTAATACTCGAGGCCCAGATGCGTAATCAATCCCTCGCCCCGCATCCACCGCAGCGTATTCTTGAGCTTCATCAATTGAATAAAAATATCATGCTCCGGATACAGCCCCGGCGCCGTCATCGGACCCTTGAAGTAGAACGACAGCCATTCCTGAATCCCCCGCATCCCCGCCCGCTGCGCCAGATCCATGAACAACACCAAATCCAACACCAGCGGAGCCGCCAGAATCGAATCCCTACACAAAAAATCGATCTTGATCTGCATCGGATAACCCATCCATCCAAAGATGTCGATGTTATCCCAGCCCTCCTTCGCATCCCCACGCGGCGGATAATAATTGATCCGCACCGCGTGATAAAGGTCCCCATAGAGCTGCGGATAAAGATGCGGCTGCAGGATCTGATCGAGCACCGACAGCTTCGTCTCCTCCTTCGTCTTGAACGACCCCGGATCCTCGAGCACCTCGCCATCCCGATTGCCTAGAATATTGGTGGAAAACCATCCCTTCATCCCCAACATCCTCGCCTTGAATCCCGGCGCGAGCAACGTCTTCATAAAGGTCTGCCCAGTCTTGAAATCCTTGCCACAAACCGGAAGCTGCCGATCCCGCGCCAGTTCAAGCAGTGCGGGCGTATCTGTCGTGAGGTTCGGCGCCCCATTCGCAAACGGCACTCCGGACTTCAACGCCGCATACGCATAAATCTGGCTCGGCGCAATCTCCGGATCATTCTTCCGCAGCCCCTTCTCAAAGGCCGCGAGCGATTGATGGCACTCCGCGGGCCTATGGAAAACCTCCGTCGACGCGCACCAGATCATGACGTTCCGCTTGGTCTTATTCTTCGCACTGAACGTCTTGATGTCGTCCATCAAGGCCTCCGCCTTGGCCATCTTCGAGCCCTTCGTCTTAACGTTCGGCCCGGTGATGCGCTTGATGTATTCCTGATCGAAGACCGCCGTCATCGGCTTAATCGCCGACAACTTCGACTTCACGGAATCAAGCATGTGCGGCTCAAGGACCTTCGCATTGACCGCCGCCTCATACGCATTGTCCTCATAAATATCCCAGCCGCCGAAAACCAAATTCTCCAGCGGAGCGAGCGGCACAAAATCCTTAATCCTCGGCGCCCGATTTTCAGTTCGCTTCCCCAGCCGGACGGTACCAAGCTGCGTAAGCGAGCCGACCGGCTGCGCGAGTCCTTTCTTAATAGCCTCGACGCCCGCGATGAACGTCGTCGAGACTGCGCCAATGCCGGGAATGAGGACGCCAAGCTTACCACTGGCCGGGGCAATTTTAACTGTTTCGGAAACTGGATCTGAGGTGGACAAAAGAACTCCTTAGGAACGATCGCAAACGATCATTCTAGCAAAGGAGTAGGACGGAACCAAGTAGATTTGTAGGACTAATTCCCAAAAAAGCGACGGACGATTCCTACGAAACCGCCTCGAACAACCCCGCCGCCCCCTGCCCGCCCCCGATGCACATCGTGACAACGCCATAGCGGCACTTCTCACCCGCCTGCCGCCGCCGATGCATCTCGTTGGCGAGCGTCCCCACCATCCGCGAACCCGTCATCCCAAACGGATGCCCGATCGACACCGACCCACCGTTGACATTCAGCCGGTCCATCGGGATCCCCAACTTATCGCGGCAATACACGACCTGCACCGCAAATGCCTCATTCAATTCCCAGATATCGACATCCTCAATCGCCAGCCCCTGCCGTTTCAGCAGCCGCGGGATCGCATAAACCGGCCCAATCCCCATCTCATCGGACTCGCACCCCGACACATTAAATCCCCGGAAAATCAGTTTATAAGGAACCCCCAGCGCATCCGCCCGCTCCCGCGACATCAACAAGGTCGCCGACGCCCCATCCGACAATTGCGACGAATTCCCCGCCGTCACCGAACCCTGCCCCGATGTCTGATCGAAGTACGGCTTCAACCCCAGCAACCCCTCGAGCGTCGTATCCGGCCGATTGCACTCATCGCGATCCGCGCAAACCTCCTCCGTCCCCGTAATCTGCCCGGACTTCTTATCAAGAATCCCCCGCGTCACCTTCAACGGCGCAATCTCGCCAGCGAAGAAGTCCTCCCTCTGCGCCCGCGCCGTCCGCTGCTGGCTCACAAGCGAGTACTCATCCTGCGCCTGCCGGCTGACCCCGTACCGCTTCGCCACCACCTCAGCCGTATCGCCCATGACCATATAAATCCCCGGCATCGTCCCCTTCAAAGTCGGATGCGGATCGCTGTCCCGCTTCATGAACGTAATGCTCTCGAGCCCCCCGCCGATCGCCGCCTCCGCGCCCCCCACAATGATCTCGTGCGCCGCCATCGCCACCGCCTGCAGGCCTGAGGAACAGAACCGATTCACCGTCGTCGCCGCCGTGTAAGGCGACATCCCCGCAAGCATCGCCGCCACGCGCGCCACGTTGTTCCCCTGCGCCCCGCTCGGCTGCGCGCATCCCATGATGACGTCCTCGCATTCACCCGGATCGAGCTGCGGAGTCTTCTTGAACACATCCCGAATACAATGCGCCGCCAGATCATCCGGCCGCGTCATGTTGAATGACCCCCGGAACGACTTCGTCAAAGCCGTCCGCGAACTGGCGACTACGACTGCTTCCCGCATTACCGTCCACGCTCCTTGTCATACTGTGCGAACGTCTTGCCCTCTTCCGCCAGCTTCTTCAACAACGGCGCCGGAGCCCACAACTCCCCATGCACTTTCTCGAAATCGCACACGCGCTCATAGACGGATTTCAGCCCGACAGTATCTGCATAAAACATCGGACCCCCACGATGCGCCGGAAATCCATAACCGTACAAATACACAATGTCGATATCGACCGCCCGCAACGCATAGCCCTCCTCGAGAATCCGCGCGCCCTCATTGACGAGCGCATACAGACACCGGTCGAGGATCTCGCTATCCGAAATCTGGCGCTGCGGAATGCCCGCCGCCGTGGCCCACTCGAGAACCCACTTCGCGACATCCGGATCCGGCACCGCATTGCGATTCTCATCGTACTTGTACCAACCCGCGCCTGTTTTCTGCCCAAAACGCCCCATTTCGCACAGTTTGTCCTCCGCAATCGGCTGCCGCACACCTGGCTTCTGCAGATGCGCGACCTCCTTGCGGATCCGCCATCCAACGTCGAGCCCCGCGAGATCGCCGACCGCCATCGGACCCATCGCCATCCCAAATCCATAAAGCACCGCATCGACCGCCTGCACGCTCGCGCCCTCTTCCGCCAGGAACTGCGCCTCCCTCCGATACGGCCCAAACATCCGGTTGCCAACAAAGCCAAAGCAGTTCCCAACCAACACGCTCACCTTGCCGATTTTCTTCCCAAGCTGCATGCAAGTTTGAATGACCGCATCGCTCGTCTTCGCCCCCCGCACGACCTCGAGCAGCTTCATCACATTCGCAGGACTAAAGAAGTGCGTACCAATCACCGCCTCCGGCCGCTTCGTCGCCGAGGCGATTTCATCAATGTTCAACGTCGAAGTATTCGACGCGAGAATCGCGCCCGGCTTCGCAATCGCATCAATCTCGGCGAAGATCTCTTTCTTCAAAGCCATCCCTTCAAACACCGCTTCAACAATGATGTCCGCAGAATCGAAGCCGTCATAACTCAACTGCGGAGTCAGCAGCGCCAACCGCTGATCCATGAACGCCTGCGTAAACCGCCCTTTTTTCACAGAATTTGCATAATTCTTCGTGATGGTCGCAACGCCGCGATCGAGAGCCTCCTGTGTCGTCTCGCGTATGATCACGGGGATCCCCGCGTTCATGAAGTTCATCGCGATGCCGCCGCCCATCGTTCCCGCGCCAATGATTGCAGCCTTCGCGATCGGAATCACCGGCGTATCTTTCCCAAGTCCGGGGATCTTCCCCACTTCGCGCTCGCCAAAAAACGCGTGAATCATCGCTTTTGATTGCGTCGCGAACAGACACTCCTGAAAGAGCCGCTGTTCCTCAGCGAGCCCGGCCGCGAACGGCATCTTCGTCGCCGCCTCGATCGCGTCGATCGCCTTCTGCGCCGCCACCAACCCACGCGAACGCTTGGCCGCAGCCTTCCGCGCTGCGTCGAAATCGAACGCGCCCTTGAGCTTCTCATCGCGATCACTCGTCTTGCGCAGCGGCCACTCCGCCACTTCGCGCGCGAACTTCACAGCTTCAGTCAGCAAGTCGCCATCGACGATCCGATCGACGATCCCCGCAGCCAGCGCAGACGTCGCCTTCACCGGATCCCCATACGCGCACATCTCAACCGCCTTCGCGACGCCCGCCAGACGCGGCAACCTTTGCGTGCCCCCCGCGCCCGGTATGATGCCGAGCTTCACTTCCGGCTGACCCACCAGCGCACTCGCAACCGCCACGCGATGATGCGCGCCCATCGCCGTCTCGAGTCCGCCGCCAAACGCCGTCCCGTGGATCGCCGCGACGATCGGCTTCGGACAATTCTCCATCGCATTGACGACATCGTTGAGCCCGATATCGCTCCGCTTCTCGCCCGAAGTAATCTTGCCGAACTCCTTGATATCCGCGCCCGCGATAAAGGTGCGCCCGCCCCCAATCAGCACCCCCGCCTTAATCTCCGGATCCGCCGCGATTTTCGCAATCCCATCCGCGATCCCCTGCGGCACTCCCGGCGATAGCGCATTCACGGGCGGATTATTGATCGTGATGATTCCGACATCACCGTCTTTGGTGAATTGAACAAGGTCGCTCATAATGGAAACTCCCAATACAGGTTATACAGCAGTCCGGCCGCCATCGACGACGATGTTCTGGCCGGTAATAAAATTCGAAGCGTCCGCCGCGAGAAAGACGCCCACGCCCTTCAACTCCCCAGGCCGCCCAATACGCCTCATCGGAGTGCTCGTCGACATCGCCGCCTCACCCCGCTCCGCGATGACGTCCTCCGTCATACGCGACGGAAAGAAGCCCGGTGAAATCGAATTCACGCGGATGTTGTACTGCGCCCACTTCGCCGCCAACTCGCGCGTAAGCGCAAGCAGTCCGCCCTTCGACGCGACGTACCCAGCGTAATGGATGCCCGAAGGCATGACGCCCTTCAATCCCGCAATCGAAGCGACGTTGATAATCCGCCCAAATTCACGCGGGATCATGGACCTCTTCGCCACCGCCTGACTAAAGAGGAACGCCCCCGTAAGATTCGTATCGAGCACGAGCCGCCACTTATCAAACGGCATATCCTCCGCCGCCGCCGACCAACTCACTCCGGCATTGTTCACCAGAATGTCAACGGATCCAAATGCAGCGACAGCCGCGTCGACCGTCTTCGCGACATCCTCCGGATTGGTCACGTCGCAAGTAGCGCCCTCCGCCATGAAACCATTCGCCCGCAACCGCTCGACCGCCGGCGTCAGCCACTGTTCGCGCCGCGCGGAAAGCCAGACCTTGGCTCCCGCCTCGGCCAACCCCTCAGCAAATTCAAGTCCGAGCCCGCGCGACCCGCCGGTAATGAGCGCGGTACGTCCCTTCAGTTCAAACAACGAGTGCAACGATGGAGTCATCATCAATCCAGCGCGAACGCTTCCTCAAGAGTTCGATCCGTCACTTCCACCGGATCGATGATCATGGCCGCAATCCGGTCCCGATGATACGACGCATCCCCCAGCATGACCTCGCTCGCCTTCGCCCGCCGATAGTACAGATGACAATCGTTCTCCCACGTGAACCCCATCCCCCCGTGGACTTGTATGGAACGATTGCCCACCTCGCGCCCCGAATCGCTCGCATACATCTTGGCGATCGCCACCGCCTTCTCCGCATCATCCGCCTTATTGTCGAGCGCCCACGCCGCATACATCGCCGACGACCGCGAGCCCTCCGTGTAAAAATACATGTCCGCGCACTGATGCTGCACCGCCTGATAGCCGCCGATCGGCTTGCCGAACTGCTTCCTCGTCTTCGCGTACTCGACCGTAATTTCCATCGCCCGCTGCATCCCGCCCGTCAGTTCCGCGGCCAGCGCGACCTCAGCAATATTCAATCCGCGATGCAGCGCCGCGCGCGCATGCGCCCCCATCGCGAGCAACTCCCCCTCGACATCGCAAAAGCGCACCATGTAAACCGGCCGCGTCTGATCCATCCCCGCCATCGGAGTGATCGTCACCCCCACCGCCTTCGAATCAACTGCGAACAACGCGAGATCGTCGTGATGATAGCGGACGACAACCACAATCGTATCCGCGACCCCCGCGTCGGTAACGAACAACTTCGTGCCATTTAAAGTCGTTCCACCGGCCACCATCTGCACCGAATTCGGATGCCAGCTCCCCCGCCCCTCGACGAGCGCGAGTGTCGCCCGCTTCGCCCCCTCCGCAATCGGGGTTAAAAATTTGCCCCGCTGCCGATCATCCGCCGCCTCGTTAATCACGCTCCCCGCGAGGATCGCACTCGAGAAATACGGCCCCGGCAGCAGCGCACGCCCCATCTCCTCGAGCAGCGCGACCATCTCGACGTAGCCCAACCCAAGTCCGCCAAATTCTTCAGGAAAGATGACGCCCGTGAACCCCTGCCCAGCGAGCTTCCCATACAAAGCCGCATCGTAAGCGTGCGGCGTCGTCTCCATAATGCGCCGCACATCCGCGATCGGACATTCGTTCGCAAAGAACTTGCGCGCGCTGTCCTTCAAAATCCGTTGACTCTCACTGAGTCCGAAATTCATATGCCGACTCCCTCAATAACTCTTAGGCAACCCGAGCACGAAATGCCCGATAATATTGCGCTGGATTTCCGAAGTACCCGCTTCAATCGTGTTGCCGCGCGTGCGCAAATATCCATACGACCACGCGCCATCATCGATCGCATGCGGCGTCCCCTTCGCCAATTGACCAAACGGCCCAAGGATCTCCTGCGCCAGTTGCTGCATGCGCTGATTGAGTTCGCTCCAGGTAATTTTTTGGATCGATCCTTCCGGCCCCGGCACGCCCGTCGCGGCAATTCTGCTGAACGCGCGCATCTGATTCCAGCGCATGACTTCGATCTCCGCCCCAATCTGCGCGAGCCTCTGCCGGATGGAACCGTCCTCGCACGCCGGCTTTCCATCCGCCCGCTTCATCGTCTTTGCGAGCTCGACCAGCCGCTTGAAGTTGCGTTGATAAATCACCTGCAAGCCCGCGCCGAACGTCCCACGCTCATGCATCAGCGTTCCCAGCGCGACATTCCAGCCATCGTTCACTTTGCCAATCACGTTCCCGACCGGCACGCGAACATCGCGGAAGAACAGCTCATTGAACTCGCTCTCCCCCGTCATCTGCTTCAGCGGACGCACCTCCGCGCCCGGCGACTTCATATCGACGGCCAACACAGTCAGCCCTTTATGTTTCGGAGCGCTCTTATCGGTGCGCACCACCAACTCGCACCAGTCCGCGGCCCAACCATAAGAATTCCAGACCTTCTGGCCATTGACGATGTAGTGATCGCCATCGAGCACCGCATCCGCGCTCAAGGAAGCCAGGTCCGACCCCGCGTTCGGCTCCGAAAATCCCTGGCACCAAATCTTCTCCGCGCCCAGGATATCCGGCAGCCAGCGCGTCTTCTGCGCATCGCTTCCGAAGTGTATGATCGTCGGCCCAATAATGCCGAGCCCCAGCACATTCGCCATCGGAGGCGCCTCAGCCCGCGCCATTTCCTCAAAGAAAATGGTCTGCTGGATCAGCGTCGCCCCACGTCCGCCGTATGCCACCGGCCAATGAATCCCCGCCCATCCCCCATCGAAGAGCTGCCGCTGCCATGCGCGAAAAAACGCGAAGCGCTCCTCCATCGATTTATTACCATTGCGCTTCTGCCATCCCTTCGGCACATGCGCCGCCAGCCACGCGCGCAATTCGTCGCGGAACGCTTCTTCTTCAGGGTTGAGGGTGAGATCCATCGGAGGTTTCCTTGCGGTTCACGTCTGCTCGCGTGGACCGCATCGTCAAGCCAGTAGCATCTCTCAACCCGCCTTTCACCCGTCAAGTCTATGAAGTCGCGGTCAATAGGCTCCTGCAAGCGGCCGCTCAGTCCCGCGCATTCATTTCTTCACAAACGGACCGTTCCCGCATACAATAAATAAGTTTGAATAAATAAGGAGCCGATTTTACCCCTCTATGGCCAGTTCGAGGTTCAGTGCGGGTTGCCACGAAATCGTCTACACGCTCGTCTATCCGGGCGTCCTGGCTTCGATGCTCTATGACTTTTATCAGTTCATCTCCGGCATCGACCACTTTCCGCATTCGACCACGATGGCCTTGATCGCATTCCTGTACCTGCTCGACTACTTTCACCTCTTCGTCGATCTCAAGAAACTCACTGCCTATCCGTTTGTGTACGATCTTCTGGATCTGTTGATCGCGGTTCTCTTTGGTCTGGCGTTCACGTTCTCCAAAGTCAACAAACTGGCTACCTGCCAGGCCTGCGTCATGGGCATCGTACTGCTCATGCTCACGTATTCGTTCCTGGAGCGGTCGGAGGAAAAGATTCCGTGGACGAAGTACTTGAGATCTCGATGGATTTACTGCGCGTTGACAGTTCTTTGTCTCGCCCAAGTGCCGCTGGCGAGTTGGGGCTGGCTCGAGACTTATCTCGCAGCCGTCTGCGCACTGTATGTCGCGCACATCTTCCTGATCTGGCGAGGCGGAGCCGCGGCCCTATCAATACAGAATGCGGACGCACCCGCACATCAGATGCTCTCAGTCGAAGCTAGGAGCTCGACAAAGGCAATTCATCACTCCGGCAAGCACGACAGGCGCGCGTTGAAGAAGCTCTCTAGAAAACGATCGTGACGGAGCGGCCTACTCGCGGCCGTTCTGCTCGAGGAACGCCCGCAACCGGTGGCTCCTGCTCGGATGCCGCAGCTTCCGCAACGC
>DASXZC010000601.1:0-6306 GCA_036502165.1 Bryobacteraceae bacterium
CCCTTTGACAATCAACGGCCAAATTTGGCCAATCGAAGGGCGATCCGCGAGGCTGTACGTGAATAGCTCGTCGATCCAAAAAGCGCGCTTCGCATTTTTCGCCGACATCCCAAGGAAGTAGACGACTGTAAAAGCCGCTAAGAAGATCCGCGGGTGGGACTCCATCCGGTCGGCCAGAGATCTTCGGGGCGGGCTAGGCTTCGGTGGGATGGCCGTCTCACTCGGCGCGCAAGTCATTTCACCCGTATCTATCGGATGCGCGGAGCCTTTGCTCCACTATTGCGGACTAACGATGGTGAGGCGACTTGCCGATAGCTAGTCATATGCTGATCGATTCGACGCCTAGCAGCGAGTCCGCTGTCAGGGTCGCAGAAGAAGCATCGAGCATCTCCGCGCCGCTGCCGGTTAGCGAATCGAACCGCAGAATCTGGATTCCCTTGGTCGCGGCGGTCGCGATCTTCATTGGCCTTGCTACCGGACTGGCAATGACCAAGGCCCCGTGGTGCGACGAAGGGGCGTTTGCGAATCCTTCCTATAACTTAGCGTTTCTCGGGAAGATGTCGGCCAACGTCATCAATCCTTCTGGCCATTTCCTGAACGCCAACTTGCAGGGGATTCAGCAGCGGTTTTATATTGTCGTGCCAAACCATCTGGTTGCGCTCGCGGCTTGGTTCAAGGTGTTTGGATTCAGCCTCTTCGCCATGCGAGCATACTCGATCTTATGGGGCGCGTTCTCCCTGGTCGCGCTGTTTTACATCGTTCGCAAACTGTTGCCAGTCAATGGCTTGGCCCAACTGGCGACGCTGTTGACGGCGATCGATTTCGTCTATCTGTGGAGTTCCGCAGACGGGAGAATGGAATCGACTGCGAACGCGTTGGCGCTGGGTTCAATTGCCTCCTACCTATATTTTCGGGAGCGTAATTTCGGGCGAGCCGTCTGGGTGAGCCAACTGCTGAGCGCGGCTGCGGTGTTTACGCATCCGAACGCCATTCTCGTTCAATTGATCCTTGCGGTCATTGTCTGGCGGTTCGACCGGGCGCAGATCAGATGGAAGCATCTGGTCCTCGCGGTCATCCCCTACGGATTCTTTGGCTCTTTGTGGTTGGTCTATATCGTACAGAGTCCTCACGATTTCGTCGCGCAGTTCTTCTCGAATGCAGCGGGAAGAAATTCGTCACGCTGGAAGACGATCGTACAGCCATGGTTGGCGGTCTGGAAGGAATTCGTTCGCGAGGTCGCGGTGTACGTCGCGGGTGGCCTTTGGGGCGGCGTGCTGAACAAATGGCTCGTGCTGATTCCGGTCTTCTATGCGACCGCGCTGATCGCGTTTTTCCGTTCGCAAAAAACGGCGCAGTCGAGGACGTTTCAGTGGTGCCTCGTAGCGCTGGTCTTGGGAATGACGCTGCTCAACGGATTCAAGGCGCCGATGTACATGATCTATCTCCTGCCTTTCTACAACGTTGTACTCGCGCTGGGATTCATATGCCTTTGGCATGCCGGCATCGACGGCAAGGTCTTCGCAGCGGCCGCGATGTCTGGCCTTGTGGCGCTTCAGATTCTCGCCTCTGTCGAGCACATACGCGCCGATGAGTACCACCGTGATTACCTTCCCGCAATCGCCGATTTGAAGCTAGAGCGTTCCCAGGGAAAATCGATGGTCGGAACTGTGGCGCTCGGTTTCGGGCTCGGATTTACGGGCTTCCAGGACGACTGGCGGCTTGGGGAGTACAGCCACCTGAAGCCGGATGTCCTTGTGCTCGACCGTTCCTACCGTGACTTCGCGAGTCGCTTTGAGAAGGATGAGCCGCAGGTTTTCTTGCATATCGTCAGCACATTGACGACGAACTATGAACTGAAAAAACGCTTCGGCACATTCTGGATTTTCGAACGAGTATCGAACCCGACAGGACGTGAACTTCTCGATGTGAAGGACATCGCTATGAAGGAAAAAGGCAAACAGGCCGAATATCTTTTTGAACAGATCGAGCGGGCGGCCGACAAAGCTGCCGCCAAAACATCCGAGGACACTTCTACCCATGCCGCATTCCGCCACCCCTGAGTCCCAAAGGCTGAAGCCGATTTCCGTGTCGATCATCATGCCCGTCATGGACGAGACGACTTCCCTGCGTGAAACCGTCGACATCGTCATGAACGACATCCGGCGCGAGGACATCCACGAAGTCATCTGCGTCGTCAGCAAGTTCACTAAACCCGAGTCGCTGGCGATGTGCAAGGAACTCGAAGAATCCTATCCCGGGATCGTCTGGACACGGCAGCAGACTAAGCCTTACCTCGGCGGAGCGCTGCAGGATGCGTTCGCCTGGTCGACTGGCACGCACATCATGCTGATGGCGTCCGATCTCGAGACCGAGCCGCGGGCGGCGAAGGACATGATCGCGAAGGCGCGCTCCGAGGGGTGGGACATCGTCGCCACCACACGTTGGACTGAGGGTGGCGGCTTTGCCGGCTACAACCCCGTGAAGCTGGTCGCCAACTGGTTCTTCCAGAAGGGCATCGGATTCCTGTATCACACCAATCTGACCGACCTTACGTTCGGCTACCGCATTTGGCGCACTGAGACGCTACGCGGGCATCAGTGGGAAGAGCTGCGGCATCCGTTCCTGCTCGAATGCCTGCTGCGTCCGCTGTTGAATGGGGCGACATCGATTGAGATCCCGGTGAAGTGGGAAGCGCGCAAGGAAGGCGAGTCGCACAACCCGTTTTGGAGAAATTTTGTGTATTTCCGGATCGCCTTGAAGCTGCGTTTCCAAGGCCGGAACCGGATTGCGGCGCGGCCCGCCGCCGAGGCTAACCAGTAATGAAGACTACGATCGTCACCACCACCATTTACGTCCCTTCCGCGCTCGAAAAGTATGGGCAGAATGCCAGGTTCTTCGGCCATTCCGACTTGAACTTCGTCGTGATCGGCGACAAGAAGACGCCGGCCGAGACGCGCTCGTTCTGTGAGAGTCTGTCCGCGCGGCATTATCCCTGCACCTACTTGGGCGTCGAGGATCAGCAGACCTATCTCGAGCGCTATCCGGCGCTGTGGAATCATCTGCCGTTCAATTCGATCCAGCGGCGTAACGTTGGCCTTTTGAAGGCTTGGGAAGACGGCGCCGACATCATCATCACTGTCGATGACGACAACTGGATGCTCAATCATGACTTCCTGAAGCTGCACGCGGTCGTGGGGCAGACTCCGGAGCTGCCGGCATTTGAGACTTCGTCGGGCTGGTTCAATGTCTGCTCGATGCTCGAGGAAGCGAGCGGCACGCCGTTTTATCATCGCGGATTTCCGCGCGGCGAGCGCTGGAAGGAACGCGAGATTTTCACCTGCGTGGCGCCGATCCGGAGACGGGTTTCGGTGAACGCGGGATTGTGGCTGGACGATCCGGATATCGACGCCATGACGCGGCTCGAACGGCCGATCGTTGTGCGTGGGATGGCGGCGGGGGCACCGGAGCGGTTCGCGCTGCAGCCGGGGACGTGGTCGCCGTTCAATTCGCAGAATACGGCTCTAATGCGCGAGGTGATTCCGGCGTACTTTATGAGCCCTTGTGTCGGGCGGTACGACGACATATGGCCGAGCTATATCGTCGTGCGGATCGCGCAGCATCTGGGCGATGTCATTGCTTACGGACATCCGCTGCTGCGACAGAAGCGGAACGAACACATCCTGTGGCGGGACCTCGATAACGAGCGCATCGGCATGCTGCTGACCGACGAGTTCTGCGCGGCGTTGCGATCGCTCGATCTGCAAGGCAAGACGTATCACGAGTGCTACGGCGAAGTGGCGCGCAAGCTGCCGGTCGCATGGCCTGTCGGAGCGAAGTGGACTGACGCGATGGTTGCGGCGCGGGCGGGACTGATCGAGGGAATCGGAATCTGGCACGACGTGTTCGAGACGGCGGGAGCGGGTTCGAGCGCCGAGGCGGCGTCGGGATCAAGCGATCTCGCGAAGCTCGCAGAGGCACAGGAAGCGGCGGAGCCGGTCGCGGTATTCGCGGACTGAGTTGAATGGGAGGATCGATGAAGCGAGTATTGGTCAACGGCGCTGGTGGATTTATCGGCGGCCATTTAGTAAAGCGGTTGAAGTCGGAAGGATTCTGGGTCCGCGGCGTCGATATCAAGCGCCACGAATTCACGCATCCGCCGTCGGATGAATTCGTCCTGGGCGATTTGCGGGATCCGAATGTCTCCCGAGAGGCGGTCGATGGGATCGATGAAGTGTATCAACTCGCCGCCGATATGGGCGGGGCCGGATACATCTTCACCGGCGAACACGACGCCGCGGTGATGCACAACTCGGCGACCATCAATCTGAATACGCTCGAGCATGGAACCCGCGCGGGCGTGAAGAAGTTCTTTTATTCCTCGTCGGCGTGCATTTATCCGGAACGGAACCAAATGGATCCGAATAATCCGCTGTGCTCGGAGGACTCGGCGTATCCGGCGGCTCCCGATTCCGAGTATGGATGGGAAAAGCTGTTCAGCGAGCGGCTGTACTTCGCCTATGCGCGCAATCACGGCGTGCAGGTGCGCGTCGCCCGGTTCCACAATATTTTTGGACCGGAAGGTACATGGTGCGGCGGGCGCGAAAAGGCTCCGGCGGCGATGTGCCGCAAGGTCGCCGAAACCGAGGACGGCGGGGAGATCGAGATCTGGGGCGACGGCACGCAGACGCGTTCGTTCCTCTATGTCGATGAGTGCGTCGAAGGTGTGCGGCGGCTGATGGATTCGGATTTCGCAGGGCCGGTCAATATCGGCTCGATGGAAATGGTGACGATCAACCGGCTCGTCGAAATGGCTATGGAAGTGGCGGGCAAGGAAGTGCGGATCCGGCACATTCCGGGGCCGCTCGGAGTGCGGGGAAGGAATTCGGACAATCGCCTGATTCAGGAGAAACTCGGCTGGGAGCCGAAGTTCTCACTCGAACGGGGACTCGATCGGACCTATCATTGGATCCTGCAGCAGATCGAACGCCGGTCGGCTTCGATCGCGGCGTAAGTTTCGCTCCGGTGGACCAGCCTCCTGAAACTGGTCCACCGGAGTTTCGCATTGCAGCCTTAGAACTTCGGCCCCGGAGGATGCATGTTCCCCTGGTGGCAAGTGAAGCAACGCACTGCGTTGTGCCCTCCGAACGTTTCCTTATTCGCGGTCATCACCATTTGAATCATCTTGCGGGCAGTCTCTTTCTGCGGCTTGTCGTCCGACGCGAAGTTGCCCTGCACGTGGCAGAATTGGCAGTTCTGGCCGAGTGCGAAAGTGAACGCCTGCATCGTGTCGATCAACGACGACGCCGGGTTGCCGCCTAGCAATTTGACGTTCTTGGCATGCCCAGCCTCGGCGATGGTCATCTCCGGCTTCCGCAGCGCGTCACCGGCCGAGTCGGGTTGCTTGTCGAGCACCAGCGTCTGCGCCTGATTCCCACGGGCATTGGTCGTTGCCACCTCGATCGTGAGCGTCTTGCCATCGCCGGAAAGCGAATATTTCGCCGTAATCGAGCGATTCTCGGGCTGCACGGCATTGACGACGAGTGTCGAGCCTTCGAACTTCGCGGTACTCTTCAGCGGGAGTCCGCCGAGGGTGCCGTGGCCTTCCTTTCCGGACAAATCCCAACGATAACTGGACCGTTGTTCCCCGCGCTGCGTAGTGACGCCGTTGGTCTGCGTCAGGTGGCCGTCCTTTTGATCAATGATTGCGAGATAGGTCGCGTTCGGAGGAAGTCCCTGGCTTTTATCGTTTGCTTTCCAAACGCCCGAGAAATCGGGGGTCTGGGCGCAGAGCATGCCCGTCCCGATGGCGGCGATCCAAAACAATTTGTTCATAGCAACCTCGTTTCCATGAGTCGAATTTCGGACGCGAGTCCCCCAAAGCACTGCGCGCCATGGCTTCCCATCATAACGCGTCCGAAGATGTATGAGGAAAGATGCAACATTCGAGCGCGAGCCGCGTATAACTGAGATATGTCGAACCTGAAAACTTTATTAATGCTGTGTGTGGGCGCCGTGCTGTTGACCGGCACGGTGTCGGCCGCTGACCTGAGTGGAAAATGGTCGGGAACCGCGACGGCGAAGACTCCCGACGGGGAGACGAACGACGGCACGGCGTGGGTTGTGCTGACGCAATCCGGTAATGCGCTGACTGGAACGGCGGGGCCGAGTGCGGACAAGCAATCGCCGATCACTGACGGCAAGGTGGACGGGGACACGGTGGTGTTCAAAGTGCAGGTCGAGGATAACGTCGCGGTCGTAACGATGAGGGTGGTGGGTGACACGTTGAAGGGGCAAGCGGTGATCGAG
>DASXZC010000602.1:0-2728 GCA_036502165.1 Bryobacteraceae bacterium
AGTTGTGCGAGCGGTTCAGGGCCGAGAACGACGACTATAACGCGATCATGGCTGAGGCTCTTGCCGATCGTCTGGCCGAAGCGTTCGCTGAATGCTTGCATAAACGCGCGCGGCGGGAGTGGGGTTATGGTTGCAGTGAAGGGCTGAGCAACGCCGATCTGATTGACGAGAAGTACCGGGGTATTCGGCCGGCCGCGGGATATCCTGCGTGCCCGGATCATACGGAAAAGGGTCCGCTGTGGCATTTGCTGGATGTGGAGAAGAACACAGGGATCCTGATCACCGAATCATTCGCGATGTGGCCGGGGTCGAGCGTGAGCGGGTTGTACTTCGCACATCCCGAGTCGCGTTATTTCAGTTTGGGGAAGATCGATCGCGATCAGGTCGATGATTACCATCGGCGCAAGGGAATGAGCATCGCCGAGGTGGAGCGATGGCTTGGGCCGAACTTGAACTACGATCCGGCGAAATAAGCGTCGAGGAGAGCGGGGCGGCTCGCGAGGGTTCTGATCATTTTGCCGACGTCGCGCGCGGAGTTGAATGATTCCGCGATGGCGGATTGATCGAGCATGCCGAGTCCGCAGGTCGCCGTGACCATTGCGCGTTGCGCAATTTCCTGGGGATCGCCAGCGAGGGATGCCGCGGCCAGCCAACGCGAGAAAATTCCCACTGGATCGAGAGCCTTTAAGGATGGCCAAGTGGGAACCATTCCGTAGGCAACGGCTCCGCCGCGGCGCATGAAGTCTCGTACATCGGGGTCGGCGAAGAATAATTCGACTCCTTCGTGGGCATCGAACGATAGGATGTCGGGCTTTACACGGCACATGCGTCCGAAGGGGCGTGCTGCGCAGCAGTGGAGTCCAGCAAAGGCTCCGCGGGTGCGAACGTCGGCGAGCGTGGATGCAAGGGCGTTCAGGCGCTGGTCTTCGGGAACGAGAGTGCTGCGGACCGCTTCGAGGCATAACGCTGGTTCGTCGATGAACATCAGAACGGATAGGCCGGACGCTTTCAAGCGATCGATCTGCCAGCAGGCGATCTGGGAGACGTGAAACGCGACTGCTGCGAACAGCGCGGGATCGGACAGGAAGGGCCGGTCTTTGTAGAACAGATAGGCCGACAACGTGATCGGGCCTTCGATCTGGCCTTTCACTGCGATGGCTTTGGGGAAGAGTCCTGATGCCGCGGCTTGTTCGAATGCGCCAAAGCCTGCGGCGGTGTTCTGAGTTAACTCGCCGGCGCTGCGGTGGAGAATTTCAATGGCGGCATCGATGCGCCCGTCGATGATTTCATAGCCGTAGCGCTCGTTGCGCGGACGAACGAGATCCGCGAGGATGCCGAGGCCTTGGCCGATGACCGCCTCATGGTCCGAGCGTTGCGGCAATTGGGGCCAGAAGGGAATTTCCGGGGAGAATTCGGCGACCGACTGGATGGCGGAATCGGCGCATGTCAGGGGGAGGCTACCGACTCCTGTGATCGCGCCGGCGATCGGGAGATCCTGGATTCGCGTCCGATTCACTTGATGATCCTGAGCGCCACACCACTTACTATAACTTCACGATCCGCTCGTGTACGCTGTTGGGAGGCTGCCGTTATGCTTTCCTTGAATTGGGCTGGATTCGTCGCTGCAGCGTTGTTTGCGGCGCAAGTGGCGGGCGCCCAAACGCCGCTGGAATTTGAAGTGGCTTCGATTAAGGCCGCTCCCTCGCGAGGCCTTGGGGCGCGGGGAAGTTGCCACGGAGTCGATTCTGTTTATAGCGCCGAGGATCAGTTGCATTCGGATATTCCGGCCTTGGGGCGTTGCAGGATCACTGACGCGCGGCTCAGCCACCTGATCGGGATCGCTTATGGCGTGACCATGCAGGTGCTCGATACGGGTTCGGATTGGATCCAACGCGGGGACCTGCGGTTTGACGTGGAGGCGAAGGCGGAAAATCCGGCGGCGGCGACAAAGCAGCAGTTGCTCACGATGCTGCAGAACCTGTTGGTGGAGCGGTTCCAGATGAAATTCCACTACGTCACCAAAGAAGAACCGGGGTTCGCACTGGTGGTGGCGAAGAACGGTCCGAAGCTGGAGCCTTCGAAGAGTGATGAAGCGAAAGTGGCGTTTTTGGGCCCGAACGGTGAAGAACTACCGAAGCCGATCAGCAGAGCCATCGTGTTGAAGGCCCGGAAGTGTTCGATGTCCACGCTGAAGGATCTCATCGAGTTCGCAGGCAATGTGGGGCAGGGCGTCGATAAGACGGGTCTCAGCGGCGTCTACGATTTCACTTTGAAATGGAACGAGGTCGAAGGGCCGAGCATTGGCACGGCCCTGAAAGAACAACTCGGATTGCAGCTACGAGCGGAGAAGGTGCAGGTCGCTCGATTTGTTTTGGATTCCGCACGAAAGCCTGGTTCGAATTAACTATGATTTGCGCACGGCGGGCGCAGCCGCTTTAGCGTCTTTCGTTTTCTTTGCTTTCTGCTTCGAATCGTTTGGCGGTATCGTGACGGTTCGGCTCAAAAGGTTGCCGGCGTTATCGTACGTGTATACGATGGCGCCCTGCGTGCCGTAGTCGATCTTCGTGAGACGTCCGGCGGAGTCGTACGTATATCCAACTGAGGCTGCGGCCGCGGTGAATTGGACTAATAAAAGAATGGCGGCGATCGCGAGTTTTTTCATGATGAGGGTACTCCTAATGCTTTGCGTTCTTCGGCTTCGGGCTCAGGCTGAGTAGGCTGAATGACG
>DASXZC010000603.1:0-5412 GCA_036502165.1 Bryobacteraceae bacterium
TCTTCGGTGATGACATTTCCGGAAAAAGACGGCGTACTGAGCTCGGTCGATTGGCAACTGCAAACCATGACGTTCACCGCGACGGCGAAGACCGAGGAACTCAGTTTCTTCGCGGTCGGCCCCTCGGGAGCTCCGCCCTTCGGCCTGATCGACGGCGTCCAGTTGTATCAGAACGCGCCTGAGCCTGCCTCGCTGACGATGATGGCCTTCGGGGGCCTCGTTTTGCTCGGTGGCGCCCGCCACCGGCGACGGCGCAAGTAAAGATCCTGACGAGTCCAGACGATCTTCCCGGCTGAAGGACCATCCCCATGCCGACTCAATTCCTACATGGCCTGCCGCCGGTCGTTGTCGACTCGATCCGCATGTGCGCGTGGCTCGTCGTCCTGGTGGTGATCTTCGCCCCGCTCGAGAAATTGTGGGCGCTCCACAGGCAGAAATTCTTTCGGAAGGCCTTCGGCGTCGACCTGATTTATTATTTCCTCAGCGGATTGGCGCCCCGGCTGCTGTTGGTCATCCCCATGACAGTGGTCGCTGCGGTGATCCACCGCTTTGAGCCCGCCGGATTCTACTCCTGGGCAGCCGCACTTCCACTCGGGCTCCGCATGGCCGCGGCAATGATTGTCGGAGAAATCGGCGGATATTGGGGACACCGCTGGTCGCACGCGATCCCGTTCCTGTGGCGCTTCCACGCCATCCACCACAGCGCCGAGGAGATGGATTGGCTGGTGAACTCGCGCGCCCACCCGGTCGACATGGTGTTCACGCGATTTTGCGCCCTCGTCCCGATGTACGTGCTCGGGCTCGCACAGCCGATGTCCAGCCAGCTCGATCTGGTGCCGATCATCGTCTCGATCGTCGGAACGGCATGGGGATTTTTCATACACTCGAACGTCCGGTGGCGCCTTGGACCTCTCGAGTGGATCATCTCGACGCCCGGCTTCCACCACTGGCATCACACCAACGATGGACCCGAAGTGACGAACAAGAACTTCGCGTCGATGCTGCCCTGGGTCGACTGGTGCTTCGGAACCTTCCATCTGCCCGGCCGCGAATGGCCGGGGAAGTATGGGACGGATACCGAAGTCCCCGAGGATTTCGTGGGGCAGATCCTGTCGCCGCTGTCCTCCGGTCCCGATGAGGAGCCGAGCCCCGTGTCGTCCAACTGAGAATACTGGACGTACCCGGACTCCCACTGCGCACCACCCTCCGGATCGCTTATACTCGAAGGACGAAGCTTGGTTCCGGTACTCTATGCATCATTCGTACCACCGGTTATAAGAGCTTTTGGGCCTTTGTTCTGAGTAATGCTTTTGAATCGCTAGACCGATACAAAGTGTATGTTGGATAGGCGTGTTGAAACAAGAATGCTCTGCGCGGACCTGGTCGACCTTCAGTGGAAGGACAAGACGGGCCGCAGCCGGAGATCGATCGCTAACCTCGAGGACATCTCGCTGTCCGGCGCCTGTCTGCAAGTCGACCGTCCCATCCCGCTGATGACCCCGATCCGCATCACGTATCCGAAAGGCGAATTAATGGCGAAGGTCAAGTATTGCGTGTTCCGCGAGATCGGCTACTTCCTGGGTGTGGAATTCGAAGAGGGTTGCCGCTGGTCGCAGCAGAGCTACAAGCCGCAGCACATGCTCGATCCGCGCCGCCTGGTGAACCGCACCATCAGCCGCACCTTCAAAGGCGCCGGGCCCGTCGCCAACTAGGCCCGTCTCAATCGTCAGAATACCTGAGAAAGTTGGGAAACTCGCCCAACGGAATCGCGGTTGAACCCGTCTAACGTGTTCATATGCGATCACTACGGCTGGTGCTTCGAAATCTGCGCAAGTCCCCAGGATTCGCGATCTACACGATTCTTTCTCTGGCATTGGGAATCGGGGCGAACACGGCCCTGTTTTCCATCTTCGACGAAATTATCCTGAAGCCATTGCCCGTGGTCGAGCCGGACCGGCTGGTCGTCTTTCATTCAAAAGGCGTGAACTCGGGCAACATCTCGAGTGACAATTACGAAACCTCTTTCTCTTATCCGCTCTACCTCGACCTGGTCGAGAGACTCTCGACTGGCGCCGGTGCGCCGTTCGAGTCCATCTTTGCGCGCGCCGGAGGGAGCGTCAGCGTCGCAGGTGTCGGCGAGCCGGACGTCGCCTGGGCCGAATCGGTCACCGGCAACTTCTTCGACGGACTGGGCCTCAAAGCCGCCATCGGACGTCTCCTCAATCAGAATGACGACCTGAAGGAGGGCGCCAATCCCGTCGTAGTGGTGTCGTACGGCTATTGGAAGGAGCATTTCGGCGGCCGCGCGGACGTCGTCGGCCAGAAGTTGCTGATCGACAACCATCCGATCGAAATCATCGGCGTCGCCCCGGAAGGCTTCGACGGCATGATCACCGGCCGTGAACCGAAGCTCTATTATCCGCTCCATCTGAAGACCGTGCTGAGCACCGGCTTCGACGATCTCACCAACCGCCGCAGTGCATGGATCGACATCTTTGGGCGCCTGCGTCCTGGTGCGGCCATCAGCCACGCCGAGGCGCAAGCGGCTCCGATGTACCGCTCAATTCTCGAGGATGAGTTGCGGCAAATGAAGGGCCCGAGCGACAGGATGAAGCGCGAATTCACCGTCAAGAAGCTCGACTTCATTCCCGCCGGCCAGGGCATCAACGTCCTACGGAAGCGCTATGAGACGCAGCTCGCTTTCCTTCTGGGGATGGTCGGGCTGATCCTGCTGATCGCATGCGCGAACGTGGCCAATCTATTCACGGTGCGCGCCATCGGACGGCGCAAGGAAATGGCGGTGCGCGTGTCGATGGGCGCCACTCGATCCGCCATCGTCGGCCATTTGCTCGTCGAAAGCCTCGTCCTCAGCGTCCTGGGTGGAGTCGTCGCGACCGTGCTGGGCTATTGGATGGAAGCCGGTTTGACGTACTTCGTCTCGTCCGTCCAGCCCGGATTGCATTGGCACGCGCTCGTCTTCAACTTCGCTCTCGCCCTGGTGACGGCGCTCCTGTTCGGACTGGTTCCCGCCCTGCAGGCGTCGAATCCGGAACTGGCCACTACGCTCAAGGATGAAGGCGGCGCCGTTTCCGCCACCACCGCGCAGGGGCGCCTGCGACAGGCACTCGCGCTGGCTCAACTGGCGCTCGCGTTGACGCTCCTCACCGCTGCCGGACTCTTCGCCCGCAGCCTCGGGAATCTCCAGAACGTCGACCTCGGATTCAGCACCGACCACATCCTCACCTTCGAACTGTCGCCGTCCCTGATCGGCTACACGCCTGAACGGGCCCAGGCGCTGTTCCGGGATGTGCAAAAGCACCTCGAGGCGCTGCCGGGGGTTCAGCGCGCCGCGACCGTCCTCGATTTGCCGCTCGCCGGTTCGAATACGGTGTCGAACATCTCGATCGAGGGCTATAAGGCGGCTCCCGATGAGGAACTCGATACCCACATGAATGCGGTGTCGCCTGGTTATTTCGAAGCCATGGGGATTCGCAAAATCGCTGGCCGCACCTTCGAGGAACGCGATGGCGATAAGGCTCCAAAGGTCGCCATCGTCACCCAGTCGTTCTCCCGGAAATGGTTGAAAGGCGCAAGCCCGGTCGGCATGCATTTCGGTATGGGAGCCGGGCAGGGTACGAAGATCGACATCGAAATCGTCGGCATGGTCGCGGACCAGAAGACCGACGACCTACGCACGGATCCTTACGAATATATCTACCGGCCGCTCGCCCAGGCCGCGCAGTCAAGAACCAGCGCGACCTTCGTCGTCCGTTCGACTGGCGACGAAAACGCGCTCGGAACGGCAGTGCGGCAGGTCGTGCGGGAACTCGATGCCAATCTGCCCGTCCGCGGCTTGAAGTCGATGGCCGCGCGCAAGGCGCAAACGATGGGCGACGACAGGCTCATCTCGATCCTGACGGCCGCGTTTGGCGTACTGGCGACGATCCTGGCGGCGCTCGGGCTCTACGCGGTGCTCGCCTTCACCGTCGCGCAGAGGACCAAGGAAATCGGCATCCGCATGGCGCTCGGGGCGACGGAGAGCAGCGTTACGAAGCTGGTCCTCACCGGGATGCTGCGGGTGATGATCGGCGGCGTCATCATCGGACTCATAGGCGCATTCGCGATCGGGCGCTGGGCGGAGTCGCTGCTCTACGGATTGAAGGGCTTCGATCCGCTGGTGATCGTCTCGGCCGTCGCGCTGTTGACGATCGTCGCCTTCGCCGCCGCTACATTGCCGGCGCGCCGCGCGGCCCGCACCGATCCTGTGACGGCGCTACGTCAATAATCTAGGATGGTCTTATGACCTCTCTGCGGCTGGTGTTCCGGAATCTTTTGAAATCCCCGGGATTTGCGGTCTACACGATCCTCTCCCTCGCGCTCGGCATCGGTGCGAACACGGCGCTGTTTTCGATCTTCGACCAGATCATTCTGAAGCCGCTGCCGGTCGCAGATCCGTCGCGGCTCGTCGTGTTCCATTCCGAAGGCACGAATTCAGGCAGCGTTTCGAAGGACAACTACGAGAGCGTCTTCTCGTATCCGATGTACAGCGATCTGACCGCGAAGCTCACGGGCGCCGGAGGCGAGGCCGCGACGTTCGACGCCGTCATCGCACGCTGTGGCGCGCTCGGGCCGGAAGGCGGCGTCAGCATCTCAGGCATCGGCGAGCCGCAAATCGCCGGCGCGGATTCCGTCACCGGCAATTTCTTCGACGGCCTCGGCCTGCAGCCCGCCATCGGACGCCTCTTCAATCAGAATGACGACAAGGTCGAGGGAGCGAATCCAGTACTGGTGCTGTCCTACGGCTATTGGAAAGAGCATTTCGGCGGCCGTGCGGACATTGTCGGGCAGAAGCTGCTGGTGAATGATCATCCGATGGAGGTCATCGGCGTTGCGCCCGCCGGTTTCGAGGGGCTCGTCAGCGGCGCGAAGCCGGATCTCTATCTGCCGATCCACATGCTGCCGATTGTGAGTCCGGATTTTAAACACCTCAATGATCGGCGCACGCTGTTCATCAACGTCTTCGGCCGCCTCAAGGCGGATGCATCGATCGGCCGGGCGCAAGCGCAAGCGGCTCCTGTATACAAGGCCTTTCTCGAGGCCGAGTTGCGCGAGATGAAGAATCCGAGCGACAAGTTCAAGCGCGGCTTCACTGCGAAGAAGCTCGAATTCGTCCCCGCCGGGCAGGGCATCAATGTGATGCGGAAGCGCTATCAAACGCAACTTGCGTTCCTGATGGGCATGGTCGGCCTGATTCTTTTGATCGCGTGCGCAAACGTCGCGAATCTGTTCACAGTGCGCGCCATCGGACGCCGGAAGGAAATGGCCGTGCGTGTGTCGATGGGCGCGACCCGTGCGACTATCATTGGCCATCTGCTCGTCGAGAGCCTCGTCCTCAGCATGCTCGGCGGCATT
>DASXZC010000604.1:0-5693 GCA_036502165.1 Bryobacteraceae bacterium
TGGGAAGGTGACGGCGGAGCTCAACTTGAAGCGAGTCGTGTAGCGCGGCGGGAGTGGGCGAGCGAGATACGTCGCTGCTGGTTGGACTGGCTGCTGTCGAAAAGGTCGGTGATTGTGCGGCGACTCCCGGCGGGTAAGCGAAACGACGGCAGGTCGTGGATTGTCCCGATGCATTCCGGCGGTCCTTTGAGGGAACGGCGGGCCGAGCGCTGACAAGCAGTCGCCGATTCGACTGTGAAGTGGACAAGGACACCTTGGAATTCGAAAGCCGTTGGAGGGATAACGTCGCGTTCGTGCGGATAATGCTGGTGGGCGTTGAAAGGCAAGCGGTGATTGAGACACGGGATGGGAAGATGACGGCCGAGATCAATTTGAAGCGAGTTTGGGCGAGCGAGGTCCGCGCCCTGGTGATTGGCAGGATGTCGGCTGCTGACTGCTGTCCAAAGGGTCGGTAATCGTGCGACGAAGACTCCAGACGGGTAAGCGAAACGACGGCACGTCGTGGATTGTCCTGACGCAGTCCGGGAATGTTTTTGAGAGACTCGAGCCCCGGTGTCGACAAGCAGTCGCCGATCACGGACGCAAAGTGGACGGCGACAGGTTGGAATTCAAATGTCCTGGTGGAAGATAACATTGCACTCTTGCGGATGACGCTATTGGCCAACGGTTGAAGGCTAACGCAGGCGACCGCGGAGTTCAATTTGCAGCGAGTGGCATAACGTGGCGGGAGCGCAGCTGCCGACTGGCACGATGTCGGCCGCTGGCCGTTTCGGAATCGCACGGCGAAAGCTTACGATGGACCTCGCGTCCCGTACTGATGGAGTTCTGACAACGCTTTGGTGTGGAACGACGCATCCGAGCGCGGTCCGGGGTCAAGGATGACTTGGCGCCCCGCAGAGACAGGCAGTGATCCAGACGCGAAATGGGCGAACTCAATTTCAAGCGAGTTGTGTCACTCGAGCAGTGAACGAAATAAGCGGCTGCTGCCTTGAATACGGCACGTAATCGTTGCGACGAACGCTCCGACAAAGAGACGAATGACGGGGCGGGCAAACTTCGGACGGGAAGAGGAAGGGTGGGGCGGCCAAGGCTATACACTGCTCCAAGTGAACCCCGAGCCGAGCACGGATAGGCTGGAGATGCCTTCGTGGTTTCCCAGTGGGGTGGGCGGGGCCGGAGACTCGGTTGCAAGGGCGGCAGAATCGAATCCGAAGCGAGTTTTGCAACGCAGCACGAGCGATGCTGGGAGTCACCGGCTGCTGCATCGCGCGATGTCGGCCCGGGCGCGCGGCGACAAGCTTTCTGTGAGTGAGGAACGCAACGCGTTGAACGGCACCAGGGGCGAGTGCGGACGGTGAGGATAACTTCGGGTCCGTGAACAGCCGAACTCAGTTTGAAGCGAGCTGTGGAGCAAATCCTTCGACTTCCAAAGGCTCGATTTTCGGGATCAATTTAGAGATGCACAGCAGCGCAACGGGGTGCATCAGCGCGACGATCACGAAAACCGGGGCGTAGGAAAAGTGATCCACCAACGCACCCACGAACAATTGGAAGAGCATCGCCGAGGCGCTTCCGGTGGCGGTCGCGAATCCGACGATCGATGCTACTTGCGAGGGTGGGAATAAATCCGACGGGATCGCGAATAGGCTCGTCGCCCAGATCTGAATCAGAAGCGTCACCAGCGACACGAGCGCGAACGCGAGCCAGACGTTCGGTACGAACGTCACCATGACTCCGAGCGGCATCAACGCCGCGGCCAGCAGCAGTACGCCTTTGCGCGTGTGATCAGTCGTCCATCCGCGCGAGAGCAGGCGCGTCGCGAGCCATCCGGAAAACAACGCGCCGCAACCGGCGGTGAAAAATGGGATCCATCCGTAATCGCGCAGCGCCTTCATGTCGAAGCCGCGCTGCGAAGTCAGATAGCTTGGCAGCCAGAACATGTAGAAGTACCACGCTGGATCCGAAATGATGCGCGACAAGATGAGGCCGACGATCTCCTTGCGGCGTAGCAGCGCCCAATAGTCCACGCGGATGGATCGAGTGGGAGTGAGTTCCGCATGCTCTTTCGTTAGGCCCCGGATGAAGAGGAGCCAGAAGATGAGCCATAGGAATCCGAGGCAGCCGGTGACGAGGAACATCGAGCGCCAACCGGTCGAGAGCAGGAGCCCGGCGACGATTGGTGTGGCGATCATTCCTCCGAAAGAGATCCCGGAGTTCATGATGCCGATGCCGGCGGCGCGATGATTTTGCGGAAGCCATTCGGTGATCGCTTTGATCGAGGCGGGGATGAGGGCGGCTTCGCCGGCGCCGAGGAGGAAGCGGAAGGCTCCGAACGAGACTGGACCTTGCGCGAGCGCGTGCATCGCGCAGGCCGCGGACCACCAGATGACGGCGAGGGCGAATCCGGTGACGGTGCCGATGCGGTCGAGCAGCCATCCGCAAAGGGGTTGAAACAGCGCGTATGCGAGTAGGAAGCAGAACAGGACTCGGCTGTAGTCGGTGTTCGACATATGGAACAGCGCCGTGATCGTCGGAGCGGCGACCGATAGTGCCTGGCGATCGATGTAGTTGATGACGGCGCAGGTGAAGATCAGCGCGAGAATGAAATGCCGGGAGCGGGATGGCATGCAGTACTCATCATAAGCGGCAATGGTTCGATTGCATCGACGGTACCGAAGTCTCACGCAGAGGCGCAAAGGCGAGAGGTCACCAAATAAAAGACGGGCCACAGGTTGGACTGTGACCCGCCAGTTGGAGTTGCTGACGCGCCGTCGGGGCAGGGCAGATGAGTATTTGAATCACGCTGAAGTGCTACCCGATGATCCCAAGAGCCCGAATCATCCGGCAGGAGCCAATTGCCGAAAATCCAGATACTCGAGTTCAACGAGGAGTTGAGCAGCGTCTTCAGAAACGCAACTGCTTCCCTTTGATATTCAGATCGGCGAAACGTGAGCCCGGCTTTAGGGGTTCGTTCCACTTGTGATAGGCTCATCCTGATGAAAGTTTCGAGCGCAGTGCTGGTATTGACAGGAGTCGCGTTGATGGCTGAAGCCGCACCCGTCACCATTTCTAAAGTCGCCTATGGCGGATGGCCCAATTGCTACAAGCTGACGAACGGTGAGGTCGAAATGATCGTCACCACCGATGTCGGTCCGCGGGTGATCCGCTATGGGTTCGTCGGCGGGCAGAACCTGTTTAAGGAATACGCCGAGCAGATGGGCAAGAGCGGCGAGAAGGTCTGGCAGGCGCGCGGAGGGCATCGCGTGTGGATCGCTCCGGAGGCGGTGCCGCAGAGTTATGCGCTCGATAACTCGCCGGTGAAGGCGGAGGTCAAGGGCGACACGATTATCCTGACCGGCGGCGTCGAGCCGGAAACGTCCTTACAGAAGCAGATCGTCGTGAAGCTCGAAGCGAACGGCCGTGCCGTCGTGACGGACCGGATCACGAACAAGGGCGCGAAACCGTATGAACTGGCGCCGTGGGCGTTGACGCAGATGGCGCAGGGCGGCACGGGGATCACGGGATTTCCGCCGCGTAGCAAACATATGGAAGTATTGACGCCGACTAATCCGCTGGTCATGTGGGGATTTACGAGCTTCAACGATCCGCGTTGGACGTTCACGACGAAATATCTGATGCTACGGCAGGATCCGAAGGCCAAGACTCCGCAGAAAGTGGCGACTTTCAATCCGGAAACGTTCGGGGCGTATTTGCTCGGTTCCGATCTCTTTATCAAGCAATATACGACGATAAAGGGTGGCCATTATCCGGATATGGGAGCTTCGTACGAGACATTTACCAACGCGGATTTTCTGGAACTCGAGACGGTCGGTCCGCTGGTGAAGCTCGCGCCGGGGGCGACGACGGATCATGTCGAGCGTTGGAGTCTGCACAAGAACGTGAAGGTCTCAGGCTTCACGGATGCGGAACTCGATCGCGTGCTGCTGCCGAAACTTCACTAAATCCGTTCCGGCTCAAAAATCTGCGGCGCCGGAGGTGTCATCATAAGGGGTGAGATGACGATCACAAGGAAGCTCGCACTGGCGGCCGCGGTTCTTTCGGCCAGCGTCTTTGGACAGGATTACAAGGCTCGCCCCGGCATTGCGCCACCGGCGGAAGTGGGCGCGCTCAAGTCCGCGATCGAAGGCAAATCAATCGAGATCGTTGATGCGGCGGGCAAGGTCTATTGCGAACTGTGGATGCGCTCGACGCCGGCGCCCGCGGGCAAGTCGACGGAAGAAAACATCACGATGCCGGAAGTCATTCCGAGCACGTTCTTCGGAGTGATCCAATTTCCGGCGGGCGCCGCTGACCGCCGCGGCCAGACGATCAAGCCGGGATTCTACACGCTGCGATATTCGAACTTCCCGATCACGGGGGATCATCAGGGCGTCGCTCCGCAGCGCGATTTCTTCGTGCTGTCGAAGTTGGCGGATGATACCGATCCCGCAGCCGTTCCGAAATTCGCGGACCTCATGGTGATGAGCCGCAAGGCATCGGGCGGCACTCATCCGCTGGTGATCAGCATCTGGAAGCCGGATACTTACGAGGCTGGGCTCGCGAAGCAGGGCGAGAACGATTGGGTGCTGCAGACGAAGGTCGGCACAATGCCGATGGCGATCATCCTGATCGGGCGCGCCGAGGGCTAGCGGTTTTCAGCTCGACGCACCCTTACTCTTCGAATCCGCTTTCGGCTTTTGCATTCGCACGCGGTTGCAGTCTGGGCAACGCCACTTCCGATTTCCGTGGAACAGGTGGGAAGGACGCTCCTGGCGCATCGCGATTTTGCAGAATTTACAAGTCATGGAAGCGGATGTTGGGCGTCGATACCATTTTCAGTATAAATCGGATGTGCAAAGTGACCGTGTACTGAAGCCTGGCTCTGTCAAGTTGTGCAAAATCCAAAAAGTTCGTGTAACCTTTTTTGCCCTGAGTGAAGCTTCTGATTCAGAGGCACTTATTGGTACAGAGGGGGCCGTCCGCCAGGCTCGCTCGACCGCTCGCCTGCTTTTCCTGGTTGACAAGCCGGGCATAATCGCTTACTAATTGAAAATCACTTCAACTGGGGACCGGGCTGTCCGCCAATCAGGCTCCGTACGCCGGCGAAGATAGCTTTGGTAGGCAAGAAGGGGTTTAGTCCACATGCAATATGCCCTACGTGTCTGGGGTCGAACTATGTCTCGACTCACAGCACTACTGTGCTGTCTGCTCCTCGGCGCGATTGGCCTCATGGCTCAATCGGCGACCGGAACCGTAACCGGTGTAATTACCGACGAACAAGGCGCCGTGATACCGGGCGCCGATGTACGGCTCGTAGACGCGACAACGGGAAGCGCCCGTACCGCGCAAACGAATGAAGAAGGCCGCTTCACGATCGTGAACGTGCCTCCTGGAACCTACAATGCAACGGTGACCAAGGGCGGATTTCAGATCTCGAAGGCATCCAACCAGAAGGTGGATATCGGCGAGACCTTGACGCTCAGCATGGCCCTGAAAATCGGCACAGCCGCAACGACGATCGAAGTCACTGCAACGGCGGGCGCCGACTTACAGACATTGAACGCGACCATCGGGTCGACGATCACGAACGAATCACTGCAGTTGCTGCCGAACCTCGGCCGGGATGCGTCATCGCTCTCGGTGCTGCAGGTCGGCGTTTCGCTGTCTGGAAACGTCGCCGGCGCGGCAACCGA
>DASXZC010000605.1:0-8542 GCA_036502165.1 Bryobacteraceae bacterium
CGCGGTCGAGGAGCAAAGTATTCCTCGTAAGGATTACGAGGTCATCGTCTGTGACTCCGCAAGCGGAGATGGGACCCGCGAAATGATGGCGGACTTGATGGCCGAGTACAGCAACCTGCGCCATATCGATCTGGACGTAAATACTCTTTCCTCGAAGCGCAACGCCGGCATACGCGAGGCACGGTCTCCGCTCATCATTTTCCTGGATGATGACGCCATTCCAGCGCATGGATTTGTCGAGGCGCACATTCAGGCTCATGAAGCCCACGACAATCAATTCATTTGCGGCAACGTGCGATTCCCAGCAGCCTGGATCGGGCGCAGCAACTACTTCCGTTTCCGAGACTCGCGGCATCTCGGACCATCGCGTCCTGACGTCGATCCGGAGGACATCCCCTATCACATGATCGTCGTCATGAACGGATCGTTCCGGCGTGAGGACGTCCTCAACCGCGTAGGCCCGGTGAGCGAGGAATTCGCCCGCTACGGCGGCGAGGACTATGAATTCGGCTATCGGATCGCTCGGGCCGGCCTTCGGATCCGGTTCGCGCCCACCGCGCTGGTCGAACATCACGAGCACGGCGGGTCCATTCGGCAGTACATGAAAAAGCTCTACATCACGTCCCGCGACAGTTTGCCGGTGCTCGACCGGCTCGCGCCTGGCTCGCGCACGGGCTCGATCTCATCTCTGCTCGAGGCCGCGAACCCAGCGGAGGGATGGAAAAAGCGGCTAACTCGAGGCCTTGTGCGGCTTCTGCTCGCAGATTGGTGCGTCCGCTTGGCGGCGCGGCGACTCGAGGAGACGGACGGCAAAGCCTGGTGTTATTCCCCTTGGCTGTTCCGTTACGCGTTTGCCGGGGCGATGCTGCGCGGAGTCCGGGATCGGGAACGAGCTGGGAATCGGGAGCCGTCAGATGGCAGATTAGCAAGGCAGGGCGCGGGGTGGTTCGAATGAGACCGAACGCCGCCGCTATTCGTCGACCTGTTCGATCGGCCCTCCTGCGGACGCCCGTCCTGTTCGTCCTCGCCATTTACTTTCTCTTCAACTGTCATCTTCTGCGAAACCTGACCCCCGTTTACTATGGCGTCCTGGCGATCGCCTTCAGTGCGGCCATTGTCTATTCCCTGTCGAAGATGTCGAGCCTCTCGATGACGCCGATCGGCATCTGGCTGCTCGCTTACCTGTTGTTCGCATTGAGCGCGGCGATCCAGACTCTGGTCGATTTGGGGCCGGTCCCTGCCGCATATGGCGGCGTCCGACTTCTGATGACATTCCCCCTGGTCGCGCTGGTGTTTCTCGTTTCAGGAACCTATCCTCGCATCTTCGAATATGCGCTGTGGCTGTTCCTCGGCTTCGCGATGATCGGCGTTTTCTCGGTGATCATCCAGTACTTCACTGGCCCGATCAGTTGGTTCGTCGAGGCATCGGACCGCGCGGGCATGGAGCGGTTCGGATCATTTCTCGGAAGCATCCCCACCATCGGCGCCGTCGTGCCGCTCGGTATTCTACTGATCCTGTTGATTCCCATGAAGCCGCCCGTGCGCATCGGCCTCCTGCTGGTCATGGGCGCCGGAATCTTTTCGAGCCTTTCAAAACAGGCTATCTCCGGCAGCTTCCTGGCCATTGTCCTCGGCCTCCTGCTCGGCAAGAAAAAGCGCGTTGCGGTGGTCGCGTGGATCATTGCGGGCTCCGCCCTCGGCTACCTGTTGATGGATTGGCTGGATCTGCCGCTGATTTCGAGCATGAAGAACTACGTCACTGGCATCCTGTTTCCGAACGCCGCCGGCGCCGTAACTATGCGCGGTTACGACTTCACCGTGCAGGAGAGCATGTGGATGCGTATGACGAGCCTTCCGATGCATTCCTACGACTGGCTCCTCGAGCATCGTGGACCTTACGGAATGCTGATCGGCGGCGGCTGCATGATGCTCGGCCCTTCCCTGCTGCGGCCGGGCGACAGTCACTACTTCACTGCGCATAACAACTACATGGACTTCGTTCTTCTCGGAGGAATCGGCTACCTGCTGGCTTTCGTCGGCCTCTGCGTCGCACTGGTCCGGGAGTCGTTACGGCTATACAAATCGAAAACGGCCGGGGGCGTAGGAGCTGTGATGCTGGGCCTGTCCCTGATGTACGTGACGGCGTCGATGTTCACGGGAGGTCTCACCTATCAGCCCGCGCTCGGGACTCTGTGGTGGACGCTCGTGGGCTTTGCCTGGAGGTCCGAAGTCAACAAATCAATGGAGTCGCAGCGAGGCGCCATCCCAGCCGTATTGCGGTTCCGTCCGCGATCAAGGGAGGCAAGCCGTCCGCGCGGCCTGGTCAACCACACAGCATGAAACAGGTACTTGAAAACTACAACACCGGAAGCGTGAGAGTGGCGGACGTGCCGGCGCCCGGCATGCAGCCGAAGACTCTTCTCGTCCGGACCGCCGCTTCACTGATCAGTATCGGCACCGAGAAGGCGATGCTCGAAGTGGCGAGCAAGAGCCTGCTCGGCAAAGCGCTGGCGCGCCCGGATTGGGTACGGCAGGTCGTCGACAAGGTCCAAAGCGACGGACTGATGGAGACCTACAGGCAAGCGCGCGCGCGCCTCGACATGCCGGTGCCTCTCGGCTATTCCGCGGCCGGCGTCGTGATCGAGGCCGGCGCTGGAGTCACAGGAATTCACGTCGGAGATCGCGTGGCATGTGCCGGCCACCCCTACGCGGGTCACGCCGAAGTGATCGCGGTGCCACGCAATCTGGCCGTCCTGATCCCCGAGCAGGTGGACTTCGAAGATGCATCTTTCGCCATGCTCGGTGCGATTGCGATGAACGCTGTGCGATTGGCCGCGCCGGCACTCGGCGAACGTGTCGCGGTCATTGGCATGGGCTTGCTGGGACTTCTCGCTTTGCAGATGCTCCGTGCGGCGGGATGCCGCGTTCTGGCGGTCGACATCGCTCCCGGAAAACTCGAACTGGCACACCAATTGGGAGCATCGCGCCTGGCCCTTTCGACCGCGAACGTCGAAGAGATCGCCCGCGAATTCTCAGGCGGCTACGGCGTCGATGCGGCACTCGTCTTCGCCAGCGCGGACTCCTCCGAGCCAGTCGAGCAGGCCGCATCCATCACGCGAGAGCAGGGCCGCGTATTGGTGCCTGGACTCGTGAAACTCGACCTACCGCGCAAGACGTTCTTTGAAAAGGAGCTCCGGCTGATTGTGCCCAAGGCCGGCGGCCCCGGCGGCGCGGACGCCGATTATGAAGCTCGGGGCCGCGACTTGCCGCTGCCCTTCGTCCGCTGGACCGAGGGCCGGAACCTTGCCTCTTTCCTCGAACTCATCGCGGACAATCGTCTGACCGTCAAGCCGCTCATCACCCATCGCTTTCCAATCGCGCAGGCCCTCGACGCCTACCGGCTCATCCAAGGCCATGGTCCTACGGCCCAACCTGTGCCAATCGGAGTCATCCTCGACTATCCGATGGATCCTGGGGTCGAGTCCGTCCGAACCGTGCAAGTCACTACCCTGCCCGGGCGAGTCCACAACGACTCCATCGGCGTCGGCTTGATTGGCGCGGGACTGTTCACGCGCGGCGTGTTCCTCCCCTATCTGAAAGACGCTCAAGGACTCGCGCTGCGCGGCGTCGCGACCGCTTCAGGCGTTAGCGGGCTCCATGCGGCCGAAACCGCCGGATTCGATTATACGACCACGGACTACACGGAGCTTCTGGCGGATCCCAAAATCTCGGCCGTCCTGATTACGACGCGTCATAACCTGCACGCGTCCATGGTGATCGCGGCTTTGCGGGCGGGCAAGCACGTGTTCGTCGAAAAGCCTCTCTGCCTGAATGCAACCGAACTCGAAGAAGTGATGGATGCCTGGCGGCACGCCGGCGAGGCGGCCCCCGTAGTCATGGTCGGATTCAATCGGCGGTTCGCTTCCGCCTCGCAGGCTCTCGAGAAATCGATGGGTGACGGGGCGTGCCTGATCCAATGCCGCGTCAACGCAGGAGCGATTCCGGCGGGAAGTTGGGTCCAGGACACCGATGAAGGCGGCGGCCGCGCAGTCGGCGAAATCTGTCACTTCATCGACCTGATTCACGCCCTTTCGGGTGGCCGGACGAAGTCAGTCACAGCCGCGGCCATGGCGGAAACTGGCGACGTCCACCTCAACGACAGTTTGTCGATCACCCTCGAACTCGACAACGGCTCGGCTGCGAACATTCTGTATGCGGCGAACGGCGACAAATCATTCGCCCGCGAGCGGGTCGAGGTATTTCGTTCGGGATCGGTCGGCGTCATCGACAACTTCCGAAGCTACAGCATCACGCGCGGAGGGCGGACCAGGCACTGGAAATCGCTCTCGCTCGACCGTGGACATCGTGCGGAACTTGACGCGTTCTTCTCCGGCATCCGCAAAGGCGTCCCGCCGGTTGCCATGGACGATTATTACGCGACCACCTCAGCAACGTTTGCCATCCTCGAATCGTTGCGATCGCGGTCAGTGATCCGGGTCAACCAATCCACCGGGGGAAGGGGGTAGCCGACCAATGCACATCCTGGTTTTGACCCACTATTGGCCTCCAGAAATCGGCGCCTCGCCGCATCTCACGTTTGAACTTGCCGAGACGCTCGTCGAACTAGGCAACCGCGTGACGGTCGTCACCGGCATGCCTTCGTACAATATGTCCGCTCTCCCCGAGCAGTACCACGGCCGTTATCTCTACGAAGAGGAAGTCAGCGGCATACGTGTCCTGCGCATCGCGACCGGCACATCCCACAGCCGTTCGAAATTCCGCCGTGGACTCGAACATCTGGCGATCACTCCCCTCTACACCCTACGCGCCCTCGGGGTACGCAACGTCGATGTCGTTTACACCGTCTCCCCTCCTCTGACCATGGGAATCGCAGCTTCGCTCGCCGCCCGCTGGCACGGAGCCCGCGCCTGCCTGGGCGTCCAGGACCTGTTCCCTCAGAGCGCCATCGACCTGGGGATCATGAAGAATCGGCTACTCGTCCGCTCATTTGAAGCGCTCGAGCGTTTGGCCTACGCCGCCTCGTGCGCGATCACGGTTCACTCGAGCGGAAACAAGGACCACATTGTCGCGAAGGGCGTACAGCCCGCCCGGATTCACTCGATCCCGAATTGGGTGGACACGGAGGCGATCCGGCCTGGGCATCGGATGAACGAGTTCCGCGCGGAGCTCGGCCTCTCGGAGTCTGATTTCGTCGTCTCGTTCGCCGGCACAATGGGCTGGTCGCAAGGCCTCGATACCGTCGTTCAGGCGGCGCGGTTGCTCGTCGGGGACCCCACCCGCACAATATTCGTCCTGGTTGGCGACGGCACGGAACGGCAGCGTCTCGGTCAGTTAGCGGCGGACTTACCCAACGTACGGTTCGTGCCCATGCAGCCTCAAGACAGGTATTCGCAAGTGTTAGCCGCCTCGGATGCCTGCCTGGTGACGCTCCGTCCCGAGGTCCACACGCCAGTCGTTCCTTCGAAATTATTGACGATCATGGCGGCCGCCCGGCCGGTGCTCGCTTCCTTGCCGCTCGCGGGAGATGCACCACAAATCGTTCAGAGCGCGAAGGCGGGAATCGTCTCCGCCGCCGGCGACGCTGCCGCTTTGGCCGATGCCATCCGTCTTCTCACCCGCGCTCCCGATCAAGCCGCCGCATACGGCCACAACGGACGCGAATACGCGATCCGGCACTTCTCCCGTCCTGCTTGCGTCCGCCAATTCGAACAAGTTCTGCGCTCGATCGCAAGGGCGCCTAACCCTCGTAAAGTCCCGGCCTCCAACTCCTATGAATTACCGACAACACTACCAAAATAAGACCGTGCTGGTCACCGGTGGCGCAGGCGCCATCGGCAGTAATTTGACTCGCGCCCTTGCCGATGCCGGCGCGCGAGTGATCGTTTACGACGATTTGTCGAGCGCCGAGCGTTGGAATGTGCCGTCCATTCCGAACGTCCTATTCGCGGAAGGCGACCTGCTCGACGAAATCAAGATGAAGCGTGTGTTCTTCGACAAGCCGCAGATCGTGTTCCATTTAGCGGCCTTCTTCGCCAACCAAAACAGCCTCGACCATCCGGAGCGCGACCTCGCCGTCAACGGAATGGGTACCCTCCGGCTACTCGAATATTCGGTCTTCACCGGAGTCGAGCGGTTCGTCTACGCATCCTCGGGATGTTCGATCTACGGATCGAGCGCTCCCCTGCCCCTCAAAGAGGACTTCGTATCGTTGCACCTGACGACGCCCTATCAAATCACCAAGATGCTCGGCGAGTTGTATTGCAACTTCTTCTGGCACCACTACGATTTGAAGGTCGTCAAGGCGCGATTCTTCAACTCCTACGGGCCTGGCGAGATTCCGGGCCAGTATCGCAATGTCATCCCGAATTTCATTTATTGGGCGATGAAGGGAAAGCCCCTCCCCATCACAGGCAACGGCGAGGCCACTCGCGATTTCACCTACGTCGGCGACATCGTCGACGGGCTCCTCCGCGCAGGAGTTCTCGAATCGGCGATCGGAGAGGAATTCAATCTCGCCTCGGGCGCCGAGACGCGGATCATCGACCTGGCGCATCAGATCAACAAGCTCCTGGGAAATACGGCCGGCATCCAGTTTGCGGAAAAGCGAAAGTGGGATACGAAGAACAGACTGCTCGCTTCGGTCGACAAGGCCCGTGACCTGATTGGCTACAACCCGAACACGACTTTCGACCAGGGACTCAATTCAACTATCCGCTGGTTCGCTGAAAATTGGGAGCGGATCGACGCCGCCGCGCGGTTCGGCCCCGGCGTGTCTTCGGCCGTTCGCGAGATGGCCAATACAGAAACTTCGAGAACAGCCGATGCACTGGTGTGACCATACTGGGTGAGTGCCGTGAACGTATCGGCTTGCATTGATGAAACGAATCCTGACCATCGTCGGCACCCGCCCGGAAGCCATTAAACTAGCCCCGCTCACGCTCGAGTTCGCGCGCCGAACCGGCGAAGTCGAGCACATCCTCTGCTCGACGGCTCAGCACCGCCAGATGCTCGATCAGGTGCACGCCTGGTTTGGGATCGTGCCGGACATCGACCTCAATTTGATGGCTCCGAATCAGAAGCTCGCCGATTTCGCGGCGAAAGCGCTGTTGGAAGTCACGCGCGTCATTGAGGACGTAAAGCCGGATGTCGTCCTCGTCCAAGGCGATACGACGACCGCGATGATGGCCAGTCTGGCCGCCGTAATGCAGAAAGTGGATGTTGGCCATGTCGAGGCCGGGCTCCGCACCGACAACCTGTACAATCCCTTCCCGGAGGAACTCAATCGCCGCGTGACCGGCTCGGTGGCCCGCTTTCACTTTGCGCCGACCGCGCGGTCCGCGGCGTCGCTCCGTGCGGAAAACGTGCCGGCCGACTGGATCTTCGTCACCGGCAACACCGTCATCGACGCCTTGCGGATGACCCTCGAGCGCGACGTCACCCTCGGCCTCCCCTTCCTCGAGACAGGACGCCGGGTCATTCTCGTAACCGCTCACCGCCGCGAGAGTTTCGGAGCACCGTTCGAGTCTCTCTGCCGGGCCTTGCGCTCGATCGCCGATCGAAATCCGGACGTCGAGCTGGTCTATCCCGTCCACCTGAATCCGAATGTGCGCGAACCCGTAGGCCGGCTTCTCACCGGTCACCCGCGGATTCACTTGATCGAGCCCCTCAGCTACGAAAAATTCGTGCATCTCATGGCCGCCGCTACCTTGCTGCTGACCGACTCCGGAGGCGTCCAGGAAGAAGCGCCCTACCTCGGAAAACCTGCCCTCGTGATGCGCGACAACACAGAACGCCCCGAGGCCGTCGCTGCGGGCACAGCCAAACTCGTCGGCACCGATGAAACCCGCATCGTGGCGGAAACCGAAATCCTCCTCCGCGATGAGCGCGCATATCAAGCGATGTCCCGCGCCGGGAGCCCATTCGGTGACGGACACTCCGCAAGCCGCATCGCCGACATTCTGCTTGATCAACAATGCCGCCCTGAAACAAAATAGCGGAAAACCCGCGGTCGCAATCGGCGATAACACGGAACGTCCAGGCGTCGCCGCGGGCACAGCCAAACTCGTCGGCACCGATGAATCTCGCGTCGCCGCGGAACCGAACTCCTTCTGCGCGATGAGAGCGAGTATAAGGCGATGTCCCGCGGGGGAGCCCATTCGGTGACGGACACTCCGCTCCCGCATACCCGGCATTCTGCTCGATCAACGATGCCGCCGTGAAGCAAAATAGCGGACAGTTCGTGTCCGTGATGGGCGACAACCGAACACCCATGCGCGCCGCTGAGGGCAACGGCCAACTCGTCGTCGCCGATGTATCCCGCGTCGCGGCGGAAAGCAAAACTTTCTTCGGTATGCGACCTGTGTGATGGCTCACATCGGCAGCCCGTTTGGCGAACTGCATGCGGCACGCGGCAGCGTCGACATTTTGCCAGAAGTCGCCACGCGGAGTCGCGCAACCCGCACACTCGCCTGGCGAAAGCATCTAGCGATGCCTTTTTTGCAAAAGAGAGTGCACTGGCAAA
>DASXZC010000606.1:0-29781 GCA_036502165.1 Bryobacteraceae bacterium
CACCCCGAATACCCTCAAATCAAGAGGACCAGCGACCGCCCATCCGCGCTCGCGCTCCCCCAATCCCAAAGGAAGGAACCACAACCCATATGTCGACGACCGCCACCGCCACGGCCCTTCAACTCGAAGCCAACCGCGCCAACTCCCTCTTGTCCACCGGCCCCACAACCAGCGAAGGCAAACTCGCCTCCTCCCGCAACGCCCAATCTCATGGACTCACCACCCGCGACGCCCTCCTCCCCGGCGAGGATCTCGCAGAATACCAGCAACACCACGCCGCATATATCGACCACTTCCGCCCCTCCGGCCCGATCGACATCGAGGCCGCCACCGAGATCGCCGACCTCCGCTGGCGCCTCCGTCGAGTGCCCGCCTACGAAGCTCAGCTCATCTCGATGGAAGTCCATCGCCTCAAGACCGACCCCGAACTCAAGCCGCTCACACAGGTGCTCGATTCGGATTCGCAGTTCATCGCCCTCGCCTTCCGCCGGCTGGTGGAAACCAGGACTCTCACCAACCTCCTCAATCTCGAGTCGCGCCTCGCGCGCCGCATCGACAAGTTGCAGACTTGGCTCGAACTCTCGAAGCGCACCCGTCTCGACCAGGAGTCGAAGGCCCGCATCCGCGCCGCCGCCGCCGCCGTCCGCGCTCGAATGGAGCAAACCGTCGAAGAACCCATCGAGCCAGGCAATGAAGAGATTGAAACCGTGGAGGAAATCGGAAATGCGCAAAACGAAGCCAATTCGGATCCCGCAGCGGAAGAACCCAGCGTCGCCAACCGCAAGGTCGGCCGCAACGAACGCTGCCCCTGCGGCTCCGGCCTCAAGTTCAAGCGGTGCTGCTTGCAGCAGAAGAAAGGTCCGTCACTATGCGTATCAATGGCAGCCGGCTCTCGATGATGATGAACAACTGGAAACTACGATGCGTCGAGTAGGGCAAGCACGCGCCATACCTGTATCGAGCGTCCCGGTGCCCCTACTCCTCCCGCAACGCCTGCACCGGATCCAACCGCGCCGCACGCATCGCCGGCAACAGACTCGCGCACAACGACACGATCGCCAACAAAATCGCCGCCCCCGCAATCGTCAGCGGATCCTGCGCCTGCAACCCGTACAGCAGCGACTGCGTCACCCGCGCCCCGCTCGCCGCAATCACAACTCCCGCGACCAGTCCGATCGCCAGCAGAATCGCCGCCTCGCGGATCACCAACTGCACAATATTCATCCGCCCCGCGCCCAGCGCCACGCGGACTCCGATCTCATTCCTCCGCCGCGCCACCATGTACGAGATCACGCCATACAACCCGACCGTCGCGAGCACCGCTGCCAGCAAACCGAAGAATCCGGAAAGCGTCGCCATCAACCGCTCGGGCAGCAGGCCATCCTCGACCTGCGCCATGAACGGCTGAAAATGAATGAGGATGTCCGGGTTCTCGCTGAGGATCACCCCCTTCGCCGCCGCCGCCAGCGAGCCCAGCGAATCCGGCGACCGCATCAGCAGCGAGACGCCGACCGGCGGCGCCTTGTCCTGCGACGCGGCGACAAAAGCGACCGGCACCATCTCCTGGCGCAGGCTTTGGTATTTCGCATTCTTCACCACGCCGACGATCTCATACAGGTGCTGCGGCTGCCCGGGACCGGAGACAATGCGGAATTGCCGCCCGACCGGTCCACCGCCGCCCTTCAGAAACTTGGCCGCGAACGCCTCATTGACGATCGCGACCTCCTGCGATGCGGGCGTGTCGCGCTCGTTGAAGTCGCGGCCGGCAATGAATGGAATGCCCATGGTCTCGAAATATCCGGAACTGACGTCGTCAAACCACGGAACCAGGCGATTCTTCTGTGGCGGAGCGCCCAGCACCTCGATGACATCGTTCCATCCGGATCCGCTCAGCGGGACGATGATCGCCGTCGCAACCTGGCTGATGCCGGGAGTGCTTCGCAGCCGCTCGAGCAAGTGTCGGTAGAGCGGTCCGCGGCGTTCCGGCGTGAACTTGAGATTGGTCAGATCGAGATTAGTAATCAGCAGTCCATTCCCGCGGAAACCGGCATCGAGCGTAGCCAGATTGCGCAAGCTGCGTCCGAACAACAGCGCTCCCGTCAGCAGGACCAGCGAAAGCGCCACTTGGCCGACGACGAGCGCCCGCCGCAATCCAAAGCGCGAGCGATCGGCCGTGACCGAGCGCCCGCCGGCCTTCATCGCCGCGCCCGGCGACGTGCGTGCGGCGCGCAACGCGGGCGTCAATCCGAACAGCACACAAGTAATGAGCGCCACGCCGATCGTGAACCCCAGCATCCGCCAGTCGATCGCAAGATCGAGGAACAGCGGAGCATTGCTGGTGCTGAGGAATGTTACGAGCGAACGGCTCAGCACGCCCGCGAGAAATACTCCGAG
This sequence comes from Bryobacteraceae bacterium, assembly GCA_036502165.1. Taxonomy (GTDB): domain Bacteria; phylum Acidobacteriota; class Terriglobia; order Bryobacterales; family Bryobacteraceae; genus F-183. The sequence continues at coordinate 2,395 of DASXZC010000606.1, forward strand.
CACCGTGCCCGCGACCGTAAGCAGCGCGCTTTCCGTGAGCAATTGCCGCACGAGCCGTCCCCGGCCGGCGCCGATCGCGAGCCGCACCGCCATCTCCCGCTCGCGGACGCTCGCCCGCGCCAGCATCAAATTCGCCAGATTCGCGCAGGCGATCAACAGCACCGCCCCCGCGATGCCAAGCAGCATCCACAGCGGATCCTCGTAACTACGCCTCAGCGACGAGACGCCCGACCCGGCCTCCTTCACGGCGAGCTTATATTGCACGTAATACTTCGCTTCCTCGGGCCGGTAATTCTGAGGAACCGTGTTTTCGAAAACCTGCGGCGATACCGCCTCGAGTTGGGCCTGCGCGCGGGCCAGGGTCCAGCCGGGCTTCAGGCGTCCCATCACACCGAGCCACCAGTCCTGACGCTTCGCAAGGTGCGCGTCTTCGCCATCGATCGAGGGCTCGGCGCACGTCGGCATCATGACGTCGGCGCTGCGTCCGACTTCGATTCCAAAGAAGCTGGCCGCGGTAACGCCGGCAATCTCGACCGGCTGTCCATTGAGCGAGATCTTCTTCCCCAGCACCAGCGGATCTCCCGCGAACTCGCGCTGCCAGAATGGATAACTGATCACGGCCACCGTAGATCCGCAGCCGGGGCGATCGTCGTTCTCATCGAGGACGCGTCCGAGCGCGGGGCCGACGCCGAGCGTCTTGAATGCGCCGCCCGACAGCCAAAGTCCGTCGACGAATCGCGTCTCGCCCCGTTGGGCGATGTTGAAGCGCGTATCGCCGAATGCGAAAATGCCCGAAAAGCCCTGCTGACGATCGCGAATCTGTTCCCACATCGGATAGGTCAAAGAGGAATTCCGCGCCGAGAAATTGCCGCTGCAACAGTGATCGTTCTTCGCGACGCTGACGAGCGCCAACTGCCCTGGCTCTGCGACCGGAAGCGAGCGCAACCGCACCGCGTCGAGCAGTTGGAAAATGGCGGTGTTGGCTCCGATCCCGAGGGCGAGCGACACCGTCGCCACGGCAAAGAATGCCGGGTTCAGTCTGAGGACGCGCATGCCATAACGAACGTCATGCCAAAAATCTTCGAGCCAGGTGAGTGAATTCATGTCCCGTACCTTTTCTTTGACCAGCGTCGTGTTGCCGAACTTGCGGCGCGCCGCGAGGATCGCGTCATCCTCGCTCATGCCGGCGGCGATATTCTCATCGATCGTGATCTCGAGATACGACTCGATCTCATCGGCGAGTTCCTTCGTTCGCCTGTCGCGCCGCAGATGTCGAAGCCAGCTCATGTATTTACTCTTCGACCGGACCGAGAACTCGCGAGACGGCTTGTACCAGTCCGTCCCAACGTCCGCGCTCCGTCGCCAGGTACTTCCGGCCATCCGGAGTGATGCGGTAATACTTGGCCTTGCGATTATTTTCGGAGGTTCCCCAGAAGGAGGCGAGCAGTTCGCGCTCCTCGAGCCGATGCAGCGCCGGATACAGCGAACCATGCTCGACCTGCAGGACATCATCTGACATCTGCTCGATGCAGTGAGCGATCGTGTGACCGTGCGCCGGAGCGAGCAGGACCGTCCGCAAGATCAACATATCAAGCGTTCCTTGCAGCATTTCGCCGTTTTCAGCGGTTGGCTTTCGTCTTCCCATATGCAGTCCAGGATACACCAGAAGATCTTCTAGTGGAATTGCTGGAACGCAGTTAAGACGCGCGACGAGCGTCGCGGTTAGGTGGACTTATGTCAAAAACTTCAACGCTGCCAGTCGCGTGCGATCGTCACGTACGCGGCAACCTTATTCTTGACCTTCATCGGATCCGTAGACTTCGTATGATACTTGCCGCCCTCTTCGCAGAATCTCCGCAGCAGAGTCATCTGTCCGGGATTGTGCGGATTCGGCGTCAGCGAAGGGCACGCGCTCTCGAACTGCTTCAGGATATCGTCCATGGTCTTCAAGATCGGGTCGCGCCCCTGAACCACGCTGAAAAACGTGGTCTTCATGAATTCAGCCGCGGATGGCATCTTCGTCGCGCCCAGGCCCGCACCGGGAATTCCCGCAACGCCGAAATGCCGCCCGAGCGCCACCATATCGTGCGCATCGATCTGAGTCCGCTGCGCGCCGCCGGCCAGATGGATGTTCAGCAAGCCTGGAATGTAGAATTGCCAGGCCTCCAGCGCTCCGATGTCGGTCGGAAGCACGGCGTCGGAAAAACCAGGGCTCGTCGCAGCGCCGTACTCGGCCGCCTTGTCGATGTCCCCTGGGCCGCTGATCAGCTTCATCGGCGCGAATTTGCCCCAGAAGCAATACACTTCCCAGGCCGGATGGATCGCCACCTCGATATAGTCTTTGAGCGAGTTCCATCCGATGACGACCGCGCTCATGTAGCGCCCCATGGAACTCATGTCGATGCCGTTGAGCACGGCCTGTTCGTATCGCCCGGCGGCGCCTTCGAGATCTTCCTTCCAAGGCGCGACGGTCGACCACCACGGCGTCACGCCGTAGGCTCCTTCGCGTGCGCCGTCGCCGGTGAGCTTGTAGATTTTGAAGCCCCCGCGCAGCACGACAACGGTCGGAGTTCCAAGGAATCCCGCCAAATCTCCCGGCCGCATCGACCAAGTGAATCTTCCCGGACCCGCTTTGAAATCCGCTACCGTCAATCCATCATTGAGTACTGGCACCTGGCACTATCCTCCTGGCAAACGAACTTATATTCGGATGGTAACAAGCTCTTGCGCAGTCAGGAATCGAGCCTGAGAATCTCAACCGGATTGGTCCGCGCGGCCCGCCACGCCGGTATCAAACTCGCGGCCACTCCTGCCAGGAACAACACCGCGCACGCGCCCCCGATCGACATCGGATCGAGCGGATCGGTGACGCCCAACAAATTGCCAAACCGCCGCAGCAACACGAGCGTGATGAGGCATCCAATGCCGAGGCCCGCTCCCATGAGCAGCACGCCACGGCGGATCACGTCATTGACAATATTCTGGAACGTCGCCCCGACCGCCATTCGGACAGCGAATTCGCGGCTGCGCATAGCGACCACTTGCGCGAGCAGTCCGAACACGCCGACGATTGCGAGGATAAGTCCCAAGCCGCCGAACGTTCCCATCAGCCAGACGTTGAAGCGGCCGCGGCTGTAGACGTAGCGATCCATCAGGCTTTCGAGCGTCTGCACCTGATCGACGAATTGCGAGGCGTCAAGATCATAAACCTGCCGCCGGACAGCCTGGGACAACAGCAGCGGATCGCCAGCCGTGTGAATGACAAGCGTATTCGCGACCGACGTGATCGAGTACGGAATGTAGAGTTCGGCGTACGCCTCGCCGCTGTGCAGTTCGTGCAAGGCGTCCTCGGTGACGCCGACAATCTCGAACTGATCATTCGAAGCAGAAAGCGGCGGCGTCAGCAGCCGCGGCACTTTCACGAGGCGGCCGAGCACAGAGGATCCCGGGAAGTACCGCTTCACGAAGGTCTCATTGACGACGGCGACCTGCCGCTTGGCGGCAATATCCGCCGGATCGAGCCAACGTCCCTGGCGAAGGCCAATACCGGTGGCCTTGAGGTAGTTGGCATTTACCTGATTGAGGCTGACCACCCGTTTGTCCTCAGGTCTGCCCGGAACGGACACCGGCATGGTCCAACTGCCGAGCGGATGCAAGCCGGAGTTGAGCCCGACGGCGAGCACTCCCGGCAGATTTTCGATACGCGGCAGTAGCTCGGCGAAGAACGCGGCCCGCCGATCCGCATTCGGATATCGCTGGGCATTTAAAGGCAGCCGCAGAGTAAGCCGATTCTCGATGCCGACAGCGAGCGGCGCGTGATAAAGACGAATGAAAGTGTGCACGAACAACGCAGCCCCGGAGAGCAACATGACAGCCAAGACCAATTCACTAACGACCAACGCGCCGCGGATCCAACCGAGCCGTTTGGATCCTCCACCGCCACGCGCGGCTTCTTTCAGATCCGATCCCAACCGCGCGCCACCGCCTCCATACAGAGCCGGAGCCAAGCCGAAGACGAGCGTCACCAGCAGGCACAACAGCACGCTGAACAATAAGACCGGCCCATTCAGCGCGACCTCCGCTTCATCCGGAATGACGTTAGCCGGGACCAGCGCGAGAATCGCCTTCAATCCCAACCAGGAAGCCGCGACGCCCAAGGCTCCTCCGGCGCAAGCGAGCACGAGATGCTCAGTCAACAACTGGCGAACGAGCCTCGATCGCGTGCCTCCCAGAGCACTGCGCACCGCCATCTCCCGCTGCCGGCTCGACGCTCGAGCGAGCAGTAGATTCGAGACGTTCACGCATGCCATCAGCAACAGGAGTCCGACCGCCGCAAACATGATCCAGAGGATCTGCCGGATGTCGCTAGGGAAGGTTTCCTTGAAGCTCATGAGGCTGACGCGCCAACTCGACGGATACCGTTCCGGCGCAACTTTGACGAGATCCTGGATGATCGGCGCGAGGTCCGCTTCGACCTGCGATGCAGTGATACCCGGCTTCAAACGCGCCGTGACCACGAGCCCATCGACGCCCTCAGGAATTTCGCCAGTGCGATATTGGATGGGCAGATACACATCGGCGCCCCGAAACATAAACCGCGGAGGCATCACTCCGACGATGGTCCGCTGCTTGCCATTGAGGGTCAACACAAGGCCTAGAACCGCCGGATCGCCGCTAAACTGCCGCGTCCAGAAACGATAACCGAGCACCGCCTTCGAGTCCGGATCCGGCTCAGCAGCGGTTACCGTTCTCCCGATCAAGGCCGGCACGCCCATCACGTCGAATCCATTGTTAGTGATATGGTTGCCGCGCAGGCGCGAGGGTTCGCCCTTCGACATCCACAGCACATCGGAGATGGTCGATCCCGCGACGCCTTCAAAGACGGTCGCACGCCGCGCTAGTTCGACATATTCGTCGATCGAATAATAGACGCGCCCGAATCGCTCCTCAGATCCGCGCACCAGAATGCTATAGAGATTGTTCGCATCCTTATAAGGAAACGGATCGACGATAACACCATAGATGACGCTATACATAGCCGTCGCCGCCATGATGCCCAGCGCAAGTGAACCAACGGAGGCCGCAACGAAACCCTTATCCCGCCGCATCTCCCGCGCACCAAAGCAAAAATCCTGAGAGACGGTCTGCAACCAAGTAAGGAGCCGCATGCAGCTTTAGGACTATCACAATCGGCGCGTGTTTAGCGCCGGTCGCTTCGGTACGGCTCGGGAGCCTGCTATCGTTGCAGTCATAAGCATCAAATGAGTCACCGTTTTTGGTTATCTTTACTCGTTCTGGCCGCCACGATTGCCAGCAGCAATGGGCAAGTCTCAACCGGCGCCAGCGAAGTCGAATTGAACCTTCAGGAGTTCTCGAAGGAGATCAATCAAGGCGACTCCGCTGTTTCTAAGGAAGACCTCAGTGCAGCCCGGACTCATTTCGCGTCGGCTGTAGCGCTGGCCAAATCGCTACCGGAGGGGTATCTCAAACAACGATCAGACGCTCTCAAGAAACTCGCCGAGGTTCATGACGCTCAGCACCACCCTGACGAGGCTGAACCTCTACTGAAGGAAAGAATTTCGATTCTTGAGCGGAGCAGTTCGTCCTCTGGTCTTATGGCGGGGATTGCCTGGTTCGATCTGGAGACCCATTACGCAATGGCGGGGCAACTGGACGAGTCGGTAGAGAGTGCGCAACGTGCCACTGCATTCTATTTGGCGCACATGACCGATCCGAAGCAATCAAAAACGTGCGATCGCCGGCTCGCCGATGTGGAGGGGATGGTGGGTGTCGCGCTGTTCCGGGCGCGTCGTTTCGCTGAGTCGGAGCCTTGGATAAAGAAAGTCGTCTCGCGTGAAGATAGAAGCGTCCGTCCGCTAATCATGATCGGAGCGCTGCAGGCATGGGCTTTCCTATTGGAGGGGCGAGGCAAACCAGAAGGGGCGGCTTTGGCCAAGGCGCGAGCAAGTCGGCTGGAAACGCAGATGCCGATTCCATCCGCGAAATAACGATTGACCTCCACGAATACTTCCTGTATCATCAGCCAGATCCGATCGCTGCTTGAAGACTTGGAGGGTTCGAAATGGCCGCCTCTGCTCTGCTGCTCGATTCACCAGTATGGTCGTCCGTTGCTTCGGACGCTGTATATTTTGCGTGCTTCACCGTGGGACTTCTTGCCATTGTCACAGGCTGCGTCATCGCGCAAATTGTGAAGGGCGATCACGATTCGACTGCATCCCGCCATGCTGCCGAACACAGGATGGCGCACTAGCGCGAACGCGGATATAATCACTGCAGAGATGGACGACGAACCGACTCTGCCACGTCCGAACGACGATCCGGACCGGCTTAAAAAGTTACGGGAAGACGCGCGCAAGCGGCTCGATACGGAAGCTCGCCAGCCGGAATATCCGGTCCCCGCGCCCGTCTATGGTGGCGCTCCGCCTCCGCCTCCGATTCCGAGTAAGCGATGGACGATGCGAGGCCTGCTGATTCTCGGTGCCGTGTTGCTGTTCGGGATCCTCGCCTGGATTTCCGGACGAGTCATTGTGCCGATGCCCGTCTACGGTGGACCTCCTTTGCCCGGACCGCAGCCGCCCTCTGCTGAACCCAGGAAATGAACCGGCCGCGCACGACTTACGCCGTTTGGGAATTCACCCTACAGTGCAATCTGGGTTGCGTCCATTGCGGCTCCCGCGCGGCGGATCCTCGAGCGTCAGAGTTGTCGACCGCCGAAGCTCTCGATCTGGTCAGCCAACTGGCGGACGCGAGGATCCGTGAGATTACGCTCATCGGAGGCGAAGCATATCTACGCTCGGACTGGCTCACCATCGTCGAGGCGATCCGCGATGCGGGAATGAGTTGTACGCTGACGACCGGTGGCTATGGCATCTCCGCCGCCGCGGCTCAGGCCATGCGGCGCGCGGGATTGAATCAGGTTTCGGTGTCGATCGACGGAACGCGGCAGACGCATGATCTGCTACGCGGCAAGCCAGGATCTTGGGATGCCTGCTTCCGCACCCTCGGACATCTCAAAGCCGCCAAGATCCCGATCACCTGCAATACGCAGATCAATCGGCTGTCCGCGCCTGAGTTGCCGCTCATCTATGCGGACATCCTCGAGGCCGGCTGCCGCGCGTGGCAGCTTGCTCTCACCGTTCCGATGGGCCGCGCCGCGGATCGTCCGGAACTGCTGCTGCAGCCGCCCGAGTTGCTCGATCTGTTCCCGCTTTTGAACCAACTCGCCGAATGGGCGCGACGTGACGGACTGCTCTTGTATCCGGGAAACAACATCGGCTACTACGGGCCGTACGAGCGGCGTCTGCGCTCGAACCAAGGACACAACGCTATTTGGGAAGGCTGCCAGGCGGGCATCAACACCATTGGGATTGAAGCCGACGGAGCGATCAAAGGCTGCCCGTCTCTGCCGACGAGCGCTTACACCGGCGGCAACATACGCGTGCGCAAACTGCGCGACATTCTCGAACATAGCGCGGAGTTGAACATCAATGCGGGACAAGGCACGCCCGCCGGCGTTGAACCACTGTGGGGATTCTGCCGCTCTTGCGAATACGCTGAACTGTGCCGCGGAGGCTGCTCATGGACAGCCCATGTCTTCTTTGGAAAGCGCGGCAACAATCCGTATTGTCACCATCGTGCGTTGGTTCATTGGCGGCAGGGGACGCGTGAACGTCTGGAACTCGAAGAGCGAGCCCCTGGGCTGCCTTTCGATCATGGAAGATTCAGAATCGTGGAGGAGCCCTTCCTCGATCCGTGGCCCGATCCGCTCCGCTTCACTGCCGATCGCGTGCAATGGACACGGACGCAAGCGCCGCCGGTGCAGCTTCCGATTCTCGGGTGAAGAACGCTTACGGCCGCTCGGGCATGTCGGCGAGAATGTATGAGATGACCGCCATCGCCGCGACGTGCTCGCGCAATTCTTTCGGATCGATCTTGTCGACGGTATCCGCCTTGGTGTGATGCCAGTCGAAGTAGTGGCCGCCGCTCGTCAGAGGCGACAAGCCGGGGACGCCGTCCCTGACGATGGGGCCGATGTCGGACCCCCCGCCGCCCGGAGTGAAATGATCCGCGCCAATCGGAGCGAGCAAACGTTCGACGCCTACGAATTTGTCGAGGATCCGCTTGTCCATCGCGTATCCTGAGATCTTTTCCGCGCCTCCGTCCATTTCGATCGCCGCCACATGATTCTTGATCTGGTTCCCGATCATCTCGCGATAGGCGCGTCCGCCGGCGCCGCCGTTTTCTTCGTTCGTGAACAGCACGACGCGAATCGTCCGCCTCGGCTTCAAACCGAGCTTGTGGATCAGCGCCGCTGCTTCCATCGCGGTCACAATGCCGCTGCCATCGTCCTGCGCGCCTTGACCGACATCCCAGGAGTCGATGTGGCCGCCCATGACGACCACTTCCTCAGGCTTCTCGCTGCCGCGGATTTCACCGATCACATTGGCCGAATCGGCGTCCGGCAGCATCTGCGCGTTCATCATGAGACGGACCTTCACCGGAGATCCGTGCGTGATGAGGCGTTCGATCAAGGACGCGTCTTCCGGTGTGATCGCCGCTGCCGGGATCTGCGGAGCGCCTTGGGCATACTCGAGCGTCCCGGTATGCGGAATCTGCATCGTGAGCCCGGTCACCGAGCGGATCAGCATCGCGATCGCGCCCATCTTGGCGACGATCGAGGGGCCACGGGTGCGGTATTGCACGCTGTAACCATAGCCATCCCATTTCTCGTTGAACAGAACAATCTTGCCTTGGACCGCGGCCTTGCCCATACGCTCGAGTTCATTGAAATCATGAGCAATGACGACATCGCCGCTTAGCGGACGTCCACCGGTGCCGACGCTATCGCCAAGTCCGATCATCGTCAGCGGACGCTCAATCGGAGCGATGATCGCCGCGCCTTCCTCGCCTCGAACCCAGTGCGGAACCTTCACCAGAGGACTGGAAACATTGACGAGTCCGTCGCGCGTCATCTCGGCCTTCGCCCATTCGATCGCTTTGGTCAAGTTCTGCGATCCGCTCACGCGGTTGCCGATGCGGTCGCACAGGTAGATGAGCTTTTCATAGGCACCGTTGCTCGATTGCGCGGCGTCGATGATCTTCGATGCCGGCTCCGCATAGCGAACTTCCAATGTTTGGGCGCTGGCGGCGATGGGCAACAGCAGCAACGGCAGGGTGAGCGATCCGAACGTCAATTTCATTGCGAGGCTTTTTTCTCCAAAAGGTCGAATTCCTTGCCATCCAAATCGATGAGGTGCAGGCGGACGGATTTGCGCGCCGTCAGTGCGGCGTCGTCCTCTGTGAAGGTCGCGGCGACCATGCGGTCGATCGAAACTTTACCGGGCACTCGATCGCTCATCGCGAGCACTTGATTATATTGCGGCCCGGCGAGCGGCGCGAACTTGAATACATTCTGGACGTCGGGCCTCGAGACGGTTTGGCCTTCCTTTTCCTGTCCGTTCGCGAGCGTCACGAACAGCACCGCGTCGCGCAAACCGAACGTGACGTCCGACGTATTGCGGAGGCGGAAGTCGGCAATCATGAATGTATTGCGAGGCGCCAACTCGACGGTGCGGACCTTGAGGATTTCCCCGTTGACGGCCAGCCTCGAATCGGAAGTGCCGGCCTGATACAGGTAGACCGCCGCGCCGGCCACGACAAGGCCGATGCCGAGGAAAATCAGGAACTGCTTGTTCATTGCGGTGTTTCGCGCCTCAAGCCGTGGCCGCGACGCGAATCATCTCGCGGATCTCATAGTGCGCCTGCGTGATGTGCATGCGGCCGAACATATGATTCTCAAGGCCGATGCAGCCAGTGTAGTCGTCCTTCGCGAGCGCGCGGATGATCCCTTGCCAATCCTGCAATTTATCGGCTTCGAGCAGACTCTTGCCTTTGGCTTGCACGTTCCAGATCCGATGTTTTGGCAGCAGGCTGTAGCCGTGCGGGAACGCGGGTTCACCCATGTCGACGCCATTGAGGACGTCCCAGTTGAGGCCGACGTCCTTCGAGGGAATCATCTTCAACAACGACGCGGCTTCCTCACAAGTCGCCGCATTGCAGGACGTTTCGTTCTCGATCAGGAGCTTGATTCCTTCACGCGCGGCGACATTCGCCATCTCGCCGATGATCTCGGCGATGCGCGGATAGTGCTTCTCGGGCTCGGTTGTTCGGGAGAACGCGAACACGCGGACGTTAGTCAGATCGAGGATGTGAGCGGCGCGGATCGACTGGTCGAGGTACTTCATACGCTCGTCGAAGCGCGTCTGTTCGCGAGCATTTCGCTTGGCTTGTTCGGCTGTCTCGGGGCCATTGACTTTGACATCGCTTCCGGGCAGGCCAAACTTGAGCATGCCGGTGTTGAGGAACGAGATACGGATGCCGTTATCCTTGAATTCCTTCGCAGCCTGCTTGAGCTCCGGCTCCTCGAGGCGAGCGTACTCGATGCTGCGGCCGGGGACGTTGCGGAGTTCGAGCCACTGCAGATGGTACATGCGGGCGAACTCGAGCGCGCCTTCGGGGGCGGTGGCGATCTCGTCTGAAATCGCGCTGAGACGGGACAATCCGACTTTGCCGGAGGCGCTCGCCCCGGTTTTCGCCCAAGCCGATCCGGCAAGCGGCGCAACGGCCGCAAGGGAAGCGATCCAATCACGTCTGGTCATCAAGAATTCACGCTACCACAAACCGGACGAAGTCGAGTTTAGCGATGGCGGATGCACTTCTCGAAGTTGGTGCGGAACAGGCGCGTCACGTCGCGTTCGATCATCTCGCGCGTCACGGGGAAGCCGTCTTCACTCAACGTGCGATAGGTGTTCGAGAGGATCGGCGCGAGCGTACGGCGCGTGTTGCGCCACTTATAGATGGTCTGCTCGAGGATCCGGGCGTCGGAATGTTGCGGCACGAAACTGGCGCCGAGCATCTCGATCCGCTCGCGCGTGATCTCCTCGACGATCGATGGATTGTTCAGGAACCACCAGCATCCGAAGGGAAGCATGTTCGCAAATTTGCGGGAGTAGACGGCGAACTCGTGCTGATTCTCACGGCTCAGGACGCTCACGAGGAAGCGGTTCGAAGGGAACTCGCGGCACAGATATTCAAGCGCGAGAAGATCCGCTTTGCCGCAAGCGTCGCCGGCCAATTTCAATGCCGGATTGACCAGATACCGCACCCCGATCATCAGCGACAGCGGCAGATCGAACTCGCGGCAGGCAGGCAGCACGGCCTGATCGAGCAACCGGCCGCGTACGGAATCCTCAGGGAATTTGAACGTATCGGGCAGCGAGCAGGCCATGTAGACCGGCTTCATCTTCTTGACCCACGCGGCCAGAAATCGCCGCACTTCGGCGGCGGAGTTTCCCGTTGCGTCCGCATCGACATCGTAGCCTTGCGCCTTCAGAATTTCCCAGTGACTCGACCATTTGTTCAGGATGCGGTCGAGGCGCAACACCGGGTGGAACTGCTTGTGCCGCTCAATGGCATCCGTCCAAAGCGGACCTTCCGCAGGGTCGAGAGGATCGTTGGTCATGACCACTTCTGAGATCCCCGACAGGCGCAAGACGTCTTCAATATGCGACTCGATGTTGCGGGATTCGAAGAACGCGCGAGCTTCCTTGAGGTCGGGGGCGTTGGTGGGAAGTCCGAAGGCGTCGAGCACGGCGACGACTCCGCGGGTCGCCTCCGAGATCGGGGAGTTTTCCACAAAGAGAGCTTGCCAAATGACGTCGGCTTTGCCCTTGGTCGAGAGTTTGAAATACTGGTCGGGCGTGATGGACGAGGAACGGAACAATTCAGCTTCGAGATAGTGATAGGTCACCAGCTCGTCGATTCCCCACAAACCGAGGGCTCCGAGCGAAGGCATGAAGAGGTGGGTATGAACGTCGATGAACTTCGTCGATTGCAGGACGTCATCGATTACGGAAGCGATTCCGCTCGACACGAGCGGCGGGGGAACAGTTACGAGAGTTGACATTTAAAGGGGCCTGTTGATTGAGTGTATCGCGGGTTGACCCTTGGATTCGATTGACGAAAACTGAACGAATCGTTCAGCATAGCCAAACATCGATTATGGGACCGGGTTCGTAATGACGCGCGGCCGCTCGGCCGTATCCGCCACTGTTTCGACCATCCGCGCGAAGAATTCATTGAACTTGGCCGCAGCCTGTGGGACCCAAGGCTGCTTCAGATCGTCGGCAGGCGTGTGATAGCGCTCGAGATACCATTTCCGGTAGACGACTTCTTCAGGCGAGCCGGGCTCGTAACCGAATACGAAGCCGAGCGACGGAACTCCGATCTGCATGAAGCTCATGTGATCGGACCGGCGGATCAGGCCGCGCAACGGTTCGAGGTCCTCTTGCACGCGGATGCCCATGGACGTTCCAACTTTAGTTGCAGTCTCGCCCAATGTCGACATTTTCAGACCGAGAACGGTCAGAATCTTCAAAGGAAAGATGGGCCGCAGAATGTCGAGATTGATGTCGGCGACGATCTTTGATTTGTCCACAGTGGGATTTGCCGCGAAGTAGCGGGAGCCGAGCAGTCCTTTCTCTTCGCCGGTGACCACGCAGAAGAGAATGGACCGTTTGAGTGCGCGGTGAGTTTCCTTCAAATGATCCGCAAAATCGATGAGCGTCGCGACGTAAGCTGCATCGTCGAATGCTCCGTTGTAGATGTTGTCTCCGTGCCAGGGCTCGCCGATTCCGTAGCCGTCGAGATGCGCGGAGACGGCGACGTATTCGTCCGCGAGCTTCGGATCGGAGCCGGGCAGCACGGCGATGATGTTGTCCGAGGCGAAGAATTCGTGCGCTAGTTTGAGACTCGAACGAAAGTTGGAGGGGAGAGCGAAAGAGGGAACCGGTTTGCCGGCTTTGGCGAGGCTGAGGAGCTCTTCATAATTGTGCGGAGATCCGGCGAGCAGGACGTCCGCGGCGGAGGCATTCAGGCTGAAGGCGGGCACGGATTCGGGACGCGCGGGCGATGGCGCTCCATCGATCGACATCGTTACCGCATAGGACACCGGCCAGCGCATCGGCTCGGGACCTTCGACGCTGGGGATGGTGATCGTTGCGAGGGCGCCTTCGGTTGCCGACAGCTTGCGCGAATACGGATGGATTCCGGCAATGAAGCGGGGCGTGTCGAGCATCACGGCGACTTTGCCCTTCAAGTCGACGCCGGGTTCGGACTCGGTTCCGACGAAAACCATCGGGGCATCGAGCTTCAGCGGCATCCCTTCGTGGACGCGTGTGGTGATCTGGCGGAACCATGCGAGGTTGGTGACCTTGCCGCCATTGACGACGGCCGCTTCCGATTCCTCCGGCACCAAGCGGATCGACTTCAGCGGAACGGATTGGAAGTAGCCGAGCGTTCCGGCAGGCTTGAGGCCGAGGCGCGCGAACTGGGTGGCGACATATTCGGCCGCCCGGTTGTAGTCCTCGCTGCCGGTGTTGCGGCCGCGCATGCCGTCGTTCGAGAGGGCGGTCGTGTAAGTCCACCAGCGTTTGGTGGCGGCGTTCGGTTCGGTCGCGAACGAGAGGGTTGTGATGAGAAGCAGGATAGCGGGCCGCATCATGCCCTATAGCGTGCCACAACCGGGCTTGGGCGTGGGGTGCGGTGACTTCAGCTCTTGCGGTCCTGTGACGATACCTGAGATAATGACAGAAGTGTTTCTTTCCCGCTTCGGGGCGGCGGCCGGCCTGTGGCTCGTGTGTGCATTCGCATTCGCGGACTCCTTCTATTCAACCGGCGGCAGTAACCCCATTCGCAAATTGATCGACAACGACCGCTGGAAGCACGCGCGTACACTCGCGCTGGCGGAACTGGCGCAGCATCCAAAGGACGCGCCGGTGTTGACGTTCATGTCGATCATCGAGGAAAGCTTCAACCGTTGGGATAGCGCTCGATCTTACGCCGAGCAGGCCGTGGCCGCCGATCCGAATTATGCCGATGCGCATGCGCAACTGGCGCGGGTCGTTATCGAGATCGCTGAGAACTCCGCGTTGTGGAGGCAGGTCGGATTGGTCCGTACGATGAAGCGCGAGCTCGATGCGGCTTATCGAATCGATCCGAATGATCTCGATGCGCTGCTGACGGACATGATGTATACGTTCAAGGCTCCGGGTATTGCTGGGGGCAGCCATGCGAAGGCGCATGAGATCGCTCAGCGGATTTTGCGAACGAATCCCGATTGGGGCCGGATGGCCGAGGCGAAACTGGCCCAAAACGAAAACAACGAGCCGAGTGCGATCCGCTGGCTGCGCGAGGGTGGCACGAGCAATTACCGCATCGATGCGAGTCTTGCGGAGGTTTACTGCTGCCTGTCGCCGCATCCGCGCTACGACGAGGCGATCGGGATCGCGAAGATGATGCAGCAGGCGGAGCCGTCTCGCGTCGATGCATACGTGCTGCTGGTGCGATCATATGCGGCGAGCGGTAAATATGCCGAGATCGATCCGGTGCTTGCGGAGGCTGCACAGAAAGTCCCGGATGATCTGTCGCCGTATTATTGGGCCGCGCGAACGCTGGCGGAACACAAGGTCGAATCCGCCCGTGCGGAGGGCTACCTGAAGCGCTATCTCGCGCAGGAACCGGAAGGCCGCGCGCCGACTTGGGGCGAGGCGCATTGGACGCTTGGGCTCGTCTACGAGAACGAGGGGCGTAAGCAGGAGGCGGCGAGCGAGATGCGGACGGCGCTCAAATTACGTCCTGATCTCGAGGCCGTGAAGCGCGACTACAAACGGCTCTCAGATTAAGATGAGTTCTTGGCACGCTTCGCACTGCTCGGGACCCGCGGCATTCCAGCCAGTTATGGCGGATTTGAAACCTTCGCGGAAGAATTATCGACGCGCCTGGTAGCCCGCGGCCATCGCGTCACTGTCTATTGCCGCGAGCGCTATTCGTCGAATATGTATCGCGGCGTCGAGCTGGTTTACCTTCCCACGATCCGTCATAAGTATTTCGACACCATCGTCCACACGGCGATTTCGACGGCACATTTGCTGTTCCATCGTTACGATGCCGTACTCTATTGCAACGCCGCCAACGCGATTTTCACGATCCTGCCGCGGGCGGTTGGAATGCCGGTGGCGCTGAATGTCGATGGTCTCGAGCGCAATCGCAAGAAGTGGAATTCTTTGGCGCGGACCTGGTACTTGATTTCCGAATGGCTGTCGACGGTGATGCCCACGCGGATCGTGACCGATGCGGCGGAGATCGAGCGCTATTATGAACAGCGCTACGAAGCGGCGTCGGACTTTATTCCTTATGGAGCCGAGACGGAGCCTGTGCCCACGTGCGAGGCTTTGGGTCCACTGGGGCTTGAACCGCGGCTGTATTTCCTCTACGTCAGCCGCATGGAGCCGGAGAATAACGGACTGATGGTGCGCGAGGCTTTCGAGCGAGTGGAGAGTCCGATGAAGCTCGCGCTGATCGGTGACGCGCCATATGCGGCCGACTATATCGCGCAAGTCCGCGACACGAAGGATCCGAGGATCGTCATTCCGGGCGCGATTTATGGGCAGGGGTATAAGGAACTGCAGTCACATTGCTTCGCGTACATCCACGCGACGGAGGTCGGGGGGACGCATCCGGCATTGATCGAAGCGATGGGACGCGGAGCGTTGACGCTCTATTTGAATACGCCGGAGAATGCGGAAGTCGCCGGCGAGGCGGGGATCGCGTTCGAATCCGGAGAACTCGGCGCGACGATCGAACGAGTCCTTTCTATGGATGAGACCGAACGTGAGACGTACCGGCAAGCGGCGCGGCGGCGCGTCGAGGATCGCTATAGCTGGGACGCGGTGACGACTTCGTACGAGAACCTGCTTTTGCGTTTGCAGAAGTGATAGTTTGAAACCAATGGCGGGGAAATGTGTACTGGTGCTGCTGGCAGCGGCTTCCGCAATGCGGGCCGATCAGGTTCTGATCAAATCCGTGGCCAACGGACAGTACATCGGACGGGCTGCGGACGGCGTGACGCTATCCGTCGGCGCGGCTACGGCGGAGACGTTCGAGATGCTGTATCCCGGCACCGGATACTTCATTCTGCAAACCGAATCGAACGGCGCGTACGTTGCCTTCGCGGATCAACAGACGCCTGCGGCGAGTGCGCACACGCCGCACGATGCGAGTCTGCTAGCGGCATCGGCTCCACGCGCGAGCGATCAGGCGATTTCATTGCAGTTGCATGCGACGGGATTGTTCCTGGCGGTGTCAGCCGACGGGTCGCTCAGCGCGACTGCTCTCGCCGCGTCTGACAATTCCGAATGGTTTACGATTGAGACCGTCAAGGCGACTCCCGCATGGATCTCGATCGACTTCGGCGATCCGCGGCAGAGGATCGAAGGGTTCGGCGCGGCCGTCGCTTATTATGCGAACTGGCTCACGGCGCATCCTTACAAGCAGGAGATTTATAACGCGCTGTTCGATCCGGCGAATGGACTCGGGATGAGCGTCCTGCGCGTGCAGAACATCTTCCGGTATCCTGCGACTCCGAATTTCGATCCTGACGTTCCGCAAATCGTCAACGCGGCGGCGGCGATTCAAGGGAGCCCGATTGCAATCGAGATGTCGTCGTGGACGCCTCCTGCATCGCTGAAGAGCAACCAGTCGGAAAACTGTGCGAACACGTTGAACTGCACGCTGGCGGCGTCGGCGAGCGGAGGGTTTAACTACTCCGGCTTCGCGTCCTATTGGACGGATTCGCTCGCCGCATACGCGAGCGTCGGCGTGAACCCCAAGTGGATCAGTCTCCAAAATGAACCGGATTGGATCGCCAGTTATGCTTCTTGCCGGTTCGATCCGACCGAGGATGTCGTGGGAGGAGTCCACTACGCGGGCTACAACAAGGCGCTCGATGCAGTGTCGCAGGCGCTTGGTCAGATTGCGTCGCCGCCTGTGATCATCGGCCCCGAAGTGCTGGGCATTGGTTATAACGACGTGCCGAATTACATGTTGCAACTGAACGCGGCGGAGATTGGAGCGGTCGCGCATCATCTGTATCACGGCGGAAGCGAGACGGCGCCCGATTCGTTCAATCCGATTTTCGAATCGATGCGGACAGGGTATGCGTCGTCGCCGCGGTTCATGACCGAGTTCGGCGACGGCGTATCTTCGACTGCAAATGCAGGCACGGGATTCGAGACCGCATGGCTGATCCACAATTCGTTGGCGGTCGAAGAAGTGAGCCTTTACGCGTATTGGGGCGCGATCTGGCCGGATCAGTATAACCTCGTCTACGTCGACAATCCTTTCATCAGCCAATCCCAATGGACCGCGCCGCATGGATGGAAGGCGAACGACTACTACTACGCGCTCGAACATTTTTCGCGGTTCATACGCCCGGGATTCGTGCGGTTCACGGCGTGGACGAATCAGGCGGGGCTGCGCGTGTCGGCTTACCAAAATACGGGCGCCACCGGACCGCTCTCGGGCGGCGGAATCAGTCCTGTGCTGGCGTCGGCCGGGCCTTGTCGAGGATGCGAGGCACGGCGTACAGTTGTCATAGTCGCGCTCAACACATCGACCGGTACCTCGATCGACACCGCCATCGAATTCAAAGGCATCGCCGGCAGCAAGTCGTCGGTCTATCGCACGAACTTCGGCGGTACGAGCGAACGTTTTGCGTCGATCGGCCCTCTCGATGCGGGCAACTCCGTCACGATTCCTCCGCAAGGCGCAGTCACAGTCGTGCTGCAACCGGCGCGCATCGCACGTTAACCCATATACTGTTACTCACGGCTCACACATCGGCGATTCGCGCCGACAAGAGAGCTTTAAAGGGGCGGGGTGTTTTGATAATTCGACAGCAGTGGTGTGCGGCAACGATCGCGATGACGATTGCGTTGGCGGTCTTCGGTGCGGACAATCCTTCTCCCGCGCCGCCGGCGCCGCAGCCGCCGTCTGAAGCGCCATTGACCGACGTCGTCAACCAAGCGCTTCCATCCTGGGTGAAGCTCAGTGGTGAAGAACGCGCGCGCTACGAAAATATCACGCACGTCGGCTACGCGGACTCTGACGACAGCTACCTGTTGCTGCGTTTTCGATTCACCATGGATCTCACGCCGACGACGTGGCTCAGGTTCAAGTTCCAGGCGCAGGATTCGCGCGTCCTCGGGCAGAACACGCTGCCCGCTCCGGCGACGCAGAAAGACGCGCTCGATCTGCGCATTGGTTACGTCGACTTTGGAAGTGAGTCGGGACTGATCGAACTGCGCGCGGGGCGGCAGTTGTTGACGTTCGGCGAGCAGCGGCTGTTGGGCGATCCGGATTGGTCGAACGTCGGCCGCAGTTTCGATGCGGCGCGGCTGACGCTGCGTGGATCCGGATGGGGCCGCGTCGATTTCTTCACCGGCGCCTACGTCAAAATCAATCCCGTATCGTTCAGCGAGCCCGTGCCGAGCCAGCATCTCGATGGCGCCTACGGCTCGCTGACGCACATCATTCCGCTCGGCGTGGTCGAGCCTTATCTGATCTGGCGGCTCGAGCACAGCTTCAAGAACGAAGAAGGCGTCATCGGAAATCTCGACGAGCGGACCACCGGCATCCGCATCGCCGGAAAGGTTCGCGCGGCCGTCGATTACAGTTTCGAATTCGCCGGACAGCACGGTTCGTATGCCGGCGACTCGATCACCGCCTGGGCTCTGCACGGGCTTGGCGGATGGACCGTGCCCCGCATGGATAAGAAGCTGCACGTGTACAGCGAGTGGAAC
The DNA here is from genome assembly GCA_036502165.1 of Bryobacteraceae bacterium. Classification (GTDB taxonomy): domain Bacteria; phylum Acidobacteriota; class Terriglobia; order Bryobacterales; family Bryobacteraceae; genus F-183. The sequence continues at coordinate 21,114 of DASXZC010000606.1, forward strand.
GCCGCCTCCGGCGATACCGAGTTGAAGGACGGCCGCCACCAGGGATTCGATCAACTCTATCCGGCCGGCCACGACAAGCTCGGCTTCGACGATCTGTTCGCGTGGAGCAATCTCGAACACTTCCGCACAGGCGGCGATTACAAGATCCATCGCAGGCTGACGCTGGTCGCCGCGATCAATGAATTCTGGCTCGACAGCGCCACCGACGGACTCTATAACTCGAGCGGCAAATTGATCGCGCGCTCGGCGACCGGCGCGGCCGGCCGCTATGTTGGCTCGGAGGTTGACCTGCAAGGCCGTTGGCTCATTCGCCCGGGGACGCTCGCGCAAATCGGCTACGGACGCCTCAATCCCGGCGGATTTTTGAAGGGCACAACGCCGGGCCTGTCTTATAATCTCGTGTCGTTGAGCCTGACCCAGAAGTTTTAGGGAACCGGCTTCTCCCCTACAATGGTGACTGTGGCGCGCTACACAGTGTCCACGCCCGGGCGCCAGTATGACGCCATCATCGAGCGTGGCGTTCTCGAACGGATCCATCAATCGATCCCCAGTAAATCCGGCAAAATTTTCATCGTCACCACGCGTGACGTATGGGATCTTCACGGTTCGCAGCTTAGTTCGCTCTCGGGCTCGATCCCGCTTTTCTTTCCAGGTGGTGAGAGGCGCAAGAGGCTCTCCGAAGTCGAAGCTCTCGCGGATCAGATGGCGCTCGCCGGCGCGGATCGTTCGAGCATCGTCATCGGATTCGGCGGCGGCATCGTCACCGATATGGCCGGATTTCTGGCAGCCTCGTTCATGCGCGGCGTCGATGTTATCCAAGTGCCGACGACTCTGCTTGCGCAAGTCGATGCCGCGGTCGGAGGGAAGACCGGCGTGAATCTGGTCTCCGGGAAAAATTTGTTCGGAGCGTTTCATCAGCCGCTTGCCGTGTTGATCGATCCGGCGGTGGTCGCGACACTGCCGCCGCGCGAGTACGTCGCGGGGCTCTACGAAATCATCAAGTGCGGCGTGATTCGCGATGCGGCGTTATTCGATCTCATGGATTCGCATGCGGCGGATATTCTCAAGCAGGATCCCGCTTTGGTCGACCGCGTCATCGCCGATGCCGTTCGCATCAAGTGCGAAGTCGTGTCGGCGGACGAGCGTGAAGGCGGGCTCCGGAGGATCCTCAACTTCGGCCATACAATCGGTCACGCGCTCGAAGCCGAGACGGGGTACAGCGTGTTCATGCACGGCGAGGCCGTTGCGTTCGGCATGCATGCGGCTACGGAACTGGCTGTGCGAACGGGCCATCTCGACCGCGCCTGCGGCGATCGCATCCGCCGGGTCGTGGCGTCTTACGGGAACATTCCATCTGCGCGCGATGTTGCGCCCGAGAAGCTCGCCGCGCGGACGCGGGGCGATAAGAAGACTGTGCAGGGGAAGGTCCACTATGTGTTGCCGGTCGCGATCGGTGAGACGCAAGTGGTTTCGGACATCCCCGATGAACAGGTGATCGCCGCGATACGAGCTGTATTTTCATGAGTGGAACCACGCCGCAGGGCATCACGGATGAGCGTCAGGCATCAGCGTGGGTTCGTGGAATGTTCGGCAGTATCGCGGGCCGCTACGATCTACTGAATCACGTTCTCAGCTTTAACCTCGATCGCTTGTGGCGGGCAAGGACGGTGCGCGAAGTGGCTCCTCTCCTGGGCCGGCCTGAGGCGCGCGTTCTCGATCTTTGTTGCGGCACTGGCGATCTGATGCTGGCGCTTGAACATCGCCGAGGCGCACCGGTGATCGGTGCGGATTTCTGCCATCCGATGCTTGTCGAAGCGCGCCGCAAGGTCCGCGCGCGAGCGATGCAGTCGACGCTCTTTGAAGGCGATGCGATGTCGCTGCCGCTCGCGTCGGATTCATTCGACCTGATCACGTGCGCGTTTGGATTCCGGAATTTCGCGAACTATGAATCGGGGCTAGTGGAGCTGCGAAGAGTGCTGAAGCCTGGCGGCACGATCGCGATCCTCGAATTTTCTCAGCCTGGAAATCGTCTCTTCGCGGCGCTCTACGATTGGTTTTCGCTCAAGATGCTGCCGCGGATCGGCGGATTGATTTCCGGATCCCGCGAAGCGTATTCGTACCTGCCGCAATCGATCCGAAAATTTCCTGATGCTCCAGGACTCGCGGCAAAGATGGAAGAGGCCGGCTTCGATGGCGTCAAAATCGTGCGGATGACATTCGGGACTGTGGCGCTGCACACGGGCCGGAAGTCCTGACTATTTCGGATATCCGTCGGCCTTCTTGACGTCCGCCAATTGGCCATTGTGGCGGATGTTGTGAAGCGGGATGTAGATCAACCACTGATACGCATTCAACGTGTTGAACACAGGAAATGGATGCTCGACCGTGTGTTCCATCAGCGCGACTTGCGTCGTCTCGGTAAACTTGCGCGTGCGGGCGCGGGCCTTCTCGAGTCGCGCCATCGTTTCTTCCTTCGTCCAAGTGCCTGAAGGCACGATCGCCTCGGGCGCGGTCGCCTTGCCCATGCGGTTCGGCATGACTCGCTCGAGGAATTCCGTCTTGCCTTTGGTCTGCGTTGCCCACTCCGGATTCGGAGGCAACGAGATCGCTTTCTCAACATTTGCGAAGAGCAAGTCCTCAGCGAGGACGATGTGTTCCGCGCATTCGCCGACGCTCCACTTGCCGGGCGCGGGACGCCATTTCCATTGCTCGGGATTGACGTCGGCGGTCAATTCCTTGAACTGCTGTTCGGACTGGTCGAGGTAGTGCAGCACTTTCGCGCGATCCTCCGTGGTCATGTTGGGATTGGGCGGCGCGGCCGCGATCACCAGTGCGGCGGTCGCCACGGAAGCCAGCAAGGATTTGTACTTCATAAATCGAATTGCTTCAGTGTAGCAACCGTGCGCGCTAGTACTTGCGTGGGTGTGAGGGCGTCCGCGCGGATGACAGTGCCCGTTGGTTTCCAGCGTTCGAACATGCGGTCGCACACGGGTCCGGCGAAGATTGAGATCAACGGCACGCCGCATACCGAGGCGACGTGGCCGCCCGCGGAGTCGTAGCCGACGTAGAATCCGCTCTCGCGGATCGCGGCGGCGAAGCGCGCGAATGATCCATGAAAGGTCCGCTGGCCGGGCTTGAGCGCAGCCATCACTCGGCGGGCCTCGTCGTCGCTGCCGCCTTGGTCGACGAGTGTGTTCAACGGCAGGGACGCGAGAAGTTCGCGCTCGAAGGGATCCTTGAGTCGCTTCGCCGGATTTTCACCCACGCCGAGGCTGACCGTCACACGCGCAGCGGGTTCGGTAGAAGGCGCCGGCGCGATGTAGGGGCGCGCGTCCGCGACTTCGAATGTTTCTGCGCACCAGCGTACGGCGAGTTCCGTGAGCGTCGCGTTTGATTCGCCGCCGTACGCGCGGCTGTCGAAGAAATAATAGGATTCGTCGTCGCACACGGGCAAGAGTCCGAGCTGCGTCAAACGCGAGTCGGGATCGATCACGATCGAATCCGGATCGTGCAAATCCGGCAGTGCGGCGAGGCGATCCGCGAGTCGGCCGGTGCGTCCATACGATACTTCCTTCAGCAACACGCGCGGGTCGTCCGCGAACAGTTCCCATCCTTTGCGCGCGCCCACATAGAAGATCGCGGCGTTCGGAAACCGGCACTTCGCTGCATCGAGCATCACGCTCGTGACGGCTACGTCCGCGCCCAGGGTCACGCGAGAGAGCACAAACACTTTCGATGGATTTTGTTTGCACACCCGCGGGTGGCGGATGCGTTCGTACCGGGCGGCGAGTTCCTTGCGGCCGATCAGTTCCGAGAACATCCGCGCGTAGACGCTGGTGAGACGCGGCTCGAAGAGATCCGCGAGGCGCTCGACGACGATTGCGAAAAATGCGCGGCTGCCTTCGAGCGTTTCGACTTCACGCCGGATGTCCTCGAGCAGCGCGGGCGGCCATTTCTCTTCCGTCAGGCAGCATTCGAGCAGGCGGTGGGCGGCTGTTTCAGAGGTACTTGCCAACCAGCAGCTCCAGCTTATTTCGAGTCGCTTCCGGAATCGTTTTGCGATCGGTGAGCAGGGCGTGCGCGAGCGCGGAGCCGCACTTGCACGTCCGCTCATCCGGCATTGCGGTGACGGCTGCGGCGACTAGTTTTGAGGCATTTTCGGCATTCTTAGTGAGATTCGCGATGATGTCCGAGACCGTCACCGCATCGTGTTCCTCATGCCAGCAGTCGTAATCGGTGACCATCGCAATGGTCGTGTAACAGATCTCGGCCTCGCGCGCGAGCTTCGCCTCCTGCAGATTGGTCATGCCGATCACGTCCATGCCCCACGAACGATAGACGTTCGATTCCGCCTTGGTCGAAAACGCAGGACCTTCCATGCACAGATACGTTCCGCCGTGCTTCGATACGATGCCCAGTTGCTGGCACGTTGTGTGCGCGAGCGCGGCCATTTGCGGGCAAATTGGATCGGCGAAACTGATATGCGCCACCAGCCCTTCGCCGAAGAAAGTCGAGACGCGTCCGCGCGTGCGATCGAAGAATTGATCAGGGATCACGAACTCGAGCGGATGGTGTTCCTCCTTCAACGATCCCACCGCGCTGAGCGACAGAATCCGCGAAACACCCAGCTTTTTCATGCCGTAGATGTTCGCGCGAAAGTTTAGCTCCGATGGCGAAATCCGATGGCCGCGCCCGTGCCGCGCGAGGAACGCAACCTTGCGCCCCGACAGTTCGCCGACCATGAAGTGATCAGAAGGATCGCCCCACGGCGTGTCGAGCGCGAGCTCTTCCTCGACTGTAAATCCGGGCATCGCGTAGAGTCCGCTGCCGCCGATAATTCCAATATCCGCCTTGTTCTGCTGCATCGTTATTGTTGTCCTAGCAATTCCTCGATGACTGTATAAGGATCTGTTTCATGATTGACGACCGCGCGCGCGGCCCGTTCAAATACCGTTGGATCATAGCGCTCCAACAGCCGCTCGCGCAACATCTCGCGGAGGCGCACGGCCCAGACTTCACCACCCTTGCGTTTGCCGAGTCCTGTTGCTTCATACTCGCGCACGGCGTTGAGCGCTTCCGCGATCCCCTTGCCTTCGCCGGCGACCGTGCGAACGACAAGCGGAGTCCATCCATCGGGCCGGTGCGACAGCGTGAACGACGCTTTCAATTCGCGCTCGAGCTTGTCGGCGCCGTCGAGGTCGCTCTTGTTCAAGACGAAAACGTCCGCGATTTCCATGATTCCGGCTTTCAATGCCTGCACGTCGTCGCCCGCGTTCGGAGTCAGCACGACCAATGTCACATCCGCCAGCTTCGCGATTTCGACTTCGTCTTGACCAACACCGACGGTCTCAACGATGATGACGTCGCATCCAGCCGCGTCGAACAAGACGGTCATGTCGGCCGCCGCGGGGGCGAGTCCGCCGAGCCATCCGCGGGTCGCCATCGAACGAATGAAGACGCCCGAGTCGGAATAATGCTCGAGCATGCGTATGCGGTCACCGAGGATCGCGCCACCGGAATACGGGCTCGTGGGATCGACAGCAATCACTCCGACGCGTTTCGATTCTGCACGCAAAACCCGCGTCAATTGGCTCGCAAACGTACTCTTGCCGGCACCGGGCGCGCCCGTGATGCCGATCACCAGCGCCTTGCCGGTATGCGGAAACAACTCGCGCAGCAACTGTGTCGCGTGGCGATTCTCGACGAGCGTCGCGGCGCGTGCGATCGCGCGCTGATCGCCTTTGAGGACGCGCTCGCGTATCTCGTCGAGCAGCATCAATCCTTCAATAACTGCCTCGCGATGACCATCCGCTGGATCTCGCTCGTCCCTTCGCCGATCGTGCACAGTTTCACGTCGCGATAGAACTTCTCAACCGGATAATCTTTGATGAACCCGTAGCCGCCGTGGATCTGCACCGCTTCGTCGCACACCTTCACCGCGACTTCGGATGCGAACAGCTTGGCCATCGCCGATTCGCGCGTCACACGCTTGCCCATATTCTTCATGTGGGCGGCCTTGTAAACCATCAGGCGCGCAGCATCGATGCCGGTCGCCATGTCGGCGAGCTTGAATTGAATCGCCTGAAATTCCGAGATCGGACGGCCGAATTGCCGGCGTGTCTTTGAATATTTGAGCGCGGCATCGTACGCGCCCTGCGCCGTTCCGAGAGCAAGCGCCGCGATCGAAATGCGGCCGCCGTCGAGGATCCGCAAACTGTCGACGAAGCCTTCGCCTTCCTGGCCAAGCCGTTGATCATCAGACACGCGGCAGTCAGTGAACAGCACTTCGCCGGTCGCGCTGGCACGCATGCCGAGCTTGTTTTCCTTCTTTCCTACAACGAATCCGGGCATTCCCGGTTCGAGCAGGAAAGCTGAAATGCCATGGTGCGACGCCTTGCGATCGGTGACGGCCATGGCCACGCAGACGTTCGCGTACTGAGCGTTCGTCGTGAATGTCTTACCACCGTTGAGGATCCAGTCGTGGCCGTCGCGAACTGCTTTTGATCGAGTTCCGCCTGCATCGGAACCGGCCTCAGGCTCGGTGAGCGACCAGCATCCGATGAACTCGCCGGTCGTCAATTTCGTCAGGTAGCGCTGCTTTTGCGCTTCTGTTCCGGCGAGAAAAATATGATTCGTGCAGAGCGAGTTATGCGCCGCGACGATCAATCCGACGGAAGGATCGACGCGCGCCAGCTCTTCGATGATGATCGAATACTCGATGTATCCGAGGCCCGCGCCGCCGTATTCTTCAGGGAAGATCGCGCCCAGATAACCGAGCGATCCGCACTTTTTGATGGTTTCGAGAGGGAAGGTTTGCGCCTCGTCCCATTCGAGTACGTGAGGACCGATTTCGGCCTCCGCAAACTCGCGCACAGACTTGCGGAGTTGCTCCTGTTCAATTGTGTAGTCAAATTCCATTCGGCTGTTTTCCTTTGGAAGTGAGTGGATTCCTGTCTCGCGGGCACTGGTCGGCGCCACGCGCAACACTGTAACGAAAAGTACTGAAAATGTTTTAAATAAGCTCTTCCCGCGCCGCGTCCCAGTGGATCGTACGGCGTTCGAGGTAGCTTTGCACGGCCATCCGGCAAGCAATTGATACGCGAAAACCGACGTCAAATGGGCAGTTCACAGGATCCCCATGCCGGATCGCGTCGATGAAATTTTGCATGTGCGCGTTCGGCGAGGCGACCGTGCGGCCCAATAATTCCGCACCTTCCGGACGATTGACCTTTTGTGGAGCGTAGCGAATCTGCGCTCCTTTCGAGATGGTTCCGTCGGTCCCGAGCACGTCCTCAGAGGAGCCGAGCTGGTTGTTCCCGAATGCGGAATCCCAACTGAACAGCAGCTCTTCGGGATGCTCGAGCGCCACGGACATCGTGTCCGGCACTTCGCGGCCGTCTTTCCACAGATAGACTCCGCCGGTCATCGTGGCCGCGCGGGGAATCTGCAAGTTGAGGACTTTGTACCAGAACGCGGCCTGGTGGCACATGTTTTCATACACGTTTCCGCCCGAATAATCCCAGAAAAAGCGCCAATTGACGAATCGGTTGGCATCGAAGTCACGATTCGGAGCAGGTCCTTGGAACGACGCCCACAGCACATTCTCGCCATTCATGTCGGGATACACGGGACGCGACCACTGCGGCTTGCCATGCGGCGTGTTGCGATACATGTGCGCATGGATCGACGTGATGCGGCCCACCTTGTTATCCGCCAGAAAACTGCGCGCGTCTGTCGTTTGGCCACTCGAACAAGACTGATGCCCGATCTGAACGACGTGCTTTCCGCCGTCATCCTGATACGCGGCGCGCATATGCTTCGCGTCCGCTACGTTGAACGCCATCGTCTTTTCTTGATAGACATGCTTGCCGGCCTCGAGCGAATGCACGAAGTGTTCGCAATGCAGATGCTGCGGCGTCGCGATCAGCACCGCGTCGATTGAATGATCCTCGAGCAGACGCCTGTGATCAAGATAAGTCTCTGCGGACGGAACGGCCTTCTTCGCCGCTTCGAGCCGGCGCGTATACACATCCGCAAACGCCACCATTTCGACGCCGGGAATGCTCATGGCCTGGCGGTAAAGTTCCGTGCCGCGATCGCCAGCACCGATGAGTCCGACGCGAACGCGGTCGTTCGCGCCCAGTACGCGCGATGGAACGGCGGCAATGGTCGTGCCAGCCAAACCGGCAACTTTACCGAGGAATTTGCGGCGTGAGTCCATAGAAACAGGTGATGTTTTAGTGTACCAAGGCCGTTCCGCTCAAGGCTGGAAGCGCGACCGTACTAGTTCGAGCGCCTCTTCGCGAGTGCTTACAGTACCTTCGAGTTGCGCGTCCTCAACCGCGGTGAGCATCGTCTTCATCGAAGGTCCCGGCGTGTATCCGGCGGCGATGAGGTCGTTGCCGGTGATGAGGCGCGGCGGCCGCAGTTGCTCGGCTGGAAGTTCGCGGAGCTGCTCTCGGACGAAGCCCCAACTGCCTAGATGTCCGCTGCTGCTGAGGCAATCGAGGCGGTGCAACGCGAGATGCTCGTCGAATCGTTCCATGCGCAGGAACCGCTTCAGAGTGGTCGCGTTCATCTTGTGCGCGTGCATGAACCGCATATGATTCGCGACTAGCGCGACCACTTGGTCGATCGTTTCATTCGAAAATCTGAGACGGTCGAGGAT
>DASXZC010000607.1:0-4370 GCA_036502165.1 Bryobacteraceae bacterium
AAGCAGTCGCATGAGGGTATGATCGTCCTCATGCCAGCGCCAGATCATACGCCCGAGGGTGAGAAAGGCGGAGCGGTCGTCGTCGCCACGGCCGTCCCAATTACAGTCGATGTCGTCGGCGACCTGCTGGGATTTGGACTCGATAATGGCGGCGTAGAGGTCCTTTTTGGTGGCGAAGTGGTCGTAAATGACGGGCTCTGAGACTCCGACGGCGGCGGCGAGTTCGCGGGTGGTGGTGCCGCGGAAGCCTTTCTCCGAGAACAGGCGGATGGCGGATTGAATGATGGCCTCGCGGCGCTCGGTGGCGGAGAGTCGCATTCGGTTAGTAACTGCTAAGTTAGCAGTTGCTAGGTGGGGGCGTCAATAGATGAGCGGTAAACGGTTAGCGCTGGCAGCGGGGGCAGAAGTGGGTTCCGCGTTGGGCTACTACGATTTTGCGGATGGGCGCATTGCAGCGGGGGCAGGGTTTGCCTTCCCGGCCGTATGCCTGGTGAAGATTCTGGAATTTTCCGCGCTGGCCGTCGGCGTCGACGTAGTCGGAGATGGAGGATCCGCGGTGTTCGATAGCAACGCGGAGGGTTTCGACGATCGACTGATGAAGGAGGTGGGCTTTCGCTTTCGAGATCTTTTTCGCCTGGGTGTGGGGGTGGATCGAGGCACGGAAGAGGGCTTCGTCGACGTAGATGTTGCCGAGTCCGGCCAGGAAGGATTGGTCCAGCAGCAGCGGCTTGATTTTAGTGGTGCGAGACTTCAGACGGGCGATGAATTCGGGGGCGGAGATTTCGAGGGGTTCGGGGCCGAGGGCGGCTATGCGAAGTGGGATTTCCCTGCCCTCCGACCATTCGATGCGTCCGAATTGGCGGGGATCGTCATAAACCAGGAGAGTGTCGCTATCGAGTTGGAATAGTCCGTGGGTGTGAGGGCCATCGGCGCCGTTGAACAGGAGGCGTCCGGTCATGCCAAGGTGGATGGCGAGGGATCCGGAATCGAGGCGGATCCAGATGAACTTGCCGCGGCGGGAGATGGATTCGATTTTGCGTTTGGTCAGGCGCGACGCCAGGGTGGCGCGGTTGCCGGGAGTGACGAATTTTGAACGGAATTCAGCCCGATCGATGGTTCGGCCGGGGAGATAGGGGGCGAGCGAGCGGACGACTGTTTCGACTTCGGGGAGTTCAGGCATGGTCCTCTAGTTCGATCCAGATGGAGGCGTCCTGGATTCTGGTTGGGAAAATTTCGAGGCGGGCGTCGTTGAAGTCGCAGGCGCCGGTGCGGCAGTCGAATTCCCAGGCGTGCCAGGGGCAGACGATGGTGTGGCCGTGTAGGGCGCCGTGCCCTAGGGGTGCGCCGGAGTGAGGGCAGTCACCTGCAAGGGCGTGCAGTTCGTTGTCCATGGTGCGGCAGAGTGCGATCGAGCGTCCGCCGGCGGTGAGTTGACGGAGGGATCCGGGTCGGAGGCTTGCCATATCGAGGATTTTGACTAGCGCCATCTATCGCCAAGTATAGTGAATCGGCGGTGTCAGATTAAACCACTGGCATTTTGACTGCGCTCCAACTATGATCGAAGCGGAGGGCGAATCTGTGCTGATCCTACTCCTGATTTCCGAACCGGTATTGCGCACCGCAATGAAGGGAGTACTCGAGAACGCGGGGTACGTCGTGGCGGCACGGGGGAATCTGGGGAGAGCCGTCGATACGATGGCTGATACCCGGATCGACCTATTGATTACCGCGCCGTACGTCGACAATATCCCCGGCCACGATGCTGCTAAGTATTTGCGGGGGAAGGATCCGCGCATGGCGGTCCTCATTGTTGGGGGGGTGCTCGACGATGATCGGCTTACATATCGCGCGGCGCACGAGCACTTTGCACTTTTTCCACCGCCGTTTTCGGCGGCCGACTTGTTAAAGACGGTCAAGGAAGTGATGAAGGCTCCGCAGGAGCCGGTGAGTAATACGACGACCCTCGCCTGATGTTTTTCGGGCATACTCCCTGGGCGAGCCGACCTCCGCAAAAAAGATGCTTGACTTTCGCTTTTTGTTCGCACATACTCAAAGGCGAAGAAACATCGAACTTCAAGGAGCCTCCCCCATGCCCCTCGCTATCTCGCTGCCGCACATTGGAACCGCCGGGTGGTCATATCCCCAGTGGGACGGAATTGTGTATCCAAAACCGCAGACCCGCGGACTTCATCCTCTCGAATACATGTCCAGATTTGTTGATCTGGTGGAGGTGAACTCATCCTTTTATCGTCCTCTGCAGCCGGAGGTGACGAAGGTCTGGATCAAGAAGGTCGAAGCGAATCGGAACTTCCGGTTCACGGCGAAGCTCCATCAGAGGTTCACGCATTGGCGGACGCTGCAAGAAGGGGAAGTCAAAGAATTTAAGGACGGACTCACTCCGTTATTGCGGGCTGGAAAGCTTGGCGCGCTGCTGATGCAGTTCCCATGGTCGTTCCGCTTTACAGCGGAGAATCGCGACTTCCTGATTCAACTGCGAAGGGCGTTTCACGAATTCCCCCTCGTGGCCGAGATGCGGCATGCGTCGTGGATGTCCGACGAGGGCCTCGGGACTTTCATTGACTACAAGCTCGGCTTCTGCAACATTGACCAGCCGGAATATACCAAGGCGATGCCTCCGACATCGTTCCTGACGTCCGCGGTGGGGTATGTGCGGCTACACGGACGTAATCCAGGCAATTCCCTCGGAGCGTTCCAGGCGGACGCGCCGAGGCAGCAGCAACATAACTACTTGTATTCGCCAGGCGAATTGATGGATTGGAAGAAACGGATCGAGAAGCTGAAGCGCCATGCAGAAGAAGTTTACGTTGTGTTTAACAACGATCCCCTAGGGAAGTCGCTGGTAAATTCGCTGCAGATGCAGCATGCGTTCGACTCCGAGCGCCGATTGGCGCCGTATCCGTTATTGTGCCGTTACAGGATGGAACTTGAACCGTTTACCGCATCCCGCCGGGCGATGGACGCCGATCATCGTCAGCCCTGTTTGTTTGAGGCAGCCTAGTCCTCAACCGTCGATGTCATTGAACACCTTGCGGTGGGCGAGTGCGATCCGGAACGAATAGATCGCGCAACCAATCAGAATGACACCGACCAGCATCGTGATCCCTCCCCGCCACGAGCCGAGATCGAGCGTGATCGGGAACTGCCCGCCGTTGTAGCTGGTGAACATCATAACTACGTTCGCGAGCAGGCCGTAGCGCAGAAGCACGGTCGTGAAAATTATATTCCCCAGGATTGAGCTGCCAACCTGAATCCATACGTTCCCTTCCCCAAGAGCGGCGAAGGCCGAGAGGAAGAGGATGTACAAAAGCGCGGTCAACCAATCCCTGCGAAGTACGAGACGGAACAGAAACAATATAAAGAAACTGGCCATCGCGAATGCGGGAGCCACGACGAGGGCTTGCGCGATTCCTCCGAGTGCCTGGCGAATGCCGAGTAATGTTCCCAGGTATCCAGCGGATGGTGAGTCGCCGTAGTGCAGGTTTACGTAGGTGGCGAGTACGGAGATGATCACGAGGATCGAGCCGGCGCCGAGTCCCGCCAGGACGTGGCTGGCGACGATTGGATCCTGGAAGCGTCCGGCGAGGGCGCGGCTCCAGGAAATCATGGTTTGCGGCCAACGGCGCCGCACAGGAGGTTCGACGGCCATGTAGAGCAGCCAGACCAGTACACCGAGGAAACAGGCGTTCGAGAAGGCACGAATGAAAAAGAAGAATTCACCCATACCGCTTTGGTGATGGCCGAATAACAGGAGCGCGGCGAGGGTGACGCTGAAGGCGTAGGCGCCGAGGCGGAATGCTCCCTTACGGTCGACGCGGCCGGCGCGCAGATTGGCTCGAACGAAAAATGCGGCGGCGATCACGGTGACAATGATTACGCTGATGCCGATTATTTGCTGTAGTTTTTCGTCGAAGGTTCGTTCGATCCTCTGCTGACGCCACGGACGCGTCCAGGGGCCGATGACATCGAAATAGACCGGGCGGTTGCGCCAGGATGCGGCTTCGACGCGGATATTGGTGCCGGGAACTTCGGGCATTGTGCCGGTCCACGCGGTGCGGGAATCCCACCCGGCGAGTGGCTGCCATTGAGGATCAGTTGGTGTGAATTTTGTGGAGTCGAGGCCGGCGGCCTGGAAGAGAGGATCCCAGTTCATCGGATCCTTGGGAGGCGGAGAGTCGTCGCGCTGCGGAGGGACGGCTTCGAGATTAGTGAGGTGTCCATGAACGTCCGACTGTGTGGTGATTTCACCGGCGATCCGAGCTTGCGGGTCATAGAGTCCAATGCCGCGGTTGAAGGCGAGAATCGTGCCCTGGAGATTGACCGGGCTTTCGCGATACCAGAACGAGAGCGGT
>DASXZC010000608.1:0-3606 GCA_036502165.1 Bryobacteraceae bacterium
CTGAGGGTTGTCGTCTCCTCCGGAACAGATTTGATTCAAATTAGGAGCCGCTGATGAATCGACTTTTCATGATCGCCGCCGTGATCCTAGTAGCCTTGACCGCGACGGCGGACGCGAGTGCCCCCGCGGGGCGGTACACGGTTGCCACCGGGACTGTTTACGACACGAAGACCAAGCTCACCTGGCAGCAAGCGGTGCCATCCACGACCTACGCATGGGCCGACGCGAGCACCTACTGTGCAGGTGTAGGTGCGACGCTGGGAGGCTCGGGCTGGCGCTTACCGACGTTTAGAGAGCTGATAACCATCGTCGACTTTTCGCAATCGACGATGCCGACGATCGACACGACCGCGTTCCCAGCGACACCGGCCGTTAACTTCTGGACTTTGACGCCAGCACCCGGTTCCGCCACCACCGCGATGCACGTCTCGTTCGGTAACGGCAGCGTGAACACAAGTGCGCTGTCCGAGGTGAATGCGGTTCGCTGTGTACATTGAAAGCTGCGGGCTGAGCGACGCGGTGTTTTAGACCTCGGGCGCTCCACTACGGGCAATCAGGATGCGGCTAGCCCCCGAGAACGAGTGCCCTTACGGCAAAGACCCCGTCCCCCTGCCCCGGTCGGATTTCAATGCGCTCGATCGGGCGCATTGCCATCGTTGGAGGCACATCTAGGGCGCGCCACCTCAGGCCGCCTCCCCACACCGCGGGCACCAAAAGGCTCGCTTTTGCTCCGTCGTGCGCGAAAACGTCGATGAGGTAGGTGTCGTTGTCGTCCGCTAGCACGTCGATCTGTTTTGCCCTCACGGCGCCGATCACGTATTTCCGCGTGGTGGTGAGGAGGTCTTCCGGTCTCCATTTGTCGGGAAAGTCTCCCACCCCGCTCAGTGAGCCAAATGTCGCGAGCGCTTGTCGGTCTCCGCGTCCGTTCAGGAATATGACTTTGAGAGGCACCGCACGGAGCCGTTCCTGTTGTACGATCGCGATAGGGCCTCCGACGATTACGGTCGCGAAGCCAGCGGAAGTGAGCCAGGGGCCTACCTCTCCAGCCTCCCCAGCCATCCTTTGCTCCATGGTCATTAGATCTTCCAGCTGACGACTACTGTAGCGAGAGAGGGAGCCGGTGGCGATGGGCCGTCCATGGAACATTTGCAGGGCGGAGTCGAAGCCAAAATCAGCGAACGAAAGTGGAAGGTTAAGGACGGCGCCGGGTGCCAGATCCATTCTCGCCCGTAAATTCATTCCCAATGAGTCGAGTGCCGATTCTGGACGCAGAACAATCTCACTGTGACTGTAGTTTTCCCCGACAATCCAGAGGCCACAGACGGCAAGTATCACCTGCGCGTGGCGTTGCCGGGAGCGGTCAAGTGCCACGGCTCGTATCCGGCGAAGCCCGGCAAAAGCCACCATCGTCCAGAAGAACATCGCCGCGGTGACGAAGCGAACCGGTGTGCGGTTCTGTCGCATGATCGGCAGGCCGTTCAGCCAGTTGAATGGCAACGATACTTTCGTGTTGGTCGAGAAGATCAGCAAGTGAGGTCCAAGGGCGAGGACAAAGAACGCCGTCGCAGTCCATTTAGCGGCTTTTCTCCAGGGGCTGCGATCCGTCCATCCCAGAATGCCAAGAATGAGGAGGGGAAAGCCCACAAAGACCTCTTCGCCGCCGAGGCCCTGACCGATCTTCGAGTCAATATTGGGAAGAAGATGAGCGTAGAGAGATGTCCTGTTGGGGCTGGGAACGAAGTAGCCGACGAGATTTGCCGAATAGGTATCGTCCATTGTGGCGGGGATGGCGTCGTTCGCCGCCCAGCGAGCGACGAATGGGAAAATCGTGACCAGGAAAACGGCGGACGCCGCCAGTAGACGTCTCGATCCGATGCCGCGGAGCGCCGATGTGAGTGCGGTGCGGCCCTCTGGTAGAGCGATGAGGATCGCCGTATAGATCACGACGCCCATGCAGATGAACAAGAAGAACTCGGTGAAGTAGATCGATACCCCCACGGTGAATCCTGCAACGATTGCTGTCTTCGCGGAGGGCTTCTTGATGAGCGCGAGGACTGCAAGTCCGCTCAGCGGGAAAAAGAAGCCGCAGAGGTGGTTGAGATGAACGGCATGCATCCGATAGAAACTGGTGAAACCGTATCCGACGGCGAGGATCAACGCCTCCAGGTGCGTGGCTCCCAGGCGACGAAAGAAGAGCCAGGTGAAGGTCGCCAGAAGCCAGAAACAGGTGAGGATGGCGACCTTGTACGCGACGAAGGAATACAGATTGATCGGTGCACCGACCAAATGGAGCCCGAGCTTGACTGCCAGAGTCAGCGGCCAGAGTCCCGCGACCAAGGTGTGCGTCGTAAGGTTGGCTCCGACCGGGTATAGAACGTCCTTGGTGAGATAGGGGTCTTTGCCCGACATGACTGAGTCGAGGGTGTGCCAGAGATTCCAGAGCATCTGACCCTGGTCGGACGTCGGATAGGGGAGTGACCGGAGCGGGAAGTAGCAGTCGTGCGTGAGCACGATCGTGAGCGCCAGCAGGACCAGCGGCGCGAGCAGGCATTCGCCGAGACGACGCAGAAACCTCCTAGGGATCATCGACGAAGCACTCTTTCCGACAGTGTCTCGGAACCCTACCTGGCGGGAGGACCTGAGTCGACTCCGTCATCGTGGCGCTGCGGTGTCGCGCCATCGGAGCACTCGGACGGCAAGGCCGAGATCGCGGCGATCCGATGCCTTTTCCATGGCCGCTGGGCTCGTCGCATCGGGCAATTCCAGCCGAAGACGGTTTTCGGATTGCACCAGGTCCGCGGGCACGGCGATGTCATAGATGGCGAACTTGCGCTCGCGAATGAGCAGCGACTGCAGAGTCTTGCCATTCATCGAGACCGTGAGACGTTGCCCGGAGACTTTCCCTCCCCCGAGGTAAGGACGAGCGTCGATCTCGACCATGCCCGGCCCCGGTCCCGGCCTCGAGAACCGCACCGTCGCATGCGTCCCATCTGTCCAGCGATAGTCGCCTTCTGCGCCGGACCATCCGAGACCGAGATAGCTGTCGCTCCCCGCATTATCGAAGTGGAGCCCTTCGGGGGGGAGTCGCGGAAAGGGCCCCGACGGTTCGAGAAACGGTGCCAGGAATTGTGGGCGCCGCCAGTTCCAGAGTCTCTCTGGCGTTGTATCGATGTCGGGATTGGCGTTCCAGCTCGAAGCCTCGCGAGAGAAAGCTCCGACCGAATTGATGGCGATGCTCAAGACCGAAAGGATTCCGGCGATCGCCATGAACGCCTTGGCGTTTGTTGTCGACCGTTCCCGGACCACCGATCCACGAAAAGCGTCGACCGCGATGATCGCGAGAATCACGATCCAGGGAACCAGGCTCGCGGTCAGGCGTGCGCCGAAGCAGTGTCCGCCCCACCAGTGCTCAAAGCCGGAAAGCATCGCCATGTGACCGCACATCAAGAAGACGGACAGGGCCAGCAGCCCGCGGAATCGGATCGTCCTTCGAAAGCGAACGAGGAGCACTCCGACCGCGACGACCAAAGGAACGCAAACGATGAGGCCGCGGCTTGGACTGATCAGGTTTCCAATCAAGGCCGATGCTCCCACGCTGAAGCCGAG
>DASXZC010000609.1:0-5486 GCA_036502165.1 Bryobacteraceae bacterium
TGAATTTGTTGCGTAGTTCGCCATAGAACGTGCAGAGTTCGGGATCCTGATGGCCGGCTTGGCGGGCGTCCAATTGGAAGAGCAGAACGTGCTCGCGGTTGAAGCCGATGTCGATTGATTGCAGATTTTGAAGCGTGCGAACGAAGAGTCCGGCGCCGACTAGCATCAGGAGGGACACGGCGATCTGGCTCACTACGAGCAGATGATTGAGGCTGATCCGCCAGTGTTTATGATGAGCCGCCGGTTGGCTGGCGCGAACTTCTTTGAGGGCGGAGATGAGATCCACGCGGGTCGAGCGAAGGGCGGGCGCGATGCCGAAGAGAATTCCCGTCAGCAACGATAACGCGGCGGCGACGGTGAGGACGTGCCAGTTGAGATCCGCGTGCAGGGTGAAGTTCGCTTCGCCATTCGCGAGGAGGATCGTCAGGAAACGGATCCCCCAGATGGCGAACAAGATTCCGGCGATGCCCCCGAGGGCTGCGAGTAACACGCTTTCGGTGAGCAGTTGGCGTATGACGCGTGCGCGGCCTGCGCCGACGCTGAGGCGCAACGCCATCTCACGGCTTCTCGACGCCGAACGGGCGAGCAGGGGATTTGCGACGTTCGCACAAGCGATCGCGAGGATCAGGCCGACCATGGTCATCAGCACGTAGAGAGGCTTTGAGAATTGACGGCGGAGGCTGTCGAGTCCTTCGGCGCCGTTGCGAATCGTGAGCACGGGGAGATTGGCGCGCTCCTGATCGGTCGAGGCTGTGCTCGCGGCCCATTGATGGAATGGCGGCGCGAGGGCGGCTTGCGCTTGTGCGAGGGTGACTCCGGGCCGGAGGCGTGCCATGATTTCGAGCCAATAGGAGTTTTGATCGTGGTATTCGCTCGGTTTCATTCCGAAAGGATGCACGGTGCCGAGCATGTTCGTGTGCAAGGGAATGTAGATGTCGGGGGAAGTCGAGGGATCCACGCCGAAGAATTCGGGAGGTGCGACTCCGACGACGGTGAAGGGAAGGTTGTTGATGAGGATCGATTGGCCGGGCGCGGCGGACGTTCCTCCGAAACGCTTTTGACTGTAGGCGTAGCTGAGCACGGCGACGGGTTGAGCTCCGGCGCGATCGTCGTCGGAGAGGATGAGGCGTCCGGCGGCGGGTGGGACGTTCAATGCGCGGAAGTAGTCGCCGCTGACGAACTCGCCGGTCGAGAGATCGGCGGCGCCGTTGATCGTGATATTGATTTCCCGAGTGGGACGGAAGGCGAAGACGGTCGAGAGGACGGAGTCGTTCTTCTGGAAGAGTTCGAAGGCGCCATAGGGAAAGATACCCGCGATTATGCCTGGCTTGTTGCTGTAGATGCTGCCGCTCAGGGCATGCAAGACCGTGCTGCTTGAGAATAAGCCGTGTGGCGGGTTGGACTGCCAGTTCATGACGACCAGCGACTCGGGGTTCTGAACCGGAAGGGCGCGCATGAGGATCGAATCCATGAAGCTGTAGATCGCGGTGTTGGCTCCGATGCCCAGGCCGAGCGAGAGAATCGCGAGGGCGCTGAAGCTTTTGTTCGCGGCCATGGTGCGGAAGGCGTAGCGGAGGTCTTGAAGGAACTGCTCGAGGAGCCGCCATTCCCAAACTGCGCGAGTGTCCTCAGCGAGGAGTGTGGGGTTGCCCAGTTCACGGCGCGCGGACGAGGAGTCGCCGGCTTCTTCTTCCATATGGAATTCAAGTTCTGCGCGGAGTTCGGCTTCCCTCTTGCGGCGGTTGAGGAGCCATAGCAGCTTGCGAAGCGTGATCATTCGACCTCCGGATCGAGCGGGTTCAGGATCAGGCCCATGGCGCGGGCGAACGTCTCCCATTTCGAACGTTCGGCTGCGAGTTGCTTCCTGCCCGCGGCTGTCAGTTTGTAGAATTTCGCTTGCTTGCCTTTGTCGGAAAGTTCCCAGAAGGCGGCGACCCAGCCTTTCAACTCCATGCGGTGCAGGGCTGGATAGAGCGAACCGGTTTCGACCTGCAGGAGATCCTCAGAGGTGCGCTGGATATGCTTCGCGATGGCGTGGCCGTGCGCCGGGCCGGTGAGCAGCGTGCGTAGGATCAGGACGTCGAGCGTGCCTTGCAAGAGCTCGACGCGGGCGGGACGTTCCGATGGCATTGTGTAGCCATTCTACTGAATATTGTGTAGCGTGTCTACTGCTTTGTTTTGCAGGCTTCGCAGGGGCAGATCTGGCGGAGATGGCGGAAGGAGTAGATGCCGGTGTTGTGGCCGTCGTTCCAATCGATGCGGACGGCGTAGGCGCCGACCTCGGTGACGGAGAGCATCTTCAGAGCTGGCTTGTACATTTGGAAAGGATTGGTATCCTTCTGCTCGGCCTGATAATTCGTACGCTGAGGCTCGCCGCCTTCGGCGCCCGTACACGATGCGCAGGGGCAGTTGTCGCGCAGGAGTGCGACCGAGTAGACGCTCTTGTGGCCGTCCGACCAGTCGATGGTCATTCCGCGGGATTTTGAAATTGCGATGTGGGCGGGATCGGTGCGATCCGCGGGCTTAGCTGACGCGTTCAACATCTCTTACTCCTGAGATGCGGCGGATCGCGCCCAGGATCCTTTCGAGCTGCTTCTTGTCTTTGACTTCGACTACGGTTTCGATGAGGGCTCCGTCATTGCGGCGAGTGTCGGCTTGCGCTTCGAGGCGAGTGATATTGAGGTTTTCGTGGAAGAGAACGGTGGTCAGGTTTTGCAGCATGCCGGGGCGGTCGTCGGTGTAGATCATCATCTTGACAGGGAAACATTCATTCGCTGAGCGCGACCATTCGACATCGATCTTACGTTCGGCTTCGTACATCAGCGCCTGGACGTTGGGGCAGGATTGGCGATGCACCGCGACGCCTTTGCCGCGAGTGACGTAGCCGACGATGGAGTCGCCGCGGATCGGGTTGCAACACTTCGCGCGGTAGACCATCAGATCGTCCATGCCGCGGACGACGATGGCGAGGTTCGATGCGGTGGGGCCTTCGGTCGAGGTGGTGGGCTGGCCGGGCGAAGGCTTTGCGGGTTCGGGCGTCGGCTCTTCTTGGGCGAGATCGGGACGAAGCTTGAGCAGCACTTGTCTTGCGGAGAATTTGCCGTAGCCAAGCGCGGCGTGGAGGTCTTCCATCTTGCCGCAGCCGTAGTCGGCGGCGACGGCTTCCATGTCCGCGCGCGAGATTTTGCTGAGTTGAGCGCCAAGGCGGCGGGCTTCGCGTTCCAAATATTTCTGGCCGATTTCGATGGCTTTGACCCGCTCCGTCGTGTTGATGACGTGCTTGATTTTGTTGCGCGCCTTCGATGTGTTGACGATCGCGAGCCAGTCTTTGCTCGGCAGATGTCCGTTCTGGCGGAGGATTTCGACGACGTCGCCGTTGCGGATATTGTATTTGAGCGGGACGATGCGGCCGTTGACTTTCGCGCCTACGCATTCGTTGCCGACGTTGGTGTGGACGGCGTAGGCGAAGTCGATGGGAGATGCTCCGCGAGGCAGGACGATGACTTTGCCTTGCGGCGTGAACGCGTAGACTTCCTCAGGGTAGAGATCGACTTTGAGAGTCGACATGAAGTCGGCGGGATCGCGCATTTCCTGCTGCCACTCGACGAGTTGGCGAAGCCAGGCGATGCGTTGGTCGTCCTCAGCGGGGCCGCGGCGCCCTTCCTTATATTTCCAATGCGCGGCGATGCCTTCTTCGGCGAGCTTGTGCATCTCTTCGGTGCGGATCTGTACTTCGAAGGCGAGTCCGCCGGGACCGATGACGCTGGTGTGGAGAGACTGATAGAGGTTGGGGCGGGGGATTGCGATGAAGTCCTTGATGCGGCCGGGGATCGGATGCCATTCGTTGTGAATGACGCCGAGGGCGGCGTAGCAGTTCTTCACCGAGTCGGTGATGATGCGGACGGCGAGGAGGTCGTAGACCTGATCGAGTCCGATCTTCTGGCGGCGAAGTTTGGTGAAGACGGAGTAGGCGCGCTTGACGCGGGCTTGGACACGCGCGGGGATGTTCTCGCGCGACAGATTCATTTCAATGTCGCGGCGGATCTCTTGCAGATATTGTTCGTTGGCGGCGCGCTTTGAATCGATCTCGCGGATGAGGTCAGCGGAGGCTTCGGGCTCGATGTATTGGAAAGAGAGATCCTCGAGCTCGCCGCGGATTTTGCCCATGCCGAGGCGGTGCGCGATGGGGGCGTAGATATCGAGCGTCTCTTGCGCGATGCGCTGTTGGCGATCGGGGCTGAGAGCGGCGAGGGTCCGCATGTTGTGGAGGCGATCGGCGAGCTTGACGATGACGACGCGGATATCGGAGACCATGGCGAGCAGCATCTTGCGGACGCTTTCCGCTTGCCGTTCCTCACGCGAATACATGTTCAACTTGCTGAGTTTGGTGACGCCGTCGACGCAGCGGGCGACTTCATCGCCGAACTGTTTGCGGAGTTCATCGAGGGAAATCGGCGTGTCCTCGACGACGTCGTGGAGCAGGCCGGTCACGAGGCAGGCCATGTCCATCTGCTGGTCGACCAACAGATCGGTAACGGCGAGCGGATGCATCAAATAGGGCTCGCCGGATTTGCGGGATTGGCCGGCGTGTAGGCGGGCGGCGAACTGGAAGGCTTTGTCGAGAGGCGCTAGATCCTCGTTGGGACGTAGCGCCTTTACTTTGTCGCGTAGCTTTTCGAAGGCTTCAATGGCCGCAGGCGCGGGAGCGTTTGCTGCCGGCTGCGGAACCGCATGAGGGGGAGTTGCCGCGTCCAAGGAGGCCATACTCCAGTGTATCGCGGCTATTTGACAGTGACGGGCACTGACGCTAAGTGGTTCTCCCAGGCGAGTTCGATTTTGCCCTTTTTGCCGCTCGTCGGCGTGATGGTGTACTTCAGCACTTCGACCAATGCGGGCGGCTTCGACATGTTCATTTTGGTGTGGCCGAGATCGTTAGCGGCATTGTAGGCGAGGCCCCACTCACCGGTCTGCTTGCTGACGATTAGTTCCCATTGATTGGGATCCTTGACGTTGACGAATAGCGTGTAGTCGCCGGCGGGAACGGAGAGTCCGCCGATGTCGAGATCGCCATCGGTGTGGAGGGCGGTGGCGGCGTTGGCTCCGGCGCGCCAGACGGGAGCGTGGGGATCTTTCATGACGAGTCCGCCATCGCCGAAGATGGTGCGTCCGCGGACGGAGGGTGCGGAGTACTTGATCGAAATCGTCTTTCCGGCGATGGTCGCGGAGGCGGTTTCAGGGGGGCTCGCTTGGGCGGATAATGTTGCGGCAGTCGCCACGAGAGTGGCGCAAAGTAGAATCGGTTTCATATTGATAGAGGCTCCTAGTTTCAGAATACACTCGGTATTCGAGTGTGGGCTGTTCAATATGGACGGCCTGGATTGATTTAAGTCACATTCAGCGGGTTGGGACGACCAGGTAGCGGCTGGCGAATTGGATGAAGGTCGGCCAGTTCGGACCGGGAGTGTGGCCTCCGCTATGTTGGCGGA
>DASXZC010000610.1:0-4978 GCA_036502165.1 Bryobacteraceae bacterium
CGTCAGATTATGTTCCATAACCATCAAGCGCCGAGCCGCACCAGATAGCGCGCTACCGCATCGATCCCGCGAAAGAAATTCGGCAGGTAGAATTTTTCATTCGGCGCGTGCAAGTTGTCGTCCGGCAATCCGAATCCCATCATGACACTCGGGATCTTCAGATATTGGTTGAACGTGCCGACGATCGGGATGGAGCCACCGGATCTTATATACACGGTCTCTCTTCCGAAAACCTCCGTCATCACGTCAGCCGCGGCCGTCAGGAATTTATTCCCAGGATCGACCATCGACGGCGGCGCGGAATGGAGCAGCTTGAACTCCGCCTTCGCCCCTCGCGGAGCGGCCTTCGACACCGCCTCCGTCAACAGGCGCACAATTTCATCAGGCTGCTGATCCGGCACGAGACGCATGCTGACCTTGATCACAGCCCGCGCCGGAATCACGGTCTTCGCGCCCTCGCCCACGAATCCTCCACGAATCCCGTGGACCTCGAACGTCGGGCGCGCCCAGGTCCGTTCAAACACATCAAGCCCCGGCTCGCCTGTCAATGCCGTGGTCTTCACTTCCTTCTCGCGGTATTCGTTTTCATCGAACGGCAGCCGCGCCCAGGCTTCACGTTCTTTCGGAGACGGCTTCGCAACGCGATCGTAAACTCCCGGCACACAGATCCGCCCATCGCGATCCTTCAAAGCAGTGATCAGTTCAGCCGCTGCTTGCATGGCGTTCGGAGCCGCACCACCGTATACACCGGAGTGCAGATCCCCAGCCGCAGTCTCGACATGGATCTCTCCATAGACAATCCCGCGCAATCCCACGCATAGCGTCGGCAACTCAGGCGCGAACATCTCCGTATCGCAAATGATCGCGGCATCAGCCTTCAGCCGAGCGTCGCCGCTCGCCACGAATGACTCGATGTGTTCCCCGCCCGATTCCTCTTCGCCCTCGATCAGGAAGCGAACATTCACCGGCAGCTTCCCACCGCCTTCGCGCATCACTCGTTCGACCGCTTTGATTTGAAGGAACGTCTGGCCTTTGTCATCCACCGCGCCGCGCGCGTAAATGTTCTCGCCGCGGATCGTCGGCTCGAACGGCGGCGAGAGCCATTCGTCCAAAGGCTCCGCGGGCTGAACGTCGTAGTGACCGTAGAGCAGCACCGTCGGCTTCCCTGGCGCGTGCAACCAATCCGCATACACCAGCGGATGCCGTCCCTCGGCTTCGATCAACTCCGCATGTTCAAGCCCTGCTTCGATCAGATGATCTCGAACGAACTCCGCGGCGCGCCGAACATCTGCCGCATGCTCTGGCAATGTGCTGATGCTCGGGATCCGTAGCAAGGCTTTTAACTGATCGAGCGCGACCTGTTGGTCCGCTTGTAACACTTCGTGAGCCAAAGTACTGGGTACCTCCCAGCCAACGTACCATGCCAGCGGAGCTTCCGGGATAGGGATACAATAGTGTAACTTTAACTAAATAGATCGAATGGGCGGCCTACTGGAGGTCACCTCGGAGGATATTTGCGCTTCCACCTTGGTTAAACATGAATACCCTGATGACCGAACAACTCGAGACGTGGCATCCGTCGCAGAGCCCCGTCGCAATCGAATACACCCGGCCGATACTCGATGAGGTGCGCGACCAGTCGGTCGCGGGATACCGCCGGCTCAGCCGCGGCGGCGTCGAGGTGGGCGGCGTGCTGTTTGGCGTTCGTGAGGACGGCAAGGTTCGCATCCTCGCGACCCAGCCGATCGCCTGTGAGTACAAGACCGGCCCGTCTTTCATCCTGTCCGAGAAAGACAAAGTCAGGCTTCGCACGCAGCTCGCCGAGGCCGAGGATGTTGAGGAATTGCGCGGCATGGCCGTGGTCGGTTGGTATGTTTCGCATCCGCGCACCGGCATTTCGCTCACCGATCGCGACCTCGACATTTTCAACGAGTTCTTTCCCGACATCTGGAACGTCGCTCTCGTCCTGAAGCCCGGCGACACTTCCGTCCATGGCGGATTCTTCGTGCGCGAGCCGCACGGCGCGCTTAATTTCGCGCAGAGTTATCAGGAGTTCACGCTCACGCTTCCGCGGAATGCGGAAGGCAAATCGGCAGTCCGGCAAATCGCCGATCAGGTGTCCTCGAGTCTGAATGCGCAGCGCAAGCTGTCCGAGGAGCCCGAGCCTCATCGCCGCCGCAATATCAACCAACGCCGTGATGTTTCCGAAATACCGATATCGTCATCGCGCAGGGACATGCCACGGCCGTTCGTGACGCAGTCTTCGTCATCGTCCTTTGGCGAAGCGGCAACTGCCGCTGCACCCTCGGCTGCACCCGAGCAACCTCCGGTTAATTGGTCGAATGCCGTGGCTCGTCCACGCGCGGCGATCGCCGCCCAGCGCGTGCCGAGCCCCTACGCCCGCAAACTGAAATGGCGTTGGCTCGTCTTGTGGGTGTTCGTCGTCGCTGCCTTGATCGGCGCTTCCTACGCCTATCACGAATTCACCGCGCCGGCGCCGCTCGGCCTTCACGTTTCCGAAAAGGATGGCGACCTCGCCGTTCAATGGGATCCTACGTCTCGCTCGATCCGCTGGGCGAATGAAGGCAAGCTCGAGATTCACGGCTCCGGACTTACAAGCAAGGAAATTGTCCTCGACAAGCAGCAGCTTTTGAAAGGGACCGTGCAGTACGAAGGCTCGGAAGGCGACACATCCATTCGTCTGGCGATCACCGGAAAGTTCGGCTTCCATGCGGCCGAGTCGACTCGATATGTCGCGCGGGTCGTACAATCCGATCCATCGGATAAGCCAGTCGAGATCCGCGATCGCCGCAAGCTTCAGGCGGAAGTCCGCAGGCTCCGCGACGAACTTGAAAAGGCGCACGACCGGATCAAGGAATTGGAATCGCTGCTGTACAACCGCTAAAACTCCCTCAAACAAAAATAAGCCCGGCAGTTGCCGCTGCCGGGCTATCGAAGGGAGTAATATGATGCCGATCGAATCGAACAATCCCAGTGTAGGGCTGATGCGGTGATCGAGCCATTCAGCAAATCGTGAAGTTCGCCGGGTGGCTTCTACCTATAGCGTGTCTAGCGGGTACCGGTACTTTTGGTATTCGAAATGACCGCAGGCGAGGATGAAATCGCTCGCAGTTGTCGCACTGCCACGTTGAACTCGCAACCGATCAGCGTGATGACGTTCAACAAATACATCCAGCCAAGCAACGCGATCGCCGCCGCCACGCTGCCATAGAGGACGTTGTAATTGGCAATGTTCCTCACATACCAGGCGAACGCGACGGTCGCCGCCATCCACAGGGCCGCCGCCAGCAGCGCCCCCGGCCACACTTCCCGCAAGCGCACCTTCGTATTCGGCCCGATCATATAGAGCAACATCGTGCCGAGTACCATTCCGCCCAGCGCCAAAATGAATCCGATCGAATTCGAAAGGACTCGCACGCCGCCTCGTAGTTCTTCGCCTTCAGGTAGAAGTCCTACCCAATACAACATCATCGCGGACACCTGCTGTCCAAAGAGGATGAGTACGCACGATCCGATCACCGGCAGCGAGACGCACAACACGAGCGCCATCGCCACCGTCCGCGACGCCACGGGTCCGCGATCCTGCGGCAAGCGGTAAGCGGCCCGAAAGCCTTCCATGAGAGTTGTCGTCACGCCGGATGCCGCCCACAAGGCCAGCACGATCGCGGTTACCAGCAGCCACGGCGGTTGGCTGCCGCGCGACTTGAACAAGGTCTCTACGATTTGTTCCGTCCCCGGAGGCACGACATCGAACATGAGTTCCGTAATCTGGTGCGCAACTTGTTCCGCATGCGCCCGCACCAGCACTGCCGCGAGTGTTGTGATGACCGGAAAGAACGCCATCAGACTCGAGTACGCGGCGGCCTTGGCGATACCGAAGCAATTGTCGTCGAGTGCGTTTAGGAACGATCTCCGCAGCAGCCACCACAATCGCGCCCATAGGCCCGGCTCGGTGACATAAATGGAGTGCGAATCGAGCAGCATGAAGATCTGTAGTCATCATAACCGGCGCCCCGGTTACAATAGAAATCGAACGGGCGCGTAGCTCAGGTGGATAGAGCATCGGCCTTCTAAGCCGAGGGTCGCAGGTTCGAGTCCTGCCGCGCCTACCAGTTTGTCCCCGCCATGGCCTTGGCGCAGTGGTGGTACGCTAAAAACTTCCTGATGTAGTTAATTCAGCGTGGAGCAGCAATGCGTCCACACCCGCTAGCCGAATCATGCGTGTACTCATACCATGCAAGTTCGCCTCCTGGCCGGACTCCCGGCGTTCATCCCTTGTTCGGTTTCTCGCAACATTAGGAATCCGCGCGAAGGCCTCGCAGCCCATCGTCATTTCGCTCGCCGATATTGAAGAACGAATGTCGTGCGGACAATCTGCCTCGCCCAAGCCCCTGCTCAACCGCATCTTTCAGGAGTCGATTGGCAACCTCTTCACTTCCGGAGATGCGTGCTGGTACAACCGCCTTTCGGATCTCGACATGGCCGATCATGGGGTCTTGACGCGCTACCTATACGAGAGTTTCGTCGCTCCCCGCTTCACGCGCCATCGGACCGCATTGCAAGGGCACACGCTCGAGGTCGAACAGTTCTGGGCCGCGACGAAGGTCTGGTGTGCATGGTTTTGCGATGTCGTACGCGTGGGCGTCGAAGCGAAACAACTCGCGTACGACGGCGCGAAGCGTCAGTGGTCGAATGCCGAGCACCTCGTGGATCCCGGCCGCAGCTTGACGTGCGCACTGTCCGATCGCGAGTGGTCCGCGCGAATTCTGGTCGTGGGATCCGCAGCCGCTGTGCTGCGCCGGCCCGTGACAGGAGACTGGTGCGTCTTTGAATCTCCCTTCGAGCCTGATCGACCCTACCAGGCCGCAGCCCTCTACCATACGATGCTCGCCAATCAAGGAAGGCAGCTCGAGTCCGTGACCTCGATCCGCTGTCACCCGGTGCTTGAGGAAACCGT
>DASXZC010000611.1:0-5655 GCA_036502165.1 Bryobacteraceae bacterium
ACCGTCCTGGCCGATGAGGCCGCTGCCATCCTGGCCGATCAGGTTGGCGAGATCGTGGGCAACCGCGCCGCTACCGTCTTGACCGATGAGCTGGACGATTTGCGCGGCGAGAGATCCGCCGTCGTTGCTAACTACGCCGCCGCCATTATCGCCCACGATCGAACCGCCGTCATTGCTGATGACTTGGCTGATCTGCTTCGCGATGAGTCCGCTACCGTCTTGCGAGATCAGTTGAGTGATCTCCTGAGTCAAGATGTTTTGAGACGTGGTTGATAGCGCGGTGCTCGCAAGAGTCGTGGAACTGCTGAGAGATACGGGAACGTTTGTTGTGCAGTGCGCGCATCCAGTCGCGGGCGGTGCTGCGGCCTCGGCTGAGGCTTCCTGAAAGATTGCGGCGCCGTCCATATCCGGATGGAAGGTCCAAATTGTGTGCTCGTCCTCGAAGATCGTGAGGTCCGGATTCTTCGGATCGGTCTTCACAAGAGTGGTGATCAATAAGTTGAGGGTCTGGATATCCTGAGGCCCCAACGGATTGGTGCCGAAGGGGTCCACGTAGAGCAGCGGATTGGCTCGGGCGTATGCATAGGGCTCGCTCGCCTGCGGCTCGGCGCCCTGGTGCGGATCGGGTGAAAGGAAGCGTGATGTCGTAGAATCGTAGTGCCGGTTGCGCATGTAGTACAGTCCGCCGGGTTCGCTCATCACGCCGTACTGGCCTTGCCAGGTGAACGGATTGTCGAGCATGCCGGGATGATCCGCGATTTCGCCATAGGGCGTGATGGCGTAGGAATCCGAAATTACGCCGGTATCGTCGGTCAGGAACGCCGTGTTTCCTATTTCATCGAAGTGGTAATAATTGCGCTCGTTGTTTGAGGCTTCAATCGAGTAGAGGAGAAGTCCGTCGGGCGAGTACACGAAGTAGCGTAGATCCGCGCCATCCTGCCGGATGATCGCGAGCGATGGATACGCCGTCGCGTGGTTGACTACGAAATTCTGAGTGACGCCGGAGATGGTTCGCGAATTCATGGCACCGAATCCGTCGTAAGTGAACGATGCGGAGTTGACCGGATCGGAGTAGGAGACGAGCTGATTCGCGAGGTTCCACGTGTAATTGCGCGAGTTCAGCGACGTTACGCGTCCCATGGCGTCGTAAGTCGCGGCGGCCAACTGGCCTCCGGGATTGGTGTCGAGCGCCTGGGTGCCGGCGGTGAGCGCGGGTGAGACGGGGAGGTTGCGCTCAGCGGAGACGATGCGGCCGGCGTCGTTCCGTGTGATGTCGATCGAGGCGAGGGCGCCATAGTGAATCGAGTTGCGAACGCCATTGGCGTCGTAGCCGTAGGTTGTGGTGAGTCCGCTGGGATAGGTAATGTTGGCGATGCGAGAACCTTGCGAGTACTGGAAGGTCGTCGTGCCGCCGACCCAATCCGCGACGGTGCTGAGGCGGCCGGATGAATCGTACGTGTAGGTGACGACCATGCCTGGCGCATAAGTGTACGTGAGCGGCCGACCAGCGGCGTCAACGGTGATGTCGATGCCGTTCACAGAAGTGGGCAAGCCCATCGAGTTGCGCTTGATGGTGACGCCGTTTGCGCCGGTTCGAAGGTTGAGGCCGTTGTATTGCTGGCTGACGATTGTTCCATCGGAATACGTGGACTTGGTGCGATTGCCCGCGGCGTCATACATGAAGTCGGCGGTGCCAAGTGGAAGATCGACGTGCGTCAGACGAGTTCCGGTGTATGTGTAATTCGTGACGTTCGAGTAGGGATCGGTGCGCGTAGCGAGGCGGCCAATCGGATCGAGGGTCATGGTCCAGGTGGCTCCGTTTGCGGAGACGAACGAGAGAGGATTGCCGTAGGCATCGCGTGTAATGCTGGCGGAAAAGGATCCTGGATCGGTGACCGATGTGACGCGGCCCATGATGTCGCGTCCGATGGACGATTGCTCGCCGAGCGGATTCGTGCGGGTGACGGGTTGGCCGCGCCAGTTGTACGTGTCTTGCCAGATCGCGCCTGAGGGAGTGGTCAACGAATTCATCCGGCCATTCGCATCGTAGCCGTAGGTGGCCGTGAGTCCGTCACCGTCGGTCACGGAGGCGGGCCTGCCATCGGCGTCATAGGTGCGCGATTGAATTTGACCTGAGTTGTCGGAGACGGACGTGACGCGTCCGGCGCTATCGCGCGTGAAGATCTGCGACTCGCCGGCCGCGTTGGTGATGTTGGCCAACAGCCCTTGCGGATCCCACTGGTAGGTGGTCGTCGATCCGGCGGGATTGGTCACGGTCGAGACCTGATTGTTATCCGTATAAGTGACGCTGGACTTCGCGCCCAGCGGATTGACGATCGAGTCGACTAGGCCGTTCAAGTTGTAGTGGCTGGTCCACGCGGTCTGACCGGGACGTCCCGCTGTGGTGACGCGTCCGTCGCCGTCGTAGGTGTATTGCGCGGTGCTGCCGTTCGCGTCAGTGAACTGCGACACGCGCTTCGACCCGTCGTATTGATAGGTGGCGGTATTTCCAGCCGCATCAATGACGGAACCCATGGTGCCGTCAGGATTCCATACGTAGGCCGTGAGGTCGCCGACGGGTCCGGTGGTGCTCGTCAAGTCTCCGGCAGGGTCATACGTGAAGCCCCAGACCGACTGATCGGGTCCGGTGATGCTGGCGATGTTGCCGTTCGCGTCGCGAGTGATGGCGGTGGCGGTGGCGTCGGGGTAGGCGATATTCGAAAGAACCCGGAAGGCGAAGCCGTTTTGTAGCTGCAGGGCGTAAGTGTAGGTCGTCGTCGAGTTGTCGGGGAGCTGGACCGTGCTCACTTGTCCGCTGGCATTGTCGTAAGTGAACGCGTAGTTCGCTCCGGTTTTGTCGATGATGGACTTGCGGCGTCCTTGCGGATCATAAGTTACGCTCGCTGTTCCACCGTCAGGATCCGTCAGACTGAGCAGGTTGCCCGCGGCGTCGCTTTTCTGTTGGGTGATCGCGCCGGAAGGCTGTGTGACGGCGACTCCGCCGCTGCCATCGTAAGCGAGGGTCGATACATTGTTCGTCGCGTTGGTTTGAGACACGGCGCGTCCCGTCGAGTCGTAGGTTTGAGTGACCGGTGCGTTGCCGAGAGGCAGAGTTTCCTTCGTGAGATAAGCCCCGGACGCGGAGTAGGCGTACTTCGTCAGGGCGCCCAACGGATCGGTCGCGGACGCGAGCGTTCCACCTGCGTAAGTAAAGGATGTGATGCGGCCGGATTGGTCAGTGACCGATGCCAGTTGGCTACCGGTATACGCAAATGTCAAGCTACGGCCGAATCCATCGGTGACCTTGAGTGGGCCAGCGGATCCGGAGGTGATGGTGAGCGCGTTGCCATTGCGATCCTGAATTTTCGTGAGCGCGCCTGCGTTATTGAATGTGTAGATGAGGTTCCGTTCGGCGTCGAGGAATTCGTAGCCGCCGCCCGATAGCGCGTGAAACTGATACGGCAGTTTCACCGGCGATTGGAGGATGAAACCGACGGTCGTATTGATGAACGTTACGAGACGTCCTTTGAAGAGGAGCACTTCGGCTTTCGATGAACTGACGCTCGCGACAATATCGAAATTGCTCATCCAGTTCGTGCCGAGCGACGAGGTGAAGCCGCTCTTCGAAAGCTGCGACGCGTAGTAGCGGGCAAACGAAAGATCCAAAGGGCCGCCGAGGCGGGCGTCGAGTTCCGTGTCGTAAAACTGGCCGGTTCCGGCGTCGATGGGATCGGGCGCGGCGTCGTTATGGCCGTCGGCTATCGACGCGTCAGTAAGCGTAGAACTTCCCGCAGACTTGCCGTTGTTGATATAGAGTCCGGTAGGTCCGCCGGTGAGGTTGCCGATCGATATGGTCAGCGTGTTCGTGCCCGCATTGAAATGGGGAACGTTCGGCGGTCCGCCATCCGGAAGGTTGTACGGGACGCCTTGTTTCACCGTGACGGTGACGGGCGCGTTGTAGTTCGGGGTGTCCAGAGAAAAGACGATGTCGGAATCGGCCATGCCATTCAGATACACGGTGATGCCCTCGTCCGCGGCGATCTGAAACGTGAAGCCCGCGGTCGAGGGATCCTGCACGGTGAATGTCGTCTGGTAGTTCATGTATCCGACGCAACACGTGCCGGGGCGCGTGGCGTTCGATTGGTCGGGGTCAGGACCAATCCAGTTCAGACCGGGCGCGGGTATGTACCAACTTCCACCCAACTTCGTGACGATGTGAGCCGGGCCGGTCCCCGACTCTCCGGCGACTTGGTTCGAGATGATCGTCCAATTCGGATCTGTGGCCGCGGTAGTCGCGCCGGTGCTGGGGATAGTCACTGTGCTCTGCGCAAACACAGCGGCCGCGGTCGAGACCAAGAGACAGAAGTTGACGGCTTTCATTGTGATTCTTACCTGGATCTTTCTAAACCAGTAGGCGTAGTCTTCCGCGAAATCCGCCAAATGGACTACAAAAATCTCGTTCCTGTTAAAATTTGAATAGTGTCAGGCCAGTCCCAGGCGGCGGCGATCACCGGTTTCTTGCATCAGTGGCGAGACGGCGACGCGTCCGCCCTGGAGCGTCTAACCGATTGCATTTACGGCGAGTTGCGTCGTTTAGCATCATCGATTCTGGCGGGGGAAGGGGGTCCGCGCAGTGTGGATCCGACCGCGCTGGTGCACGAACTGTATCTGCGGCTGCCGGGCGTGCAACAGTTTGATTGGCGTAACCGGGCCCAGTTCATGAACACGGCCGCGCGGATGATGCGCAACGTCCTGGTCGATCACGCCCGCAAACGGAAAGCCGCCAAACGAGGAGCGTCGACGGGCGCTGAATCGTTCGACGATTGCGTGGTCGCGGCGGGGGGCTCGCAACTTGACGTATTGGTGGTGAACGACGCACTCGACCGGTTTGCCCAATCCTTTCCGCGGCAGGCGCGCGTGCTCGAGCTCAAGTTTTTTGGCGGCCTCGACTCGAATGAAATTAGGGAAGTGTTGAACAGCGAAGGCGAGGATTTTTCCCTACGAACGGTCGAGCGCGATTGGACCTTCGCCCGCGCATGGTTGCACGATGCCATCGGAAGCTAGCAATTTCGACCAGCGCCTGGAGGAGCTGTTCCACAAGGCGCTCGACCTCGAACCCGAGGCTCGATCGGGTTTCCTCGATCTCCAATGTGAAGGCGACAAGCGATTGCGGGCCTCGGTGGAGCGGCTGCTGGCGGCTTCGCGGGATGCGGAGTCGGAATCGTTCTGGCGGGGTTCCGCATTGCAGGCCGAAGCGAACGAGTGGTCGAAGCAGACCGACAATGCTGTGCCGGAGCGCTATCGTTTGGTTGAGCGAATCGGCGCGGGCGGCATGGGCGCGGTTTATAAAGCCGTTCGCGCGGACGATGTTTATTCGAAGATCGTCGCCATCAAGATCGTTCCGTTGAGCGATCCGCACTTGATGGAACGGTTCCGGCAGGAGCGGCAAATTCTCGCGGCTTTGGAGCATCCGAACATCGCGAGGCTGCTTGACGGAGGATCGACCGCGGACGGGCGTCCGTTTCTCGCGATGGAGTTCGTGGACGGTCCTCCGATCGATCGTTTCGTGAAGGACCGGCGGCTCGGCGTGCGTGAGACGGTCAGTCTGTTTCGGAAGGTCTGTGGAGCGGTGTCATATGCGCATCGCAACCTGGT
>DASXZC010000612.1:0-13667 GCA_036502165.1 Bryobacteraceae bacterium
GTCAGCTTGCGGCTGATCTGCCATTTATCCAAGATGAAGAATCCATCGCGCCATTCCGCCACGTGCCCGTGCACTTCAGGGCCGGGCGTCGAGAAGGACTGCGGCAGTCCGAGAATGAAGTCCGCCGGTGCGTATCCACTCAACGTGCCATTGAACGTGAACTGTCCGCGCGGACTGTTGGTCGCTTCGCGCGCCGTCGCCAGCCTCCTGATCTCCATGCCCGCCATGATCTGATGCGCGCCGTGCGACCAGCTCAATTGCTCAGACAATTGATACGTGCTGTCCGCCTGGTACCAGTCGGAGCCGGAGTTGCCGAGTCCGTTGAAACCGGTCACGTTGAACTCCGGAATGCCCGGATTGTTGAACTGCACATCGCCACCAAAGCCTGTGATGCCCAGGTCGGAACCCGCCGTTTTGAGGCCTTTCACGGTGAAGTAGTTCAGGTTGTCCGTGTCGAGCCGGTTGCGTCCGACACGGAAATCGTTCACGAGGTTGGGCGTCAAAGTATGCGTGTATCCGAACGTGTAGTTCGAGGTCGTCACCGGGACCGTGCTGGCATTGGCAGGAATGGCGTTGCCGGCAAAGACGTTCTCGTTTTGATAGTGCGCGCGGACGTACAAACGGACGCGGTCGCCGATGTTCTGATCGATGCGGTCGACGGTCTGATCGTTGCCGATCGTCGTCGGAACGGGTACTGAATAATTGCTAGCGAGCCCCGGCAGATTGGATGCCGGATAATACTGCTGCAGCTTGGCGACGATGGGCGACACGCGCGAACTCGGAATGATGTTGCCGGGAAACGGAGCGTTGCCGTTCAGTGGATCCTTAATGATTCCGCCCGTAATCGCCGATGCCGGCACGTTCGAAAAATTCCCAGTGAAGAACGCCGCGGGCATTTCCGTCGACAACTGCGTCGCCTGTTGAACCAGCCGGTAGCCTTCATACGACGACATGAAAAACGTCTTGTTGCGTCCGTTATACTTCGGGATTACCACCGGTCCATCCAATTCGAACCCAAATTGGTTCTGCCGCAGCGGAGGCTTCGCCGCCGTCGGATTCGCCGGTGTCGGCAGCGTGAAAAAGTTCCTCGCGTCCAACACCTGATTGCGCAGGAACTCGAGGAGCGCGCCATGCACCTGGTTCGTTCCGGACTTCGTGACCATGTTCACGTGCACGCCCATATAAGAGCCGTACTGCGCCGAATATGTTCCCGTCTGGATTTCAACTTCCGAAATTGCATCGGTCATCGGCCGCGTCGGCGTGGTCGTGATCAGGTTGTTCATGATGCTGATGCCGTCGAGCGAAAGGCTGTTCTGAATCTCGCGCGTGCCCGCTCCGTTGAAGTCCTCGCCCGGAGGAATGCCGGTCGCGGAGGACTTCACGCCCGGCAGCACGCCAGCCGTCATGCGCGCCAGTTGCATCGGATCGCGGCCATTCAGTGGCAAATCGGAGATGCTTTGCGTTCCCATGATCTCCCGCACCGCCGCGTCATCGGTGGCGATCACGGTCGATTGCGCCTCGACGACGATCGACTGCGTCAGTTGGCCAACCGTCAGCTCGATGTCGGTGCGGACGGTCTGATTGATGCTGACCAAGATCCCGGTCTTGGTGAGCTTCTGGAATCCGGCGGCTTCGGCGGTGATGCTGTACGTGCCCACGCGCACGAATTCGAGCGAATAATATCCATGATTCGTGGTGGTTCCGGTGTACTTGTCGCCTGTGTTGGTTTCGACAGCAGTGATCGTGGCGTTCGGAATGGCGGCGCCGCCTGGATCGGTGACGGTTCCGACCAACGAGGTCGTGGTCGCGATTTGTGCCGAAGCGCAGGCCGCGAAAATGGGAATGAAAGCAAGAGACCGGATAGACATCGACTGACCTCCCTGTAGCAATAGTGTCGTGGGCACGCGCCCCGCTTCCCTCTAGGACAAGAATCCCAGAACAGCACCAGTCTCGGATTGGAGTTAATGATACATAAATCCGCGAGCGATTGCAGCGAAATTCGCGGGCGGGAAATGTACGATCGATGCTCGATCGCATAAATCACCGCCTGCGTCCTCGCGCATGAGGAGGTCCGACCCTTTGGGGAGCCGCTATAATTTTTTGATCTTGATGTTCTTGAACCACGCCTCGGCATCGTGATTCTGCAGCGAGATCGGGCACGACTTGCGCGGCTGGTTGGACAGTGCGTTCAACACCGCGGGCGTCTGTCCCCAGCGCCTCAACTGCGCCGCGCGCACGACATCGGGCGCGATGCTCGCGTCGACGACCTTCTCGCCGTTCAGCCAATGCTCGACGTGCTCGCCATTGACGACGAGCTTCGAATGATTCCACTCACCGACAGGCTTGGTGACATCGTGCGTCGGAGCTTGAATGTCATAGAGCGCCGCGGCGGCATGCGTCTGGGCGCTCAACGCATCGGGATTGGCGGAGTTGTCGATCACCTGATATTCGAATCCGACAACGTAATCCTGCCCGCGGGTCGGGCGTTCTTTCAGGCGGTTTTTTGAGAAATCGTCGACGATCAGTTCGAATTTCTTGCCTCTCGCACGCTGGCCGCCGATGTAAATGTGATCCTGGATGCGATACTTCACGCCGCTGTTTCCGGCGTGCGAAATCTTCCAATCGAACTCCAGCTCGAAGTTTGTGTACTTGTCTTTCGAGAACAGATCTTCGGTGAGCGTCGGCTTCGCAGCCGGCTTGAGGCAGCCGTCTTCGATTGACCAGGCATCACGGGTCATCGGCTTACCGGTTGAGTCCGTCCAGCCGTTCATGGTCTTGCCGTCGAACAGCAGCTTCCAGCCGCCGGACTTCTCTTCGGACGTGAGTTGATTATCGGCGGCGCATAACGTGAGCGCCGCGGCTACGGTAAGGGCGATGATGAGCTTCATACAATCTTGCGGGATTTAGGAATGGTGTTGGCTTTGTTGTGACGCGTGGCGGTTGTCTGCGTACGGCGGCGCAGAGGCTTCTTTCCCTTGCGGGTTTTCATCTTGTGGTGCGCGGTCTTGTGCCGCGGCGTGGCGCCGGAAGCATTCACCTGTACGAACAGGAGTCCGCCGCCGATCAGCATCGAGAGGAGTTTCCTCATACACATCTATTGTAGGGGCTTGCAGTCGATTTAGAGAACCGGCCGCCCCTCGGCCTTCAATTTCGCGTTGAGCGCAGCCAGTTCTTTGGCTTCGATGGCTTTCCACTTCGCCAGTTGCGCATTCGCTTGTGCCTCCGCATCCGTAGCCGCGCGGATCGCTTGCGTCGTCGGCGTGGAGTCCGAGCCTCCGATGACGTTCAGCAATCCGCCGAGCATGCCGTTCGCTTGTGCCAGAGCTGGTTCGAGCGGCTTGAGCAAATTGTCGAGTGCGGCGCCGGATGCGGTCAAATCCTGCGGCAGATTCGATAATCCGGCACGCACGGCTCCCACACGTTCGCGCGCGTCGAACGTGGCGTTCATCAGATCGACGATCCGCAACGACCAACGGTAGGCTTCGTTGATTCCCGCCGCCGGAGTGGTCACACGGGGATCCATTTTCAACTGGAACGTTTTCGTTAGAGCGGGCGTGCTGTCGACGATCAGCCGCACCGTGTAGCGCCCCGGAGCCACGAACGCTCCACGAGGTTCGCGCGGAGTGTCGTGGTAAACAGCGGAGATCGGATAGTCGTAGCGCATCGACTTCACCGGCTGCCCGTACAGATCCCAAACGAATCGATGCATTCCGGCTGAGACCGGCAACGGCTGATAAGGACGCATCCAATACAGCGGGACATTGAGCGACAAATCGATCGGCGGCGGCTTGTCGTCGCTGCGGTAGCGGCGCACGACTTTGCCCGATGCATCGAGGATCTCGAGCGTCACCAGAGACGCGTTCGAATCGAGCCTGTAATCGAGGATCGCGCCATCCGGCGGATTCTTGCCGGCGGGTTCCTCGGGCGGCAGGGGTGTATCGGTCGCGGTGCTGCGCCTCACGCGAACCGCAGTTTCTGGTTGAAACAAAACAGGGCCGGATTGTTGCGTCAACGCCGCCTGCCGCAGCGGAGTGATGTCGTCGAGGATCCAAAATCCGCGGCCGTGCGTGCCGGTGACGAGATCATCGCCATGAATAGTGATGTCGCGGTTCGACGTCGCGGGCATGTTCATTTTCAATGATTGCCAATGGTCGCCGTCATCGATCGAGAAGTAGACGGCGAGTTCGGAAGCCGCAAATAGCAGGCCTTTTCGGACTGGATCTTCCTTTACGGAATTGACGACTTCGTTCGCGGGAATGCCGTTCACGATCGCAGTCCACGTCTTACCGCCGTCGTGCGTTCGATAGATGTAAGGATGCGTGTCGTCGAGCCGGAACCGGTTGATCGCGGCGTAAGCGGTCGCCGCGTCGAAACGTCCAGCGTCCATCACAGAAACCTTGCTCCACGGCGTCAGCGCAGGAGGAGTGACGTTCGTCCACGTCTTGCCACCATCGCGCGTTACCTGGATCAGCCCGTCGTCAGTGCCGCACCAGATCGTATTCGCGTCTTTGTAAGAGGGCGCGACGGTATAGATCACTCCGCGCCGCGACCCGAGTGCCGGTTCGTACTTCGCAAAAATGCCGAAATTCTTGGGGATTTCGTATTTCTCACGCGACAGGTCCGGGCTGATCGCTTCCCAGCTCATGCCGCCGTTGGTGGTCTTGAGCAAGTACTGCGACCCCAGATACAACACGTGCGGATCAAGCGGCGAGAACAGAAGCGGAGCCGTGCGCACGAAGCGATACTCGCCTCCACGCCGGCTACGGCGCGATCCCGAAGGCGAAACGTCCTGCGTATCGCCGGTCTTGCGGTTGTAGCGCGTCGCCTTGCCGCCATAGATAATGTTCGGATCCAATGGATCGGGCGCCACGTAGCCGTACTCTTCGACGCCCACCGGATGCCACTCGCGCATCGTGATCTCGCCATCGTTGCCGCGGCTCGCGACACCAGCGGAGCCGCTCTCCTGTTGGCCGCCAAACACCCAGTACGGAAATTCATTGTCGGTTATGACGTGATAAAACTGCGCGGTTGGCTGGTTGTACCAGGTCGTCCAGGTCTCGCCGCCGTTGACCGTCACCGTCGCGCCTTGATCAGCCGCGATGATGATGATATCCGGATGCAACGGATTGATCCAGATCGTGTGATAGTCGTCGCCACCGGGCGCGCCTTTGATCGCCGTCCAATTCTTGCCGCCGTTGGTCGAGCGATAGGTGGACGTGTTCGCAACGAAGACGGTGTCGCGATCAGTCGGATGCACCCGTATGCAGGCGAAATCGGACGGACGGCCCCATATTCGTTCTTCATCGTCGACCTTCGACCAACTCTCGCCCGCGTCATCGGATCTGTAGATGCCGCCGAAGCGAGGATCCGCATCGACCCAAGCGAAGATTCGATTCGGATCGGAGGGCGCGATGCCGATGCCAATGCGTCCGCGGCCCTGTTCGATCGTCGGCAGTCCGCGCGTCAGCTCGTGCCAGGTCTTGCCGCCATCAGTCGATTTGTAGAGGCCGCTGCCCGGGCCGTTGTACGATCCGCCGATTTCCCATGGAGCCTGCCGCCCTGCCCACAAGTCTGTGTACACGATATCCGGATCCTTCGGATCGAGCCACAGATCGATCGCGCCGGTGTTCTCATCTTTGTAGAAAACCTTCGTCCAACTCGCGCCGCCATCGGTCGTCAAGTAAACGCCGCGCTCGCGGTTGGGTCCATAGGGATGTCCAAGGGCCGCTACGAACACTCGATTCGGATCGCGCGGATCGACCACGACTTGCCCGATCTGTTGCGCGTTGTGCAACTCGCCAGTGGGCGTGAGGTCGGTCCACGTCTTGCCGGCGTCGACGGATTTGTATACACCATCGCCGGTTGAAAGATCGGGCCGTTGCAATCCCTCGCCGCTGCCGACGTAGACGATGTTTGGATTCGACGGCGCTACCGCAAGCGCGCCGATCGAGCCGGTCGGCTCATCGTCGAAGACCGGCTTCCAGGTCACTCCGAAGTCTTTAGACTTCCACACGCCGCCGTTGTTGACGCCGATATAAAAGACGTTCGGCTGCTCAGGGATCCCCGCGACGGCAACGGTGCGGCCTCCGCGATAAGGGCCGATCATGCGCCACTTCAATCCCGCATATGCTTTCGGGTTGACGGACTGCGCGAACAAACTGGCGCCGGCGAGGACAACTAGCAGCAATCGTTTCATCGCCCGTCACAGTACCAGTCCGAGCGCGATGGAGTCAACGCTGGACAGCAGCCGCCTTCTCGCTGTAATGTAGGGAAGAAACGGCGAAAATGTCTAATCTGATGTTGTTCCCTCCGCAACCCGATCCGGCCGCGCGCATGCTCGCACAGCAGCGCCACGGGCTCGATCAGGCGATCGCCCGCTTCTCGGAATTGATGGCCGAGTTAGACTCGCCGATCCGCGCGATCCGCAAGCAGGAGGCGCGTCCGGCGCAGTTCGCCGACATGCCGGCGACAGTCGATTCGTCGCTCGTGCGCGCGCTGCATGAACGCGGCGTCCATCAGCTGTACACACATCAGCTCGAGGCTTTCACGATCGCGGAATCAGGCCGCAATGTCGCGATCGTCACTCCGACTGCGAGTGGCAAGACGCTTTGTTACAACCTGCCAGTGCTGAACAAAATCCTCGCGAATCCGAACGCGAGGGCGATGTATATGTTCCCGACCAAGGCGCTCGCTGAGGATCAGTTGCACGAATTTCAGGCGATCGTCGATGCCGCGGGAGTGCCGATCAAGGCCTTCACTTACGATGGCGATACGCCGCAGGATGCTCGGAAGGCAATCCGCGAGCGGGCGAATGTCGTGTTCACCAATCCCGACATGATGCACTCGGGGATCCTGCCGCATCATACAAAATGGGCCAAGGCATTCGAGAATCTCGAGTACGTCGTCATCGACGAGTTGCACTATTATCGGGGTGTTTACGGAAGTCATTTGGGAAATCTGCTACGGCGCCTTAAGCGGATTTGCGCGTTCTACGGATCGACGCCGAAGTTCATCTGCTGCTCGGCGACGATTGCGAATCCGCGCGAGTTGGCGCAGGCTTTGACCGGCGCGGACTTCGATCTCGTCGAACAGAACGGTGCGCCCGCGGGTGAGAAGTACGTGGTGTTCTACAATCCTCCCGTCGTCAACCGGCAACTGGGGATCCGCCGCAGTTATCTGCACGAGTCGCGGCGGATGGCGCTCGAATTCATTGAGCGCGAACTGCAGACGCTCGTGTTCGCGAACAATCGCCTGGCGACGGAATTGTTGGTGACGTATTTGAAAGATGCGCTCGAGCGGCGGCATCAGAGCGACTCCGTACGCGGATATCGCGGCGGTTATCTGCCGCGCGAACGGCGTGAGATTGAACGCAAGCTCCGCGACGGCGACATACGCGCAGTGGTGGCGACGAACGCCCTCGAGCTCGGCATCGACATCGGATCGCTTGATGCGGTCGTGATGGCGGGATATCCGGGAACGATCGCGTCCACATGGCAGCGCGCGGGCCGCGCCGGGCGGCGGCACGAGTTGTCGATCGCGGTCCTGGTGGCCTCGAGCGCGCCGCTCGACCAGTACATCATCGAGCATCCCGAGTATTTCTTCGAGCGGCCGCCTGAACACGCGAACGTCAATCCGGACAATCTCGAAATCATGCTCGGACATTTGAAATGCGCGGTGTTCGAGCTGCCGTTGCGCGACGATGAGCGGTTCGGTCCGCACGATGCGACGGAGATGTGTAAGTTCCTCGAAGAGACGCGATTCGTCCACAATTCGGCGGGCGCGTGGCATTGG
Organism: Bryobacteraceae bacterium; assembly: GCA_036502165.1. Lineage (GTDB taxonomy): Bacteria > Acidobacteriota > Terriglobia > Bryobacterales > Bryobacteraceae > F-183. The sequence continues at coordinate 7,792 of DASXZC010000612.1, forward strand.
ACGTCCGACACGTATCCGGCCGACGCCGTGAGCTTGCGGTCCGTTTCGAGCGACAATTTCATCGTGATCGACGCGACGGGGGATCACAATGTGATTGCGGACGTCGCGTTTTCAGCGGCTTTGACGACGCTGCACCCGAAGGCGATTTATCTGCACGAGGCGCGTCAGTATCACGTCGAAAAGTTCGACTACGACGGGCGCAAGGCGTACGTCAAACGGGTCGACTGCGACTACTTCACTGACGCGATCGACTATACGCAGGTGAAGGAACTCGAGACGTTCGAGAGTCACGATCTTTCGGGAGCAGTTGCCGCGCATGGCGAAGTGCGGGTCAATACGCAAGTCGTCGGATTTAAGAAGATCAAATTCTATACGCTCGAAAATATCGGCGCGGGGCACCTTTCGATGCCCGAGCAGGAAATGCACACGACTTCGTTCTGGCTGCATTTTCCATCGGTTTTCCTGGCGAAATTCGGTGATCTCTCGCCGACCGATCGTCAGAACGCGATCGCTGGATTGGGCAACGCGCTGCGTACGGTCGCCTCGCTGCTGCTGATGTGTGATGGCCGCGATCTCGGAGTTTCGATCACGGAGGACATCGCCGGCGGGCTCGAGATCTACGAGCCGAATCTTTACTTGTACGACAGCTATCCGGGCGGGATTGGGTTGAGCGCTCCGCTCTATCGTTTGACGCGGCGGCTGCTCGAAGGCGCGCGGGATCTGCTGAGCGGATGCTCGTGCGATTCGGGATGTCCGAGTTGCGTAGGTCCGGTGGGCGAGATCGGCGAGAACGGAAAGCAGACGACCGCGCGGATCCTCGCCGAGTTGCTGACTACTGCTGCTTCTTAACCGGCGGAGTCGTAGGCGCCACCGGATCTCCGAACTTTAATTCGCTCGTGCCCGTCCACTTGCGATAGTTCAAATATTCTATCGTATTGCGATTCATTTTCTTGCCGGCCGTCACATGTACGGTCGCCTGCTTCGGCAGCAGCGAGAACTGATCGCCGATGTTGACGGTGTCGTATTCCACTTCGATGACGGACTCCTGGAAGGGGAACTTCTTCGGCAGATTCACGGCGGCGAGATCGATCTTCTTGATCTCGTACGTCTCCGCGTCGATGGTCACAGTCCCTTTCGCCGCGACCGGCACAGCGGCTGAGCCGTGAGAGGGACGAATCATGTACTCGGAAGTCGCACGTGGAATCGAAAACTCAAAAATGTGCAATTTCCTGCCGTTTTCGAGCGCAAGGTCGTGCCATTGGAAAGTCGTCTTCGACTCCGGACGGAAGACCATGCGCAACAGCGTTCCGAATTCACCGTTCGACAGGACGCCGCGGCCCATATCATCGCCGCGTTGAGCGCCATCGATTTTCTTGTAATGCTCGTGCCCTTCAAGATACGTGAGCTGCTCGGCGAGCGTATCGATCTGCTTCCAATCCTCGGCGACGGGAACGGGCGCGGCATTGCTCAAGCGCCGCGGAATCGGACGCTCGAACCGGCTGGTGACCTGCATGCATACGAAATTCGGCAAATTGGTCGTATATTCGATGGCACGTTTGCGCGCACCATCGAGGATGAGAATCTCGTCCTCCTTCTTCGGGCGCATGTCCGCATGCAGGGCGGCGGCGACGACGTCGGTCACAGGAAGCGAGGGTTCCTCCTCAGCCTCCGCGGCCGCGCCCGATGTAATCTTGCCCGCGACCGACGGCTGAGATCTCGCTAACGCGCGAGGTTCGCCCGCGACCGCGAAATCCAATTCGCGCTCGACCGTCGCATCGCCTTGACGCACTTTCGCCTGCAATTGGAAGCGTCCGCCGCCTAACGCAGCCGTCGGCAGCGTCATTACGTAAGGGATCTCGACGCCGGGCTTCGCGGCCGGTAGCGGAACTTTGATTGAAGTGAACGGCTCGCCGTCGCGCTTGAGGTCGAGAGTCAATTCGGGCGCTGCCGTCGACGCCGCAACCTGGCGGATTAGAAAGTACAAAGGCAGGCCTTGTTGCGTCTTCGGATTGATGACGTAGCCATCCTGACCGGCTGCGACGCTCGGCAGCACACGCGCTTTCTCATATCGTAGCGGATCGCTCGCCGCGAGATCAGCGACAGGATCCAAACGCTCGACCACCAGCGGACCTCCAAGGTCAAGGCCGCCGTTGTTCGACTCCGCGCCGAATGAAACGGGAATTTGAATGACGCTGGTCTTGGAACTCACCGCGTCGATCGCGGCTACCTCGACCGTGTAGGCGCCGGGAGGAACGTCGAACGATTGCGTCACATAATAGTTCGCGGCTTTGGCGCGTTCCCAGGCATCCAGGGCACCTTCGTGGCCGGTCTCGCGGCTGAGCTTTTGGATGATTTTTCCGTCCACATTGCGGAATAGCGCGACGACACCGAAGCGGAGCTTGAAGACTTTAGTCGCCTGGTTTTGTTCGGGCTCGAGCGCCGAAATCGGAATCTGATAGACCAACTCGCCGGTGACTTGGGTCGGCGTACGGCGCAGGGCGAAGGCCTTTGCATGGAAGGTGAATTCCTGTCGCGACGGTTTTTCCTCGAGAGCTCTCAACGCCGAAACTTCCCACATTCCCTTTAAATTGCTCGAGCCGTGCGGAAGGTCATAATATCCGGAACGTGATTGGATCTTGACGCCAGGCCGGTCGACTTTGACCTTGATCGTCCGCAAGTGCCCGTCCATTTGGCGGCCGTCGGGCACGTAGTTGACCTCATAGTAGGAGTTGACGTCCTCGGCGAGCTTCACCATCGGTTTGCGCAAATCGTTCGAATCGGAAATGAATGTTCCACCAGTGCTGCCGGCCAAATCCATGAGCGCGGTTTGCGTGTTGGCGTTCATGCTTTCGAGCGCGGTATCGACGCCGCGGGCTTGTTCAAACGTCGTCGCAGGACCGCCCTGCTGCGCACTGAGCGCCGCGGCCTGGCGCAACATCTTCGCGGCGGCTTCGTTGCGCGCGCCGGTCACGAGTCCGCCGGCATCGACGACATAGAAGCTGACGTTCGCGCGATTTGCAGCGCTGATCAACGCTTCGAACTGTTCTTTGAGAGCGTAGGTCAGATTCCATCCTTCGGTGAAATACACGATCGTCTTACGCCCCGGCAATTGCTTCTGCTGATCGGCGGCGGCACGCAATGCGCCGAGAATCGGCCGCCCCTGGATTTCTTTCGCATCCTGCGTCGCCGTCATGACGATGTTCAACAGGAGGTTCGCCATCGGAATCGCCACGGGGTCGGCAGGCGGTGCATTCGGACTGTTCGCGGTAGCAATGGTGGAAGTGTCGGCGCCCAGCAGTTGTTGGGTCGTGAGACCATCGCCGCCGGACATATTGCGCAGGCGGCTCTCGACCGCCTCGGCCTGGCTTAGAAAGTTCGCTTTGCCGCCGACGTACTTGTCGATGGCTTTGTGAAGAGCGGGTCCATCGTTGGTGAACTCCTGCAAGGGTTGAAGACGCCCGGCCATCCGCAGGATCGAGAAATAGACGTTCGGTCCGGTTCCGGCCTTCACCAATTCATGCGCCGCGGCGCGAGCCTGCAGCGCCGGTTCGACCGTCAGGGAATCGAACAGCAGCGTGATCAGGCGAACCTGGCGCATGGGGTCGATATGCTTCGAGCCCTTTTGTTCCTCCGCCGATGCCTGCTCGAGTTCGGTGAACCGCACACTCTTGACGGTTGCCGGACGATCGCCGTCAGTAATTTGAATTTCCTCGGGCCTTAAATCTTTAACAGCCCGGCCCCGCTTGTCGCGGACGATCAGGTCGAGCACCACTTCCTCCGCCGTGGTGGAAATGGTGGCATGGCCCTCATTTTGCTGGGCCGCAGGGGCAGGAGGAGGATTGGCCACTTGCCCATAGGCCAGGCCGAAGATGGCTACGCCGCCAGCGATCCAACGTGGAACTTGCATTGTGAGAACCAGTCTATCCTTTTCTATTTCCGTTCGGGATGAACGGTTCTCCCGATCTATCGGCAGACTGGCCGGGTTATGTTCTATAAAGATGAACCGATTTCGGCGTCAAGCGTTGTATTCATGGGCGGTGATCGCCGCGCTGGCCGGACTGTCAGTGCTTCTCGCCGTGCTGCAGTACGGCTGGATCGGCGAAGTCAGCCGCGCGGAGGAGGTCCGTCTCAAAGCGAATCTGCACACCGCGCTCGATCGTCTGGCGAATGATTTCAACGACAACATCTCGCGCTCGGTGAATGCGCTGACGCTCAGAGGAGGCGAAGTTCCGGCGGATTCCGCCGCCCGCGAGCGCCTGTATATACAAAAGTTCATTGAATGGCGCGAGGGCAATCGCCACGACGGTTTCTTCACTTCAATTGTCCGCATCATCCCGAATCCCGGGGATGGGGCGACGCTGCGGCTACTCGATCAACAGCGGCTGCAGTTCCGCACGATCGATTGGCCTGCGAATTGGGCGCCTTTGCGAGATGAGATTGAAAGGGAACTGACGTCGCAGGCGGATGACGATCGGGGTCCACGCCGTCCGCCGCGCTTCGAAGGGCTGGATGTGATCCTCGTGCCGGTGTTTGATTCCCGTTCTCGGCAACCGTTCGAATGGGACGCGTTTGAATTGGATTTGAATTACGTGCGTTCAGCGCTGATGCCCGAGTTAATGGATCGTCTGACGCGCGCGGTCGGGCCCGGCTACGATGCCGAACTGGTCTCGCGCGGCGATCCTTCGACGGTGATTTATCAATCGGCGCCGGATGCACATGTGCGGATCGACGCGTCGACTGCCGATGCGCAGGTTGGGTTGTTCGATGTGCGTCCGCGCATTCCTCCGCCGCCTGATCGACCTCGTGAGGGAGGAAGTCCTGAACACGCTCCACCATCGAGGCCGATGATGCCGCCGCCGGCGCGTGGACGTTGGTTATTGAGCGTCCGTCATCAGGCCGGCTCGCTCGATGCGCTGGTCGCGCGTACGCGGTTGCGCAACATCATGGTGACGACCGCCGTTCTCGTATTGATGCTGTTGACGATTGCCGCGCTCGTCCGCTTCACACGGCGGGCGCAGGCGCTGAGCGAGTTGCAAATGCAGTTCGTTGCGGGTGTTTCACATGAGTTGCGGACGCCGCTCACCGTCATACGCACGGCGGCTCACAATCTAACGACCGGCATCGTCAAGACCGGCGACGTCAACCAGGTGCAGCGTTATGGACGTTTGATCGGCAGCGAGACCGAGAAGCTGACCGCGATTGTCGAACAGGTGCTGGCCTTTGCCAATTCCGAAGCAGGGCGCGCGATCCGCAAGCGCGAACCGGTGGCGGTTGAATCGCTGATTCAACAATCGCTCGCGGATTGCGGAACGGCAATCGCCGATGCGCAATGCGTGGTCGAGTCGACGATCGCCGCTGATGTAGTGCCGCTGTGGGGCGATCCGACAGCGTTGCGGCATGCGCTGCAAAATCTGCTCAATAATGCCGCGAAGTACGGCGCGGAGGGCCATTGGATCGGAGTGTCCGCCGCGATGGCGGCGGGTCCGAAGCAGCAGCCGCTGGTCGAAATCCGCGTCGCGGATCGCGGGGCTGGGATTCCCGCGGATGAGCGGAGCCAGATTTTTGATCCTTTTTATCGCGGACGCCGCGCCATCGACGATCAAGTTCATGGAACCGGTCTCGGGCTTGCGCTCGTCAAACGGATAGTCGAAGCGCACGGCGGCACGATCGGTGTGGAACCTGGCCCGGACCAACGCGGCGCGGAGTTTACCGTTCGAATCCCGGCCGCACCGCCGGAAGAATTGGATGAGTTCGCGGATACTACTGGTCGAAGATGAACCCGGGCTGCAGATGACTGTGGCGGATTTGCTCGCCGCCGAAGGCCATGAGGTCGACACGGCGTCCGACGGTCCGAGCGCGTTGCAGAAGGCTTCTGG
>DASXZC010000613.1:0-6390 GCA_036502165.1 Bryobacteraceae bacterium
AACCCCGGCCCGAGCCTGAAATCACACACGGCCAACTCGATGGGAACGTCTCTCTATTTACCGTCCTCACTGCCCTGAACGCCGCCGGCTACGATGCCGGACTCGATTCTCCTTCCGCCAATCCGATCCGCAAGAAGATCCGCGACTACATCGCCGCCAAGAATCTTCCGTCCGTCGGCGAGCTCAAGCGGTTCTACCAGGATCACCCCAATCTCGGATTCAGCCAATACGTCTCCTATGCCCTCGTCCTGCAAGGGCCGCCGAAGTTCGAGTTCGTCACCAACATGAAGGAACTCCCCCCAGATGCCATGACGATCGCCGCCCTGAGCCAGATCCTCGAGCGATTCTGGGAGGAAGCCGGCCTCGAGAAACTATGGCGTCAGGTACAGCCCGCTTACGATCAGTTGATCGCTCAATATAACGAGCCGGTCTCGCAGGAAATCCTGCGCGCCAATGCCTACCTGCGCAATCCCACCAGCGGATATCTCGGCCGCCGCTTCCAGATCTACCTCGACTTCATGGGCGCGCCCAACCAGCTCGAAAGCCGCAGCTATGGCGACGACTATTTCGTAGTGATCAGCTCCACACCGAGGATCCCGATCGACGACATCCGCCACGCTTACCTCTTCTATGTGCTCGATCCGCTGTCGCTGAAGTATTCGAACAACATCGCCCTCAAGCGCGACCTTAACCGCTACGCCCAAGCCGCGCCGGCTTTGGATGAATGGTTCAAGCTCGACTACTACCTGCTCACGACCGCCTGCCTCGTCAAGGCCGTTGAGACGCGCCTCTCCGGACTTCCGCCCGCTCAAAAGGCCGCCAAAATCGATCAAGCTCTGAAGGAAGGCTACATTCTCACGCCCTACTTTTATGAAAGCCTGCCTGCCTACGAGAAGCAGGAAAAGTCGATGCGGCTCTACTATCCCGATATGATCGCCGGCATCGATATGAAGACCGAGAACGATCGCCTGGCCGCCGTGAAGTGGTCCGAGAAGCCCGCGCCGAAAGTGATCCGCGCCGCTGTGGATCCCGTTCCCACGACCGCTCTACACGGCCCCGCGAAGACGCTCGACGAGGCCGACAATCTCTACTGGCAAAAGCAATACGAGCAGGCCCGCGACAAGTACTCCGCCGTGCTCAAGGAAACCGATTCGACTCCCTACCACGCCAAAGCCTATTACGGACTCGCGCGCATCGCCGCCGTGAACAAGGAATTCGAATTGTCGGTGAAGTTGTTCGAAAAGACGCTCGAGCTTTCGCCAGAAACCGAGACCCGCTCCTGGGCGCTGGTCTACCTCGGACGACTTTCCTACACGGGCTGCGATCCTCAGACCGCCATCGAATATTACAAGAAAGTGTTGGCCATGACCGGCGCGCCCGCTAGCGCCCGCAAGGCCGCGGAGGAAGGCATGGCCGACGCCTCCAAGGACTCCAACAAAGAAAAGTGCAAGTGACCCGCCGCAGTTGCCCTCAAAACAAATCGCGATATAGTAAGGAGATTGAAATCATGAAGCAATTCTGGAAATGGACAACCATTGTTGCCGCTCTCGCAAGTCTCGCCTTCGCTCAGAAGCCCAAAGGACCGAAGGAAACGGAAGCCATCATGGCGGTCCAGAACGCCAGTGATCCCGACAGCCGCCTCGCTGCGATCGACAGCCTCTTGACGCGGTTCCCCGATACCGAATTTAAGATGGCGATGCACGAAATCGCCATCGATACCGCTCGCCAGAAGGGCGATATGGATCTGATGACGATCTGGTGCGAACGCACCCTCGACGCCGCCCCGAATGATCTCGACGCGATCTCATCGCTCGCGAAAGTCGTCGGCGCCACCATCCGCGAGAACGATCTCGACAAGGAAGACAAGCTCAAGAAGGTCGACGGCCTCGTGCAGAAATGCTTCAAGCTGCTGCCGGATGCGCAGAAGCCCTATGCGTCGATGCCCGACAACGTCTTCACGGCCCGCAAAGCCGAATTCACCTCCGACTGTCATGAGGCCGCCGCCGCCACCGCCAAGGTGCGCGGCAAATTCGATGAAGCGGTGACCGAATACCAGGCCTCGCTCGCCGCCCGTAAGGATCCGGCGACCATGGTCCGCATCGGCCAGGTGTACGTCTTGGCGGGCAAGTACGACGAAGCGATTGCGATCCTCGATCAGGCGCAGGCCTTTCCCGACGTGAACCCCGTTGTAAAGCAAGTCGCGGCTCAGGAAAAGGTGAAAGCCATCATGGCCAAGAACAAGACGCCCAAGCCGGCGCCGGCGCCTCCCAAGCCCCAGGAGTAGAACCTCGGATGCTGGGAGACCTTGACGTTCTCGAATCGGAAATCGGCTACAAGTTTCGCGATCGTGAACTCCTGGTCCGCACCCTCACCCATAAGTCGCGTATCTACGAAAAGAACACGCCCGGCGTCACCCAGGCGGATAACGAACAGCTCGAATTCCTGGGCGACTCGATCCTCGGCTTCATCATCAGTGAGTATCTGGTGCGCCGGTATCCGACGAATCCGGAAGGCAAGCTCTCGAAGCTGAAGGCGCACCTCGTCAGCGCCGCCTGGCTGCACGAATGCGCCCAGCGGCTCAAGCTCGGCGACTACCTGCTCCTCGGCCGCGGCGAAGAAATGAGCGGCGGCCGTGAGAAGCGGGCGCTGCTCGCGGATGCCCTCGAAGCCGTCATCGCCGGCGTGTACCTCGATGGCGGAATCGATATCGCCCGGCGCTTCGTCGAAACCTGCATCGCCCCCGACACGGCGACCGTCGGCGAAAATGGCGAGATCGTCGTCTCGGACTATAAGAGCGCTCTGCAGGAGACCGCCCAAGCCCTGAAACTGCCGCAGCCCAAATACCTGATCCTCAGCGAGCACGGCCCCGAGCATTCGAAAACGTTCACTGTCGAGGTCCGCGTCGGCAAGGATTGGGTGAGCCGCGCCGAAGGCAACTCGAAGAAAAGCGCCGGGCAGAAAGCCGCCCAACTCGTCCTGCAGCAGTTGACCGACTGGGGACGCTGATCCGCATTTTGATCCATCGGGCCTATCAAGTTTCCAAATTCCCTGCCGATAGGTTCCTTAGGGTATGCTCGGAACTTTACCGGATAGCGAAACCGTCCTGGCTCAATTCAACCGTCTGGTGAATGAGCTTCTCAAGGGCTCAGTCAACAGGAACACCTTTCGTCCATGGGAGATCGAAGTGTTGCTGGACATCGAGATGTGCAACCTGCGCGACTCGAACAAGCGCGAGACTCTGCGGCGGTATCAAAAAGCCAATCAGCGTCATATGGAAAAGGGCGCCCGTCTGCCCCTGAAGCTCTCCGAGTACTTAGAAGCCCAACGCCAGCGTCGCGAGGCCTTGGCCGCGAAACAATCGACCCCAGCGGCTTAGGGCAGCTCCCGAACCCGAATATTCCGGAATTCCACCAGGCTGCCATGCCCCAGGAATCCGATGTGCCCGTCGGTCCTCGCTAAGCCGGGATGCTTCTTCAGCACTGCCGGATCCTTCACGTCGTCGAGGTTCGCATCGGTGATCGTCGTCCCGTTCAGCTTAACCGTAATCCCCCGCCCGTTTGCCGTGATCTCCTCGTAGTTCCACTCGCCGAGCGGCTTCAGAAATCCGGTCTTCGCCGCCACGACGTCGTAAATCGAGCCGTGATGCTGCGCCGGCTTGAGCCATCCCTTGTATTGCGGATCGTCGTGATCGAGGATCTGGATCTCCATCCCCACATACGCCGCGTCACCCTCGTACGGCGCGCGGATCCCGACCCCGTTGTTCGCCCCAGCGGTCAGCTTGAATTCGAATCGGAACACGAAGTTCGCGTACGTCCTCTCGGTGAACAGATTCCCGCCGCCCTCCTTCGGGCAGACAATCAGACCATCGTGGACGATGTAGCCGGGCCCGACACCGCCGACGAGTTTCCATCCGTTGAGCGTCTTCCCGTCGAACAGTCTCGTGAATCCGGGATCCTGTGCGAACGCCGCGAACGAGACGGAGGCAAGGATAGTGAGCAGCAGAGTCGATCGCATACTGGGGCTTATTCTACCGTGAAGATTTTCTTTTACGCGGCTGTCACGATCCCCGCGGCGGCGTCACTCTACAAATGAAAGCGGGCTGTGCAGCGGACCCCATTCTGCGGTGATTAGCCGGCAACCTCGAAGCGAACCACTGTCGTGCGTTTCCTAGCCGCCGAGCAAGTGCGTATCGCCCGGCGCTGGAACGTCTTTATTCTCGGAGGCCCCGTCCCTGCGGCGGGATGAGTGAAGGACGTTCCGGCGCTGGCATTTTCCCTCCGTACATCTTCTTCAAATCATCCTTGAGTGGCCCGCAGGCGCGGGCGAAAATCGCCTTGTAAGCCGAGCAGAAGTAGTCGAGATCCTCGAACTCACGCTTCGGCCCATGCCGGAACTTGGGACAGCCGCCATGGCAAATCGACTGGTAATCGCAGACCTGGCACTCCGGATGCTTGAGCGTCTTTTTCGATGCGAAGTTGTAGCGCCGGGTGCGCCGCGCGATCTCGCTCCACGAATCGAGCCCGACGTTCCCGAGCTTCCAGCTCCGTTCGACGAAGAAATCGCACGGATAGATATCGCCGTTATACTCGACGACGACGTAGCTGTCGCACGTCTCGTGCATCGTGCACGTCCCGGGCTTGTGCCCGGCGAGCGCTTCGGCGATATTGTCGAAGAATCGGATCCGCATCTTCCGCCGGTCGGGCCACCACTCGTTGAACAATTCGACGAGGAACTTCCCGTACTGCGCCGGCGTGATCGTGTACGGCAGCGGCGCGCCCGATTCATCGAACTCGGCAAGCGGGATGAACTGCAGATTGTCGAACCCACGCGATTTGTAGAACCGGTACACTTCCTTCGCCTTTCCGACATTCGCTTCGCTCAGCACGCACAGGATATTGAACTCGACTTTGTTCCGCTGCAGACATTCGATGCCGCGCACGACCTGCGCGTACGTGCCGTGGCCAGCCTTGTTGAAACGATACCGGTCGTGAATTTCCTCAGGTCCATCGAGCGAGACCCCGAGCAGCCAATTGTACTGGCGGAAGAGCTGCGCCCATTGATCGTTGAGCAGCATGCCGTTGGTCTGCATGCTGTTGCCGACGCTCTGGCCCGAGCGTCCATACTGCTGTTGGAATCGGATGAGCTGCTCAAAAAAATCGAGCCCCGCGAGTGTCGGCTCGCCCCCCTGAAAAGCGAACGCCGCATTCGGAAACGAGTAGAACAGGTACGAATCGACGAGCCGCTCGAGCGTATCGAACGTCATCCGCCGCGCGGGCAGTTCCTTATAAGGATCCGCGTCGCGGTCGAGATAAAAGCAGTAGGCGCAATCGAGATTACACACCGCCGAAGCCGGCTTGATGAGCAGCGAAGTAATCCGCGGAGCCGCCGCCGAGCCGGAGACCGTCGAATAGTCCATCGGCACCGGCGCCGCACCCGCCGGCAGGATAGGGAACAACGATGCGCTCGGGCTTGGCATGAAGTCCGATGGTATCTCACCTACGGACCGTGTCATGCTAGTGGCAGGGACCGATGCATTACTACTACTCGATTGTCACCGCCTTCCTGTTGGCCGTCGACTCCATCCGCAGCCACAAACTCCGCAGCTTCCTCACGCTGCTCGGAGTGATCATCGGCGTCTCGAGCGTCGTCCTCGTCGGAGCCGCGATCGACGGACTCGGTTCCTTCGCACAATCGACCGCAGCCAAGGCCTTCGGCAGCGAGAGCTATCTCGTCGCGCAGATTGCCTCCGCCGGACGCATGACGCGCAAGCAGTTCCAGGCCAAGCTAAAATACAACCGCGCCATCCGCGAGGACGATTTGAAGTACCTGCGCACCGTCACCGGCGACTCGATCCTCTACAGCCCCTATCAACAGAAGTTCGTCGACGTCAAGGCCAACGACCAGACGCTCGAAGCCTGCTCGCTGCTCGGCACGTCCGCGACTCTGCCGGATATCCGCGACATCGTCATCGTCGACGGCCGCTACTTCACCGATCAGGAGGAGCGATCCCACAGTCCTGTCGCCGTCGTCGGCAACGATATCGCGACTACGTTCTTCCCCGGTGAATCTCCCGTCGGAAAGACCATCAAGATCCAGGGCCTCGAACTGAAAATCGTCGGATTGCAGGAGAAACTCGGCTCCGCGTTCGGCCAGAGCCAGGACAGCCAGGTCTACGTTCCCTGGCCGATTTTCCTCAAAATCAATGGTACTGTGAAGTCGATGTCCGTCTTCGGCCGTCCGCGGCCGGAGACATCGCTCGGCCTCGATGACGGGCTCGATATCACGCGCGCCGCCCTCCGCACAAGGTTCAAGACTCGCATCGGAGCGCCTGATAACTTCGACTTCCTCACGCCCGACTCCGTGCGCGGATTCATCGATCAGATGGTCGGC
>DASXZC010000614.1:0-4349 GCA_036502165.1 Bryobacteraceae bacterium
CGAAGCCAATATCGCCAAGGATGAGGCGCAGGAAAAGCAGGCGCTCGCCAACGTCTCAAAGGACGAGGCGCAGCTCAAATCGGACCGCGCGAAATCTGATCGCGGAACGTCCCTTTTCAAAGACAAGCTGATTTCGAGAGAACAAGCCGAGACTCTGGTTGCGGCGGCCGACTCCTCACAGGCGAATGTCGAAGCTGACCGCGCCGCAGTCGAAAGTGCGCGCGCGGCCAAGCGCGCCGACGATGCCAAACTCGCCGAGACGAAACTGCAGTTGGGATACACGAAGATCACCGCGCCCATGACCGGCCGCGCGGGCGCGATCGCGATCAAGCAGGGAAATCTCGTGAAGGATAACGACACGACGCTCGTGACGATCCTGCAGACTTCGCCGATCTACGTATCGTTCTCAGTGCCCGAACAATTGCTGCCCGAAGTCAGACGCTATAACGACGCGCATCCGCTGGCGGTCGAGGCGATCGCCGCCGACAAGAGCACAGTTGAGGGAACGCTCAAATTCATCGACAACACAGTTGACATGACAACCGGAACGATCAAACTGAAAGCGTCCTTCAACAATCAGGATCGCAAGCTGTGGCCCGGCCAATTCGTCAACGTCCAGGCGCGGCTCGCGGTTGAGCATGGACGAGTGGTCGTGCCTGCGCGCACGGTGCAGAGCGGTCCGCAGGGCAAGTACGTCTGGGTCATGAATAGCGATGAGACGGTCGCTATGCGCCCGGTCGAAGTGCTGCGGAACTACACAATTTCCACTCCCGGCACCCAATCGCCCGATCAGGCCGTCATCGGCAGCGGACTCAAAGCCGGCGAGAGCGTCATATCCGAAGGGCAGATGCAGTTGATGCCAGGCGCGAAGGTTCGCGTATTGAAAGCTTCGCCGACATCGCAAACGGCCGCCCCCGGCGGATCGGAGCCGGTTCCAGGAAGTTAAGGCCCCAAAACATGCGTATTACGGACTTCTTCATACACCGCAAGGTCACGACCACGCTGCTGATGACGGCGATTCTGGTCTTCGGTATCCTGTCATATTTCAGTCTTCCGGTCAGCGATCTGCCGACGGTCGAATATCCGACGATCCAGGTGCAGGCGGCGTTGCCGGGCGCAAATCCGGACACGATGGCATCCTCGGTGGCGACTCCGCTCGAGAAAGAATTTTCAACGATCGCCGGCATCGACAGCATGTCGTCATCGAGTACGCTCGCCTCGACCAGCATCACGCTGCAGTTCGATTTGAGCCGGAACATCGACGCCGCCGCCCAGGACGTGCAGGCCGCCATTTCGCGCGCCGGCGGAAATCTTCCGACCAATATGCCGGCGCCTCCTTCGTATTCGAAGGTGAACCCTGCCGCGCAGCCGATCGTTTACATGAGCTGCCGCTCCGATACGATGACGCCCGCGCAACTCGACGAATACGCCGAGAATCTGATCGCGCGCCGTCTCTCGATGGTCAACGGCGTAGCTCGTATCCAAGTCTATGGAGCGAAAAAATACGCCGTCCGCATCCAGGCGGATCCGGATAAATTGGCCGCGCGCCAAGTCGATCTCGAGACGCTCCGCACGGCCGTGACGGCGGGCAGCGTCAATCTTCCCGCAGGATCTTTGTACGGCCACACCAAGGCGTACAGCGTGCAGTCGAACAGCCAGTTGAACAATGCCACGCAATTCGGGCCACTGATCGTCGCTTACCGCAACGGCAATCCCGTGCGCCTCGATGAACTGGGAAAGGTCGTCGACAGCGTCACGACGAACCGTTCGATGTTCTGGATCAATGGCGAGCCGTCAATGATTCTCGCCGTGCAGAAGCAGCCGGGGACGAATACGATCGCAGTTGTCGAAGGCATTAAGTCCGTGCTGCCGTCGCTGAGGCAATCGATCCCCGCGGGCATCGAACTGGGAATTGAATTCGATGCATCGCAGAACATCCGGAACTCGGTCTCTGACGTGAAATTCACGCTGCTGCTGACGATCGGCCTGGTCGTCCTGGTCATCTTTTTCTTCCTGCGCAACGTGTCCGCGACGCTGATTCCGAGCCTCGCCGTGCCGCTCTCCTTACTAGGAACATTCGGCGCGATGAAGCTGCTTGGCTTCACGATCGACACACTGTCGATGATGGCGATGACGCTCTCGGTCGGCTTCGTTGTGGACGACGCGATCGTCATGCTCGAGAACATCGTGCGGCACATGGAGATGGGCAAGACGCGGATCCGCGCGGCCTATGAGGGCGCGCGCGAAGTCGGCTTCACGATCATTTCGATGACAACTTCGCTGGTCGCCGTGTTCATTCCCGTGCTGTTTCTCGAAGGAATCATCGGACGCCTCTTGCGCGAGTTCTCGATCACGATCGCAGTGTCGATCCTCATTTCCGGCGTAATTTCACTGACGCTGACGCCGATGCTGTGCAGCATCTGGCTGCGTCCCACTGGTGAGGCCCATGGCGGTTTGTATAGCTGGTCGGAGCGCTTTTTTAATTGGCTCAACAACTCCTATAAGCGCACCCTCGACATCGCTCTGCACCATCGTCTATTGACGCTCATGGCGAGTATCGTGTTGACGGTCGCGACCGTTTTCCTGTTCGTCGTGATGCCGAAAGGATTCCTGCCGACCGTCGATACGGGCATGGCGTTTGGAGGTTCGGAAGCCGCTCAGGACACTTCGTATGACGAGATGGTCCGGCTGAATGAGCAGATTTTGAAAGTGCTGCAACAGAATCCCTGGGTCGAAGCCTACGGCGTCGGCACCGGCGGATTCGGCAATCAGAACACCGGATTCATGTTCATGCACTTGAAGGAAGGGAAGCGGCCAACTGCGGACCAGATCATTGCGCAGCTCGAACAGAAGTTCGCCGATATCCCTGGATTGACGGTGTTCCTCCGCGTGCCTCCGCTGATTACTCTTGGACAGCAGGAAGGGCGCAGCCAGTACTCGGTAGCGCTCGAGGATGCCGAGACGGACAAACTGATCAAGTGGGCGCCCGTGCTCGAAGCGAAGCTGCGAACGCTGCCCGATCTGACCGACGTGTATAGCGACCTGCGGCTCGCGAGTCCAATGCTCGATGTCGTCATCGATCGCGATCGCGCTCTCGCACTCGGAGTCTCGCCCGATCAGATCGCCAACACCCTCTACAGCGCCTACGGCGATCGCAGAATTACCACGATCACAGCGGCCACCAATGAATATGACGTGATCCTCGAGGTGCTGCCTGAGGATCAACGCGATCCGGCCGCGCTCTCGAAACTGTATCTGCGCAACAATGCGGGCAAGCTGATTCCACTCGCCGCCGTCACTCGCGTCAAGCAGAGCGTGGCTCCGCTCAGCGTCAATCACATCGGCCAATTGCCTGCCGTGAACCTACAGTTCAACTTGAGAACCGGCGTTGCCCTGAGCCAAGCGACCAAGCAGATCGATGATGCCGCCAAGGAAATCGGCATGCCCGACACGATGACGTTCAGTTATCAAGGTACGGCGCAGGCCTTTCAGAATTCCCTGCGCGGACTCGCGATTTTGCTGCTGATCGCAGTGGTTGTCATTTACCTGGTCCTCGGGATTTTGTATGAGAGCTTCATCCATCCCATCACGATTCTTTCGGGACTCCCGGCCGCCGGAATGGGCGCACTGTTGACGCTCCTGATCTTCGGCCACGATCTCAACTTGTACTCGTTTGTCGGGATCATCCTGCTGATCGGCATCGTGAAAAAGAACGCGATCATGATGATCGACTTCGCGATCGAAGCGCAGCGGAAAGATCATTTGACGCCCGAACAGGCCATTTATGAGGGCTGCCTGAAACGTTTCCGTCCGATCATGATGACGACCATGGCGGCGCTGCTCGGAACGCTCCCGATCGCAATCGGCGGGGGCGCCGGCGGCGAGGCGAGGCGTCCGCTGGGCTTGGCCGTCGTTGGCGGACTGGTCGTCTCGCAGGTTCTGACGCTCTACATCACGCCCGTGATTTACTTGTATCTGGAACGGTTCCAGTCGAAGGTCGGCGGAGGCAGCAGTTCGAAGGAAATGGCCGACGAGATCGAAGCCATCGGACTCGCGCACTGACCCTATGAGGGCGGTCGCGGTATTTCCTAAAGAGCGAACTGTGAGGCTCATCGAACGTGAGGAGCCAAACGTCCGCACTCCGTTCGACGTCAAGCTGCGAGTCCTCGAAGTGGGCGTCTGCGGCACCGATCGCGAGCTTTGCGGATTCGTCCACGGCTCGCCGCCGCCGGGTTCCGATCACTTCATCCTTGGACATGAATCGCTGGCCGAAGTCATCGAGACCGGACGCGAAGTGAACGCGTTCAAGTCCGGCGATGTCGTTGTCGCCGGCGTCCGCCTGCCTTGTG
>DASXZC010000615.1:0-2040 GCA_036502165.1 Bryobacteraceae bacterium
ATCGCCAGCGCAGAGCCGAGCGTGCTGAACTTCGTCGGATCACTTAGGTAACCCGGCTCAACCGACGGATTGCCATTGAGGATGGACTTGCGATTCTCCGCCACCCATCCCGACAGTCCCATCCCCAGCGGTATCTCGAGGGATGTGAACAACCCGTGATCCTCGCCGTCGACCGCGTCCGGAATGAGCCGATCCTGCCTGCGCACATAAACGACCATGGCCTGATACGGCACAAGATTCCGCAGTTGCTCGCGCAAGACTTTGAAGACGGACTCCGAATCCTCACAGGCGTCGAGCGCGCGCGTAAGGCCGGCGAGCGTGCGTGCGCGGCGATCGGCTTCCTCAATCGACTGGTGAAAGTTCACGAGATCCTGGCTGCGGGCGAGATGCGTGCCCGTTGCCTCGAATCCCGCCGCCGGAGCGTCCCCGCGTTCGATCTTGATGTGGGTGGAAAGCTTGGCCTTGGCCGCGTGCCCGGATCCTCGTGCCATCTTCTCGAGTTCGACGTATCGCCGCGCAAGTACGGCCACCACTCGAGGATCGAAGCTCTTCCCTGATTCCGCCTCGACGACCTTGATCGCCTCATCAAGCGGCAGCGCACGCCTATACTGTCGATCGGAAGCGAGCGCGTCCAGACAATCGACTGCGGAAAGGATCCGCGCGCCGATCGGGATCTGCTCACCAGCCAGTCCATCCGGATAGCCCGTTCCATTCCACCGTTCGTGGTGCGACCGCACGATCGGCGCAACGGGATAAGGGAATTGGATGCGCTCGACGATCTCCGCACCGACGACCGTGTGCGTCTTCATCTTTTCGAATTCTTCCGGCGTCAGCTTGCCGGGCTTCGAAATAATGTATTCAGGCACGCCGAGCTTACCGATGTCGTGCAATAGAGCCGACGCCCGCAACGCGTCGAGTTCACGCGGACCCAGGCCGAGTTCCTTCCCTACTTCGATCGCGTACACTTCGACCCGCTCGAGATGATCCGCCGTCGTTTGATCCTTAGCCTCGATCGCGATCGCCAGCGTCTCAATCGTCCGCCGGTGCAGCGCCGCGACTTCCTCAGCATGAATGCGCTGCTCTTCGGCCCGCTCCTTCTCTTCTTCCAAACGCCGCACGTAAAGGGTGTGTGAGCGATACACGAAGAACAGCACCGGCAACAGCAGCAGCGGCGCTTGCGGACCTCCCAAGCGCGCCGAGACGTTAACTCCCCACGCCACCGCCGCGCCAAGCAGGTAGTTCGGATACGACCAGAAGTAGGTATTGCGCCAGACATCCCAAGGGCGTTTGTTCTCGGTCAGCGCGATAACGATCGACACGGAGAGCGTATTCACCACAAAATACGCGGTCGCCGCGAACAGCAGCCGCAGCGGCACGTCGAGTGAAAGCGCACCGAACACTTGCGCGTGGTAGATCACGTAAGAGACCTGGATCGAACACGCGAGGCTTGCCACGTTGAACGCCAACTGAATCGGCCGCGGACGAACTTTCGCGAGGAAGATCGACTGCACCAGGATCCCCAGCGCGCCAATCGCCAGCGTCTGACCGAGCGTCATCTGCGAGATCCCGATCAGGACGAACAGGAATCCCGTGGACATCGTGCCTTTTCCGGTGGGCAGGCTCACCTTCAGCCCCGACGCAAGCAGCGCTATCGCCAGGTAGGCGAGGTAGCTGATCCAGTCGTGCGATTCCCAATGCGAAAGCCCGTTCAACAATAGAACGGTAGCCCCGGCCGCCAGCACCAGGCCGATGTAAACGTTTGCGTATCGCATCAAATGGACGTGCCGAAAGAATAGGCCAACAGTTCTAACGGTCCTACGAATTGATCGGCAGCTATATGTCTAGACTTAAGATGTCCCGTCCAATGAGAGGTATACGGTGTCTCACGAATTTGAGCCAATGCGGTGAACCCCAAGCGTGAGACACGGCTAATAGGGGACGGTTACCGTTCGCCGGAAAATGCTGGACGAGACGGGCGATTTCGGTGGAAGATGAACTCGGCTGGCGAAGCGGAAGCGAGCAATGCAGGAGTGCAACTCG
>DASXZC010000616.1:0-7398 GCA_036502165.1 Bryobacteraceae bacterium
GAGGCGGAGTTGAAGAAGGCTCTGCCGCCCGAGCCCGCGATGGCGTGTGCGGTCGAGGAAGGTCCGACGGTTGCGCAGAAGGTCTTCATACGCGGCGATTATGCGAGCGAGGGTGAAGCGGCGCCGAAGGTATTTCCGCAAGTGCTCGAGCGGCCCGACGATCCGGTGGTTGAGAAGGGCAGTGGACGTCTTCAGTTGGCGGCGTGGCTGACTTCCGGCAAGAATCCGATGACGGCGCGAGTGATGGTGAACCGGCTGTGGCTGGGCCATTTCGATGAAGGGATCGTACGCACGCCGGATAATTTCGGCAAGATGGGCGAGCGTCCGACGCATCCGGAACTGCTCGATTGGCTGGCGACGCGGTTTGTCGAAGGCGGATGGTCGGTAAAGAAGATGCAGAAGCTGATGATGATGTCGGCGGCGTATCAGATGTCGAGCGATCCGTCGGCGGGCGAGGTTGCGGCTGACCCGGAGAATCGGCTGTTGGGGCACTTCAACCGGCGGCGTTTGAGTGTGGAAGAAGTCCGCGACGCGATGCTGGCGATCGATGGGACGATCGATTACGAAATGGGCGGGACGCTGCAGAAGGGCTTCGGCACGGATGGCGAAAATTCCAACGGGCGGTTGAGTTTGAATCCCGAGAAAGTCAAGCGGCGCATGGTGTACCTGCCGCTGCGGCGATCGAATTTGCCGTCAATTTTGAACCTGTTCGATTTTGGCGATGCGGTGACGCCAATGGGCAAGCGGGTGCTGACGAACGTGGCTCCGCAGGCGTTGTTCGCGATGAATAGCGGGTTCGTGCAGGAACGTTCCGATGCGATCGCGAAGGAATTGCTGCACGAGTATCCGAGCGATCAGCGGGCGCGGTTGACGGAAGCTTATCGGCGGATTTTGAACCGGGCACCGACGGCGGATGAGACGGACCGTTTGTTGACGTATGTGGCGCGTTTTCGGGAGAAGTTCCCGGCGCGAACTGAGGAAGTGGCGTGGCAGAGTGTGAGTCATATTCTGTTTGCGTCGAGTGAGTTCTTTTACCTGGATTGACGGGGCGCTATGAAATCGGCTTTCGATATTTACCGGAATTTTGAACGTCCGCTGACGCGGCGGGCGGCGTTGCGGGCGGCGGGCGCGGGGTTCGGATTCATCGGACTCGCGGGGGCATTGGCGCAGGCTGCGACGACCGGCGTGAATCCGGCGGTATCGAATCCATTGGCGCCGAGGCAGCCTCCGATGCCGGCGCGGGCGAAGCGTGTCATCTACTTGTTCATGCACGGCGGCCCATCGTCGATCGACACGTTCGATCCGAAGCCGCGGCTCGATCGCGATCATGGAAAGCCGCTGCCGTACAAGCGTCCGCTGGCATTTTCGGGATCGGATCCGGGGCCGCTAATGAAGTCGCCGTGGACGTTCCGTCCGGGCGGGCAGTCTGGAATTCCGGTGAGCGATTTGTTCCCGCATGTACGCGATGTCGTGGATGATTTGTGCGTGGTGCGTTCGATGGTCGGCGAGGGTGTCGATCACGGCGCGGCGCTGCTGCAATCGTTCACGGGGTCGAGCACGTTCACGCGGCCAAGCATGGGTTCGTGGGTGATTTATGGGCTTGGCACGGAGAACCAGAATCTACCGGGATTCATTACGATCAAGCCGGCTCTGTCGCATGGCGGCGCGAAGAATTGGAGTTCGGCGTTCTTGCCAGGCGCGTATCAGGGAACGGCGATCGGGCATTCCGGTTTGAAAGTCGCGGACTTCAAAGACGAGCCGATCGAGTTCCTGAAGAACCACGGATTCAATGCGGATGAGCAGCGGTTCGAGCTCGACATGCTGCAGAACATCAACCGGCGGCATGCGGAGATGCGCAAGGACGATCCGCAGTTGGAGGCCCGGATTCAGGCCCTCGAGTTGGGGTTCCGTATGCAGACCGAGGCTCCGGAGGCGTTCGAGGTTGAGAAGGAGTCGGAGGCGACGAAGAAGCTGTACGGGCTCGATGATCCGAAGACGTACGAGTTCGGATGGCAGTGTCTGTTGGCACGGCGGTTGGCGGAGCGCGGCGTCCGATATATCCAATGTACGCATTCCTACAAGTGGGATCAGCACTCGCGGCTGTTCAAGGATCATACATCGAACGCTAGGGAAGTTGATCTACCCATCGCGGGATTGATCCGGGATTTGAAGTCGCGGGATCTGTTGAAGGACACCCTGGTGATCTGGTCGGGTGAATTCGGGCGCACGCCCGTGTCGCAGGGCGGGGATGGGCGCGATCACAATCCGTATGGATATTCGCTGTGGATGGCAGGCGGCGGAGTGAAGCCGGGCTTTGTGTATGGTGCGACGGACGACATCGGGTATCACGCCGAAGAAGATCGGATGCACATCCATGATTTCCACGCGACGATGCTGTATTTGTTGGGCTTCGATCATACGAAGCTCACTTATAACTACAGTGGGCGTGATTTCCGGTTGACGGATGTTGCGGGGAACGTCGCGCATAAGCTGATCGTTTGAACGTGACCGCCGCATTCTGGACGCTGTTCGCGATCGACGTTGTCGCGATGGGAGGCTTGTGGATTTGGGCCGCACGCGCACCAAGGCAGCCTGAGGGGTTCGTCGGAGGGTGGCTTTTACTTCTTCCGATTCTCCTGCTGATCGCGTGCGCGGCCGTCGGAGCGACTGCGAAATCGAACAGCGTTCGAGTGGGCGCAATGTGCGTCTTGGGTTTTCCTTGGATTATCGCTGTCATGGTTCCGGCGTATCGTGCGTGGCGGAACTATCGCTTGGAGCGGTATCTCGCGGGCGATGATGAGTTCCACGGGGCGCAACGCGAATTGGCGCATGCGATTCGGGCTCACGATGTGCGTCTCGTGAAGACTCTTATTCCGAAGGCGGGAGATTTGAATGGGCTGCTGGTGTTTGCGATCGCGAATGCTACATCGATGGAGATCGTACGGTTGCTCATCGACGGGGGCGCCGATCCGAATCGGGATCAGGTGCTCGTTTCCGCTATCAATATGCGGTCGCCGGAACTGGTCGAAGTGCTGCTCAAGGCGGGGGCGAAGCCGGATCGCGTCGACAGCTCGACGGGCCGGCCCAGTTGGTGGGAGGCGCTGTCTGGAGAATCCGATGCGCAGATCGCGATGCTACAGTTGGTGCTCGATCACGGTGCGGACGTGCGGTTGCGGAATAGCGAAGGAGGTCCGGTGGGTTTCGCGGCGCGGGCGTCGAACTGGCGCGGAGTCGCACTCCTGATCGAGCGCGGAGCCGCGTGGAAGGACGAGCAGCAGTTCGGCACTACCGTTAAACAGATGCTCGCGAGCGAGATCGCGGAACGGCAGGCGAGTGGCCGTGCCGTTCCGGATGTCATGCGTCAACTCGAGCTCAAATACAAGTGAAACGTCCTCAGAATACGAAGCGGGCGCCGAATTGGATTTGGCGGGACCGGTTCGCTTGCGCGGTGATCAGGCCGAAGCTGGCGTTGGTCGCCGTCACATTCGGAGCGCTGAAGGCCGGGTGATTCATCAGATTGAACGCTTCCACGCGAAGTTGGAAATACGTCCGTTCATTGATGTTGAAACGCTTCAACATCGATGCGTCCAGTTGATTAATCCCATCTGCGCGGACGTTCGGGAACGTCGTCGAGAACGTGCGCAGGTGATAGGAAAACGTCTGCGCGCTGTTGGTGACGAACAGGCCTGTGTTGAAGGAAGCACTGTTCGTGTTGCGGGCGTCGACCTGCAATGCGCCGGGTCCGCCGAAGTAGACGTAGTCGCCGGGCGAAGTCGTGCTGCCATTGGCCCAAACGATCGGCGCGCCGGTTTGATAGGTGTAGATTCCGTTGACGCTCCAACCTCCGATGAGGAGGTTCGCCCAGCGGCCGGGATTGTATGTGCGGCCGGGACCGATGGGAAGTTCATAGGTGGAACCAATCACGAAATGATTGGGGTGATCGAAGGGCGAGATGCGCTTCTCGAGCTGGCCGAAGTTCAGCCAGGAGTCCTCCTCAATCAATTTGGATCGCATGTAGTTCGCGGTGAGCGCGAGGCCGTGCGAGAGACGCTTCTCGACGCGGAACATGAAGGCTTCGAAGTACGAGCTGCCGATTGTGAGGTTGTCCTCGAGCACGCCGCCGCTGCCGCTCCATCCGCTGGCGCTGGTGCCGACGGGGAATTCGGGGAATGGCGCGAGCAACTGCGCGACTGTCGTGGTCGAGGTGTTGAGGCTCGTGTTGAGACCAGCGAAGGGATTGGCGATCGAGGCCGAGAGAGTCGAGTTGACGGCGGCGTCGCGCACGGGGAGCGTACTCAGATATTGCGAGGGAATGCCGTTCAGTTGCGTCACCGAGATCGGCAGATGGACGGCGTGATTGCCCATGTATCCGGCTTCGACCAGCAGGCCGTGCGCGAGCGTGTGTTGGATATCGAAGTTCCAACGCATCGAATACGGATTCTGCATGTTGGGATTCAGGAACGAAACAGTCTGGCCTTCGAAGGTGGCGAGTCCGGCAGAGGATCCGGCGGGTTGCAGGAATCCGCTCGGGAACGGATTCGCGAGCGTGACTTGCGGAGTGACTACTGCTCCTGGAACGCTGAAGGCGGTCGTGGCGCTGAAGCCTTCCTGATTGATGACGGGGTTGGTCGAGTATGCGCCGGTGACGGCGAGATTCGAAATCACGATGGGCGAGACGAACATGCCGAAGCCGCCGCGGAAGACGGTCTTCGAATGGAAGCGCTCGGGACTCCAGGCGAAGCCGAATCGGGGACTGAAATTGCGGTTCGACACATTGTAAGGCGCGCCTCCGCTGGCGGATGGGAAGGTGAGGCCGCCGTTGACATTGAAGTCCGCGGCGGGCAGAAGAGCGCTCGGATGTGCGGCGTAGGCGGCTTGCGCGGCGGCTGCGAGAGGATTGGCGGTGGTCGTGTTGAAGCCGTCGACGGTGCGTCCATATTTTTCGGCGTACGGCGTTTCATGATCGAAGCGCAGACCGAGGTTGAGGGTGAGCGTGCGAGTGATCCGCCAGTCGTCCTGGATGAAGAGGGCGCCGTAGTAGGAGTACTGCGAGCTCGAGGTGTTGATGTCGTAGGAGCCGGAGGTCGGCAATCCTAACAGGAACGATGCGAGATCCTGGCCTTGCGCGACGGTCGACGAGGCGGAGCTCGTGCTGCGCACGTACGTGTTGCCGAACGAGAACGTACCGGCCGAGTTTCCGAATTGCGTGACGTTCAAGCGGTAGAGACGTGTGTCGCCGCCGACCTTGAGCGAGTGATTTCCGATGAGAGTTACGACGGATCCGAAGAGCTGGCTCGATTGCGAGGGGAGCGTGTTGGCTCCGCTGGCACCAATGGATTGGAAGGTGCTGAGGGAGACGATCGGCAACTGCAAGTAGTTGCTGTTCGCGGCGAGATACGAAGGGAAGCCGAGCGTCGATGGATCGTAGCCGGTGCCGGGCTGGCCGTGGCCTTCATTGAGGCGCGTGAAATTTCCGCGTATGTCGAGGACCGAACGCGGAGTGATGGTGTAGACTTCGTCGATGGTGCCGCCCCAGTTCTGGCGGTAGAGTGACGATCCTTCGGCGACGTTGCTGAAGTAATTATTCTTGACCTGCGTGTAGTCGGTGCGGCGAATGTCGAAACTGAGGCGGCTCTTAACGCTCATGTTGTAGTCGAGGCGACCCAGGTAATTGTTGAAGTCGTCGACCGTGGGAGCGTTGCTCAAGTAGTTGTTGACCCCGGTCGCGCTGACGCCGGTCGTCACGTTCGGCAACGGATAGAAGTTGAGATAGTTCTGCGCGATCGGACTGATAAGGTTCGAGGGAATTTTGTTGCCGGCGAAGGGCTGGCGCGTGACCGTCGATCCGGATTGCGTCGCTGTGAACGGATTGTAGATCTGATACTGCGAGCCGGCGGCGAGCAGGGCGGAGAAGTCCCCGGTGCGCTCGGCGGCGGTGGGGACGGTGACGAAGGTGCTGTTCGGCTGGGAGTCCTTCATCGATTCCCAGGCGAAGAACCAGAACAGCTTGTCGCGGCCATTGAAGATCTTGGGCAGGATCATCGGTCCGCCGACGGTGAGGCCATATTGATTGAGGTGCGTGACCGGGTTCGGCGCGCCGACCTTGTTGTTGAAATACGTGTTGGCGGCGAGGTTGTCGGGCTGGTTGAATTCCCAGAGCGAGCCGTGTAGCGAATTCGTTCCCGACTTCAAAATTTGATTTGCCGTGCCGCTGCCGGTGTGGCCATAAGCGGCGTCGGTATCGAAGGCTTTGACGCGCACTTCCTGCACGGCATCCTGAGGCGGGCTGTAGGCGAGGCGCAGATCCCAAGTGGCGTCGGGCGAGCCGTCGAGCAGGAGTTCGGTGGTCTGCGAGGGAAGTCCGCCGATGGAGAGAGCGGATGGCGCGCCGGCATCGAAGGGATGGACGAGCGAAGGCTGCGTCGTCGAAATGACGCCCATGGCAAGCTGCGCGAGCATCATCGGCGTGCGGCCGTTGAGGGGGAGATCCTCAACTTGCTTGGTCGTGATGGACTGGCCGGTGGAGGCGTTCTCGGCGTTGATGAGTGGGACGTCCGCAGTCACTTCGACCGATTGTGTCGCCTCACCGACGGCGAGGCGCGCGTCGAGCACGAGGTGGTCGCTCGAGGAGAGCGTGATGTCCTTCCTTATGTATTCTTTGAATCCCGGAGCGGCGATGGTCAATTCATATTGGCCGGGAACGAGGAAGGGAAGCGAGTACTGGCCGCTTGCATCGGAGGTGGTTTGCGACTTCGAATTGGTGCGTGTTTCTTTGACGGTCACCTGGGCGTTCGCGATGCTGGCGCCAGTTGGATCGGTGATCGCTCCGCTGATGGTGCTGCGGAATTCCTGAGCAAATATGGAGGTTGCGGCGAGTACAAGGGTCGCCGCCGCTACGTGGCTGGGCTTCATAAAGACTCCTTCGGGTGAGCACCCACACTTCTGTGGTTCACGGTAGCGTGAGGTTTTTAAGGGTTCAACGCGAAGGAGCTAAATGGATCGTTGAGGGAAACTAAACGTTATTAGTGCTCGACGCTTTCCAAATCGAAGTGTATGGTGGATTCGACTTTGAATAGCTGTACTTCGAGAGCGGAGGGAGTGAGGATTTGCATTGCAATAGCCGATCCGCGGGCGCGGAAACGGATGAGCGGCTTGCCATCAATCGAGGTCGCGAGGCGGCACGACTGATAGGCGGCGAGCGTACTTTCGAGAGTTTGCGAGCACAAGGCCGTCATCTCGCCTTTGCCATTCGACACTT
Source organism: Bryobacteraceae bacterium (assembly GCA_036502165.1). GTDB lineage: Bacteria > Acidobacteriota > Terriglobia > Bryobacterales > Bryobacteraceae > F-183. Next base: position 7,259 of record DASXZC010000616.1, read on the forward strand.
CCGTGCCGGCCGAATAACAGGCCGACCAGGAGACGTGCGCGGCGGAAGCATTGATGATCAGCAGGACCGTGCCGGTGCGTACGGAGACGCTCGCGGGGTCGAGTGAGAAATGGGGATTGCTCGAGGGCGATGCGATCTCG
>DASXZC010000617.1:0-12727 GCA_036502165.1 Bryobacteraceae bacterium
GTTCTGCAGGCTCTCGCGGTACATCTTCCGCTCGACTTCAGAGGCACGATCGAGCGCCGCCTCGACCGAACCGAACTTGAGGATGATCTCCTTCGCGCCCTTCTCGCCGATACCCGGCGCGCCCGGAATGTTGTCGATCGAATCGCCCTTTAACGCCAGCAAATCCGCCACCTGCGACGGCTTCACTCCCATGAACTCCTCGGTCTTCGCGGGATTGTAGAGGATGTCGTCCTTCATGGGATTCAACATCGACACGTGTTCGTTCACGAGCTGCAGCATGTCCTTGTCGCTCGAGACGATGACGACTTCGCAACCGCCTTCGGACGCCCGGCGCGCGACCGTTCCGATGACGTCATCCGCCTCGAATCCGCCGGACTCGAGGATCGGGATCCGCGTGGCTTCGAGCACGCGCCGGATTTGGGGAAGCTGGTCGCGCAGGTCCGGGGGCATCTCTTCACGATTCGCTTTGTAGGCAGCGAACGCCTCATCGCGGAAGGTCGGACCGGCGCTTTCGAACACGGCTGCGATGTACTCGGGACCGTACGACGTGACGATCCGCTTGACCATGTTGTTGAAGATGTAGACGGCCTCGGTCGAAAATCCTCCCCGGGTCCGCATCGGCGGAGCGCCCGAACGCGCGCGGGCGTGGTAGGCGCGGAAGATGAATCCGAACGAATCGATCAGGAAGAGTTTCGGCACTGTCTATTATTATGAGGCGGCCATCGACTTCCAGGCGGCTTCGTCGTGTCCGATGCTCACCTGGTTCGCCGATCGCACGAGGGGCAAACGCAAGAGCTTCGGTTCGCGTTCGATCTTCGCGAGCAGTTCGGCGTCTGAAACCTTCAAGTACTTGAGACCCGCGTCGACATACGCGGAGCCCTCGATATCGATGAGCCCGGCGAGGGTAAATCGGGCGATAAATCGTTTGATCTCGCCCGCGGCCATTGGCTTGACCTTCAGGTCGATCATTTGAATGACCATGCGCCGTTCCTTGAAGAACCGCTCAGCAGCGCGGGTCGCTTGCGAATTTTTGACGCCAAAGATCTGGACGGGGGACATGCTTTCTTTGATTGTCCCAGCCTCGATGCGCGGGTTTCAAGCGGTCCGCCAATCCTTTGTAATAAATCAGGAACCCGCGTCGTCTATGGGGCGTATGATGGTTTTGATGCTCCTCACGGAGCAAGAAGGAGACCCCCGATGTTGACTCGCCGCTCCCTTTTTCCACTGGCGCTACTGGCGGGCTTCACCGCCTCGGCTTTCGCCGCTGTGGACCCCGGTTTGCTGGCCCTGGCGCCTCCTGACGCGGTCGTGCTGACCGGGCTCAACGTGGATCAGGCAAAGATGTCGATCTACGGGCTGTATATGCTCAGCCAGATGCAGGTCGACGATGCCGGTTTCCAGAAATTCATTGCCGATACCGGATTCGATCCGCGTCGCGATTTGCGCCAGATTTTGAGCGCGACCTCCGGCAGCGGCGACACGAGCCAAACTGTCATCCTCGGGCGCGGCAGTTTCGACGCAGCCAAGATCTCCGCGGCTTCGCAGGCCGAGGGCGCGACCAAAACGAACTACAAAGGTCTCGATCTGATCGTCCACAGTGGTACTGACATGACGGGTGCGATCGCGTTTCTGGATTCGACCACTGCTGTCATGGGCCATCTGGACGCAGTCAAAGGGGTGATCGATCGGCGTGGGTTGACCGCAACTGGCCTTTCCGATAGCATCACGACGAGGATCAAGACGCTCGCCTCGACCAACGATGCCTGGTTCCTCTCGGCTGTCTCGCCCGCATCATTTTTCTCGGGAAAAATCAACGATCCGAAAGTGGGACCGGTGCTCGAAGCGGGCATGATGCAGTCGATTGTCGCCGGCAGCGGCGGACTGAAATTCTCAGCCAATGGCGCGGCGATCATGGCGCAGGCGGTGGCGCGATCTGAAAAAGATGCGTCGGCTTTGGCTGACGTCGTGCGGTTCTTCGTGAGCCTGGTCCAGTCGAATCGCGCTTCGAACGCCCAGGTCGATCAGTTCGCGACCGTCCTGCAGAACATGCAGATCAACGTCGACGGAACGTATTTGAACTTACTGCTCACGATTCCGGAAGCGACGCTCGAGCAGATGTTCATGGGCCGGCACACGAGCGCCGGAAAAGTAGCGGCGGTCCACAACTAAGGAATCTCGGGATCCTTCAGCAGGCTGATCCACAAGGGACCGGCCGTGCAATTGAAAACGGCGGTGATGACCAGATCTCCTCTGGGCGCCATCGCCGTTCCGAATTCCGGGACGGTGTGATCGACGCCCTTCGGCAGAAGGGTCTTGACGTTCCCGCCAACAATGTTAGCTACCTCACCCATACAGTCCCGGACTTCGTTTTGCATCCCATCCGTCGAACCCGCTCTCAAACCCAGAAACCGGCGCGTCAATTCCTTCGCGACCTCGGGCTCGCAGCACACCATGCAATAGCCGCGCCAGGAGCCGTAGAATCGTACGGCCGAAAAGAGCGTTGTCGGCAGACAGACCGGCTGAGTGGTGCGTTGGCCGGGGGGAAACAGGTTTGTTTCATCCAAACCAATGCCAAGCATGGTGGTGATCACTCGCGAGAGTGTGGCTTGCAATTTATCGACTGCGATCGCGGGAGCGTGAGAGGGCAAAGTCATGGGACCGGTGGCCTATTCCATCATCCTCATCGGTAACGCAAGCACCGGCTTGAATCCGAAAGGGGTAGAATGAAACGGCAGCACGACAATTCATGGAGCAGATCGGACCCTACGAAATCCTGGGAGAACTCGGCCGTGGCGGCATGGGCATCGTCTACCGCGGCTTGGATCCCGTAATCGGACGCACAGTCGCGGTCAAGACCGTGCACTCCTCAGACCTCGGCGACTCGGTCGAACAGACGAAGCTCAAGGATCGGCTGTTCCGCGAGGCCAAATCGGCGGGAATGCTTTCGCATCCCGGAATCGTAACTATTTATCAGGCGGGCCAGGACAAGGATGTCCTGTTCATCGCCATGGAATTCATCGACGGGCCGAACCTCGCCGATGCTTTGGCGCGCACGCGTCCCAGCGTGGAATTGACGCTGCAGATTCTGAAACAGGCCGCCGAGGCGCTCGACTATGCGCACTCGAAGGGCGTCATTCACCGCGATATCAAGCCCGCCAATCTGCTGTTGCAGAGCGAGGGCCGCATCAAAGTCGCGGACTTCGGAATCGCCAAGATCGCCGCCACCAATCTCACGAAGACGGGCACGACGGTCGGATCCCCGGCCTACATGTCGCCCGAGCAGATCCGCGCGATGGCGATGGATGGCCGCGCCGATCAATATTCGCTTGGCATCGTCGCCTACGAGATGCTCACCGGGCTGCGTCCGTACGATTCCGATACGATTACTTCGCTCGTATTCAAGGTCGTCTTCGAGCAGCCCGACCTCAGCAAGCTTGAACAGGTTCCTGGCGGATTGCGCATGGATCCGGTGTTCCGGAAAGTGCTGGCGAAGTCGGCCGAGGATCGATTTCCGAATTGTATGGCATTCTGGCAGGCTCTGTCGGATGCGGCGAACGGAGTCGACCAGCCGACTGACTTCGAGGCGACGCTTCCTCTGAACTCATCGAAACCGAAAACTTCGACGGTCAGCAGCCCCGCCGATGGACCTCCGCCTGCGCGGATCGAAACGGAGGCTCGGCCGTCGCTGGCGGTCCCGCTGCCTTTGTCGTCGCCTCCGGTCATCAAGCCCGAGCCCCGGCAGCAGCCGTCTTACCAGTCGCCTCCGGTTGCCGCTGCTGTTGCCCATCCGGCGCAGTCGTCGTCATCCCGAATAGGGCTGATCGGCATCGCCGTGGCGGTATTGGCGCTGGCGGGCGGCGGTTATTGGATGTGGTCGCAACGTACGCCTCCTGTCGGGCCGGAACATCGGGAAAAGGAGAACCGGGAAAAGGACCGCATCGGCAAGAAGGGTCCTGTCGAAGGAGCCCACGAGAAGGTGGTTCCTCCTCAGGTGATCACGAGTCCGGAGGCCGAATATACTCCCGAGGCGCAGAGGGCCGGGATTGAAGGAGTCGTGCGTTTGCGCATCGGAATCAACGAGCGCGGGCAGGTCACCGAGGCCAGAGTCGTCAAGCCGCTCGATCCGGGGCTCGACCACAAAGCCATCCAGGCGGTGCTCAGATGGACGTTCAAACCCGCCACTTTCAACGGAAAACCTGTGCCGTTTGAGGCACAGGTGGAGCAGCATTTCGTCATTCCCAGGTGAGTCATAAGCGCCTGAAGTGCAATGGGATGCGTGAGAGCCGGATTGGCGCTTGCGCGGTTTCCCCGGGGGCCGTAGAATTGTTATAGTCCTGGTTACTGGCGTGCAACCGATCACGCATAGGTCAGGAGGGAGCTAGTCCAATCTCATGCGACCGAAACAGTCTTTCGCAATCTTGTGTATCAGCGGTCTGCTTAGCTCGCAATCCGCAACATTCGCTGCCGCCGCCGACCAGAAGAAGGGCGCCACCGCGGCGACTGACAACCCGTCGGAGACGATCGCAAAACCGATGACGGAGAAAGAGAAGAAGAAGCGCGAAGCCAAGCTGCGCAAGGAACTCGAAACTCCATACAAGAGGTGGTTGAGCGAAGATGTCGGCTACATCATCACAGACGAAGAGCGCAAGACGTTCAAGCAGCTCGCGACCGACGACGAACGGCAGAGTTTCATTGAACAATTCTGGTATCGCCGCGATCCCACTCCCGACACCGAAGAGAACGAATTCAAGGAAGAGCACTACCGTCGCATCGCGTATGCCAATGAGCGATTCGCGTCGGGCATCCCCGGATGGAAGACCGACCGCGGGCGGATTTACATCGTCTATGGTCCTCCGGATGAAATCGAAGCGCATCCTTCAGGCGGCAGCTATGAGCGGCCCATTGAAGAGGGCGGCGGCGAGACTTCGACCTATCCTTTTGAGCAGTGGCGCTATCGCTACATCGAAGGGATCGGCAACGATATCGTGATCGAATTCGTCGATCCGACCATGTCGGGCGAGTACCACATGACGATGGATCCTTCGGAAAAGGACGCCCTCTTGTACGTTCCGAATGCCGGTCTGACGATGTACGAGCAGATGGGCATGTCGTCGAAGAACGACCGTTTCAACCGTACGGATGGCACGCACCTTGGCACCGGCAACATGCCGCTGCCCGCCAGTATGGACGAATTCGAGCGCCTGAGCCGGTTCGCGAATCTGCAGAAGGCTCCTCCGGTGAAGTTTAAGGATCTTGAGGCGGCTGTGAACTCGACGATCCGGTTCAATACCCTGCCGATGCAGGTGCAGGTCGACTACGTGCCGGTCACCGGATCCTCGGTGCTGACCGCAGTCACTCTGCAGTTCGACCGGCGCGATTTGAATTTCTCTGAGAAAGACGGCATCTCGAAGGCGACAATCAATATTTTCGCCCGCGTGACGTCGATGTCCCGGAAGCCCGTCAATACGTTCGAAGATGTGGTGACGGCCGAGACTCCGAAGGAAATGCTGCAGGAAATGGTGAAGGGCAAGTCGATTTACCAGAAGACTGTGCCGCTTGCCCCTGGGCGTTATCGCTTGAATGTGGTCGCCAAGGATGTCACCGGCGGCAATATTTGCAACTATGAGACGGCGCTCACCGTCCCACGTCTCGAGGATGACAAGCTGATGGCCAGCTCTTTGATTCTCGCTGACCAGCTCGAAAAGGTCCCGACCAAGAGCATTGGCCTCGGACAGTTCGTGATCGGTACGTCGAAAGTCCGGCCGCGCGTGGGCGATTCGTTCTCGCGCGATGAAAAACTGGGAATCTACCTGCAGGTCTATAACTTCCAGACCGATGAGAGAACCCAGAAGCCGAACGGCCAGTTGGATTACGAGATCGTCAAAAACGACACCAATAAGAAGGTCTTCGAATACAAAGAAGATGCAGCGGCGATTCCGGGCTCCAGTTCGCAATTGATCGTCGAGAAACTGCTGCCTCTGAAGAGTCTCGAAGCCGGCCAGTACACGATCAATGTGAAGGCCGAGGATAAGAACCGCAATCAGACCGTGTTGTCGACTGCGAACTTCACGGTTCGTTAAAGAGTGGCTCCCCGAGGGAGCGTGAAATCGGCGGCTGGGTATGCTACGATTCAGTCGCCTGGGTAACGGAACAGGGTTCGGCGCACTCGTATGAGACTGCGATACTCAACGTTGGCTTTGGGCTTGGCGGCGGTCCTGCTGCCGGGTACGGGGCTCGTGTGCGCAGGCGGTCCTCCTGTTTCTCCTCGGCAGGCGTTGTTGCGTCCACTGCAGCAACAGTTGTCGGGACGCATTTTCGGCAATGTCCGCAGTACCCTGGGCGTCGTGCAGATGGGCGCTTCCGTCTATCTGTATAATCGCTACGATCAGATGGTCCGGCAGGCTTTGACCAATGAAAACGGCCAATTCCTGTTCGACTCCTTGTCTCCCGATCTCTACTCCGTCCGCGTTGCCCTATCGAGTTTCGTGCCTGCCATGAAGCGTGGTATCGGCGTACAGGCGGGTGTCGAGAGCGTACTCAATGTGAACCTGGCGTCGGTGCTCAGCACGATCGAACTGGTGCGTACGGCGCCTGGGTCGACTCTCATGTCGGACGATTGGAAATGGGCGTTGCGGTCGGCTCCGTCGGCGCGTCCGGCGATGCGGATGCTTCCGGGAATCGACATTGGACAGACCCGTTCCTCAAGTTCGAGTTCGCCGATGTTCAGCGAGGTCCGAGGATTGTTCAACGTCTCGGCGGGCGATCCGGGAGAGATGGGATCGGTCGGAACCCAGACGGATCTGGGCACAGCATTCGCCGTTGCGACTTCCCTCTATGACGCCAACAAGCTCCACTTCAGCGGCAATTTTGGAATCATGCCGCATTCCGGCATGCCTGCGGCCGGCTTCAGTACGACCTACAGCCGCGAATCCGTGAACGGTTGGAGCTCGCCCGAGATTACGCTCTCCGCTCATGAGGTGTCCTTCCCTGATCTTCCGGGAATGGCTGGCGGCACTCCGGCTCTGCGGACGATGTCGTTGTCGTCGATCGATCGCGTGACGCTCGGCGAGGCTCTGAACCTCGAATACGGCATTTCGCTCGACTCGATCCAACTGGTCGACCGGTTGAATTATGTCAGTCCATTCGCACGTTTGACATACACGATGGGCTCGGCGGGATCGTTGCAGTTCGGGTTCAGCTCGGGTGCGCCTCCGATGGGATTGTTTAATAATCAGTCCGCAGGTGGCGAACACGACTCCGAGCTGCGCCGTGACTTGGCGGTGCTGTCGGTGCTGCCGCGGCTGTCGTTCGCGGATGGTCACTTGAGGATGCAGCGCAACACGAACTTCGAAATCGCGTACAGCAAGGCCGTCGGCAAGGTGCTTTTGCACGCCGCTTCGTATCGCGAGCAGATCTCGAATGCAGGCGTGCAGATGTCCGCTTCGTCCGATTTATTCGTAGGTGATGTGCTGCCCGATTTGAGTTCGAAGGCATCCATGTTCGATGTGGGCAACATGAATCGCTGGGGCGTGATGGCCAGCGCCTCCCGTCCATTCGGCGATCGGTTCGAAGGGACGCTCGCCATGGGCCGCGGCGGCGTGCTGACCGCGGTCGACCGCCAGTTGTCTGGATCCTCAACCACTGCGCTGCGCGACGACCTCAAGGGCGGCGAACGGATTTGGGCGACGGCTGGAATCAAAGCGACGGTTCCGGTTACGGGGACGCGGTTCACCACCAGCTATAGCTGGACCGATTATTCGGTGATGATGCCCGGGCATTTGTTCCTCACCGAGCAAGCCTTCCCGGAGACCGGGCTCAACATGGGTCTCAAGCAGCCGATTCCCAGCCTTTTCGGCATGCCTGGACGCCTCGAGCTGTCACTCGACACGCGCAATATGCTGGCGCAAGGCTACCTTCCCCTGCGGACCGCCGATGGCCGCCAATTCCTTTTGATTCAATCACCCCGCGCACTCCGCGGCGGCCTCAGCTTCATTTTCTAGTTCTTCGGCGGTGTCCCCCAAATAATGTACTTTGTGCCCCTGCGCGACGGTATTCCCATTTGCGTCGAGCAGGCGCACACTAGTAGTAGAGAAAGGAGAATCGCAATGAGATTCTCAGTGAAGGCAGTTACGATTACCTCAGCCATCCTGTGGGCCGGCTGCATGTTAATTGTCGGATTGATTAATCTGGCCGCTCCGTCATATGGCGGAGAGTTTCTCCGCATGATGAGTTCGGTTTATCCCGGCGCCGACACGGCCCGCACCATGGGACGCGTTCTGCTGGGCGGATGCTACGGCTTTGTCGATGGAGCCATTCTCGGGTACATCTTCGCCATGCTGTACAAATGGTTCTCTGGACCGCGCAGCCTGACCCACTAGTTATTTCGAAATGACGACTGGCTTGCCGCGGTGGACTGGATGGAGGCCCTGCGGCGGCATAAAGAAAAACATAAGGTTTTCCTTACGGACTCCTTACGTGTCAACGATAGACTGTCCTCGTAGGCGATTGAAATAACTAGGCGGGTGCCGCGGTACGCAAGGTTCGCCGCGCGATTGGGGCGGCACCCGCTTCTCTTTATCGGGGCAATCGCCAGGTTGACACATGGCGCAGATTTTCCATCGCAGCGCGAATAGTGTGGCCAAAGTCAGTATCGTAGCGGCTGTTGTATTGCTGAGCGGTATCGTCTGGGCGGCTTATAAAATCAACGCCGGTTCCTTTAATACCGATGTTGAAGTCGCCAAAGACCAGCCAGTTCCCTTCTCTCACAAGCACCATGTAACCGACGACGGCATCGATTGCCGTTATTGCCACACGACTGTTGAAACGTCCCCGTTTGCGGGAATACCCGCCACAGAGATCTGCATGAGCTGCCATTCGCAGATCTGGAATAACGCGGAAATCCTCGAGCCCGTCCGCTCCAGTTGGCGCACCGGTCAATCGCTTGATTGGACGCGTGTTCACGACCTTCCTGACTTCGTTTATTTCAACCACAGTATTCACGTTAATAAGGGAATCGGATGTTCGACCTGTCACGGGCGCATCGATCAGATGCCGCTCACATACAAGGTCAATACCCTTTATATGCAGTGGTGCGTTAATTGCCATCGGAACCCGGCTCAATATATTCGCCCGAAGGACCAGGTGTTCAATATGGCTTACGAATATCCTTCGAACCAGGAAGAATTGGGCAAGCGCCTGGTGGCTGAAAACAAAGTGCAGAGCCTGACCGACTGTGTCACTTGTCACCGGTGAAGCATGAGTGAACCGAAGCTAAAACTCGAAGATTTGCGCCGCCGCCTCAGCGGATTGAATGGACCCCAGTATTGGCGGAGTCTCGAGGAACTGGCCGGCACCGATGAGTTCAAGGCTTACGTCGAGGAAGAATTTCCCAACCGCACGCCCGACTGGAACGATCCTGGATCACGCCGCCGATTCTTCAAATTGATGGGTGCCTCGATGGCGCTCGCGGGCCTTGCGGCCTGCACAAAGCAGCCCCGTGAAGCGATCGTCCCCTACGTCCGGCAGCCAGAGGAAGTCACTCCCGGCAAGCCGATGTTCTATGCGACGTCGATGACGTCGGCCGGCATCGCGACCGGCGTCCTCGCGGAGAGTCATCTCGGACGTCCCACTAAGATCGAAGGCAATCCCGATCATCCGGCAAGCCTTGGCGCAACCGATATTTTCATGCAGGCGAGCGTGCTGACGTTGTATGATCCTGATCGCTCGCAGGCCGTCTTGAAAGATGGATTCATTAACAGTTGGGGCAATTTTCTGACTGCCATCTCAGGCGCGCGAGATGTGTCGGATCTGAAGAAGGGCGAAGGCTTCCGCATCTTGACCGGCACGGTGACCTCGCCGACTCTCGCCGAACAGATCCAGCAATTCCTCACGACCTATCCGAATGCCCGCTGGCATCAGTGGGATCCTTGCGGACGTCATTCGGAATTTGCCGGATCGACAGCGACGTTCGGAGGCAACTGGAACACGATCTATCGCTTCGATCGCGCGGCGCGCGTCGTATCGCTCGACGCCGATTTCCTCGCGCCGACGATGCCGGGCAGCCTGCGCTATACGCGCGAATATTCAACGCGCCGTTCTCGAGCGGCGGATGATCCATCAGTCGAGGCTCCGCGTTTATACGTCGCGGAGAGCGTCCCCTCGATCACTGGCGGAATGGCTGAGCACCGTTTCCGCATGCGCTCGGCCGATGTCGAGCAGTTCGCCGACTCGCTCTTGTCCGGCAGCGGTGGCAAGCGCGAGCAGGCGATCATGAAAGACCTCGAGGCGCATCGGGGAGCGAGCATTGTGATCGCAGGCGAGTTCCAGCCGCCGCGCGTTCACGCCATCGCGCACGCTCTCAATCGCCGTTTAGGGAACGTCGGCAATACCGTTTATTACACCGATCGCGTCGAGGCACGCCCGGTGGATCAGTTGGCGTCCCTCGGATCGTTGACTGCGGACATGCGCGGCGGGCAAGTCGAAACGCTGTTGATTCTCGGGGGAAATCCCGCATACGATGCGCCGGACGATCTGGATTTTCTCACGGCGCTCAAGCACGTGAAGCTTCGCGCGCACGTTGGCCTCTTCCACAACGAAACATCCGAATGGTGCCACTGGCACGTCCCCGAGGCGCATTACCTCGAGTCCTGGAGCGATGCTCGCGCATGGGATGGCACGGCGTCCATCGTGCAGCCGCTGATCGATCCGATGTATCAGGGCCGCACGCCTCATGACGTGCTGAATGTCCTCAATAAAAAGGCCGATCAGAACAGCCACGATACTGTTCGAGCATATTGGCAGAAGCAGCATCCCGGCAAGGATTTCGACGATTTCTGGCGCATTTGTCTGCACGACGGCGTTGTGGCGGGAACGGCCTTTCCTGAGAAGAATGCTCCCGAGCCGAAGATCCCCGAGCGGTCAACCGGCGGGACATTAGCGCCGACGGATCTCGAAGTTGTGTTTCGTCCCGACCCATCGATTGGCGATGGAGCCTTCTCGAATAACGCCTGGCTGCAGGAACTACCCAAGCAGCCCAACAAGATGACGTGGGAGAACGCGATTTGGATTTCGCCGCGCACGGCCCAACGCCTCTCACTCGAAACCGGCGATGTCGTCGATCTCAGAGTCGCCGGACGCACGTTGCGCGGTGCTTGCTGGGTGCAACCGGGGCACGCCGATGAATCTTTGACGCTACATCTTGGATACGGCCGCAGGCGTTCGGGCCGAATCTCGAACGGTATCGGCTTCAACGCGTATCTGCTGCGCACGACGAATGCAATGGCGCACAATCATGGCGCCTCCGTCACGCGCGTCTCGCGTGGATACGGGTTTGCCAACACGCAGATCACGCAAACCATGGAAGAGCGCGATCCTTTCCGCGCCGGCACCTTTGCCGAATATCACAAGAATCCTGAGTTCGCGTCGCCGCCAGAAGACCACGTTCCGCCGGGAATGACGCTCTTCCCGATGTGGTCCTATCCGGATCATAAGTGGGGCATGTCAATTGACCTGACCGCGTGCACGGGATGCAACGCCTGCATGGTCGCCTGTCAATCGGAAAATAACATCGCGATCGTAGGCAAAGAACAGGTGGCGATGGGGCGCCACATGAACTGGATTCGAGTGGACCGTTATTTCTCAGGGGATCTCGACGATCCGAAAATGTACTTCCAGCCCGTGCCTTGCATGCATTGCGAGAACGCCTTGTGCGAACTGGTCTGCCCAGTGGCGGCCACGGTTCACAGCAAGGAAGGTCTCAACGAAATGGTGTACAACCGCTGCGTCGGCACGCGGTACTGTTCCAACAACTGTCCTTACAAAGTACGCCGGTTTAATTTTTTCCTGTTCTCCGATTGGCAGACGCCGAGCCTGTGGGGGTTGCGCAATCCTGACGTGAGCGTCCGTAGCCGCGGAGTGATGGAAAAATGCAGCTACTGCGTGCAGCGCATCGAACGCGCGAAGATCGAGGCCGAAGAGGATAACAACCGACCTCTGAAAGACGGTGAGATCGTCACCGCGTGCCAGCAGGCGTGCCCCGCTCACGCGATCGTCTTTGGAGACATCAACAATCCAAAGAGCGAAGTAACTCGCCTGAAGAAATTAAAACGGAATTACCTGCTGCTCGAGGATCTCAATACGCGTCCTCGCACGACATATCTGGCGCGCCTGCGGAATCCCAATCCGGAGATCGAAAAAGATGCCTGAAGATCTTGACCTACACGGCACCACAACTGCGGTCATCGATCCAGGACCGAAGAAGATCCTCGGCCCCGGACACGACTATGGTTCCGTCACCGACAAGATTACCGGGGTCGTCTTCCAACCGTTCAAGCGGACGCCGAAGCAGATGTTCATCGGCTTCGCGATTGCGTTCCTGCTCGTCAACGTACTGCTCGTCGCAGTCACTTGGCTGTTCGTGCGTGGCGTCGGCGTTTGGGGCATCCGCATCCCGATCGCGTGGGGATTTGCGATTGTCAACTTCGTCTGGTGGATCGGAATCGGCCACGCCGGTACGCTGATCTCGGCCATTCTTTTATTGCTGAAGCAGGACTGGCGGACGTCGATCAATCGATTCTCGGAAGCCATGACGCTATTCGCGGTGGCCTGCGCGGGTATGTTCCCGATCCTCCACCTGGGGCGCCCGTGGCTGGCGTATTGGCTGCTGCCGTACCCGAACACGATGTGGCTGTGGCCGCAGCCGAGGAGTCCGCTGATCTGGGACGTATTC
>DASXZC010000618.1:0-12570 GCA_036502165.1 Bryobacteraceae bacterium
CGACTGACAGCGCTACGGGAGCGAGATAGAAGCACAGTGGATTCAGCATCCGCGCGGCGATCAGGAATAGCGCCGATGAACTCAGCAGGAACGCCCAGGCGAAGCGTTGGCTCAACAGTCCGGCGGGCAGATGACGCTTCGACGTTCGCGGATTGCGGCCGTCGATTTCTGCATCGAGGATGCGATTGAACGTCATCGCGGCCGAGCGCGCGCCGACCATCGCGGCGATGATCCACAAGAGCTTCCACCAGGGATCGGGCGTTTGAAAGCGATCCTCACGGAACGCGAGCAACGCGCCGGTCAGGGCGAAGGGCAAGGCGAATACGGAATGCTCGAACTTGATCATGTCGAGCGTAAGAACCAGGCGCTTTAAAAATGAGGACATTCGTCTCAGGTACTATTTTAGAGGCTCCCACGGCTGACGATGCGCATCCTCTTTCCGATGTTTCTATTGTTCTCGACACTGATCACGACTTCCTGCGGCCCAAAGGCGATGACGTCCGAGGAATATTACAGCACTCCGATCAAGCTGCCCGATGGGACGGTGATCCTCGCCGAGTCGATGCGGACGCCTCAGGAAATGATGCGGGGCATGATGTTTCGCGATGAATTGAAGCCGGATCGCGGCATGCTCTTCTCGCATGGGTCGCCCGGCAGATATCCATATTGGATGTATCAGGTGAAGATTCCGCTCGACATTATCTGGGTCGGCGCGGACCGGAAGATCGTCGAAATTTCAGCGAATACACCGCCATGTCCGGCGGGGCTGGCCGCGAGCAAGTGTCCGCGATTCGGCGGAAGCGAGGATTCGCTGTTCGTCGTCGAACTCGCCGGCGGCGTGGCCGCGAAGCACGGGCTCAAGGTCGGCGATATGCTGGTGTTCTGAAAATCTCATGAGAGTTCTATTGCCGATTTTGATCGCAGCGGGCGCATGCGCCGCTACTGCACAGACTTTGCCTGCTCCGATGGGAGTGCCCAAGCCCGGGCCGGTGACGGATGCGCCATACGCGCCGCAGCCGATTCTGCAAGGCGGCGTGGTCATTCCTTTGTATCCGACAGGTTCGCCGTTCCTCAAGGCGGATCGAGTCCACGAGGCCGAGGTCTACAACATGAGCAAGGCGTCGCCGGGGCGGATCAACAGCATCGTCAACATCCACAATCCATCGATTGAGGTCCACACGGTTGAGGGCGGAATCAATACGGGCGCGGCGGTGATCCTCGTCGCCGGCGGAGGTCATCGGACGCTCAATGTCGGCAGTGAAGGCGCGGACTTCGTGCCGTTCTTTTACAACTACGGCGTCAACACGATCATCCTGCGCAACCGCTTACGCAGCGATGGATATGAGCCAACGAAAGATGCGGTGAACGATGCTCTGCAGGCGATCCGCATGGTGCGGGCGCATGCTAAGGATTGGAATCTCGATCCGAACAAGATCGGCATGATGGGATTCTCGGCGGGCGCGGAACTGACTGCTGCCGCGGCGGTGCGGTTCGACGAATTCGACAAGGCGAATAGTGCGGCGGGGGATCCGTTGGCGGGCATCACTTCACGGCCGGACTTCGTCGGAATCATTTATCCGGGTCCTTCGCCGTTCGCGAAGAATCGCACGCCGCCGCCGATTCCGCGCAATGTTCCTCCGGCATTCATCGTGTGCGGAGGCTCGGGCGACCGCGTCCACGCGATCTGGTCGATGGAATTTTTCAGCGCGATGCTGGCGATCGGCGTGCCGAACATCGAGATGCATATTTACGGGAACGGCCGCCATCCGGGGGATCCGCTGCCGGATGGCAGCCACATGAGCGGAGGTCTCACGGACCGCCACGATACGCCGTTCGGAACCTGGCAGATGCGCTACATTGACTGGTTCCGCGATCTCGGATTTCTCGAGAAGGCGGGTGTCGAGACGAAGGCCGCGAAGGATGTTGCGGCGTTTGTGAATCAACCGGTGAAGCAATAGGTTGACTCCCGTCGTGCAACTCTGTTGTAATCACCCTCGAGATGTTCGCCCGCTTAGCCGTCCGGAATGAATTTGAGTTCGTGGAAGCCAACCTCCGCGAAACCCTCAAATTCTTTTCGCTCGCCAACGACTATGGGCAAGTGGTTGAAACCACGGAATTGCTGCTCATCTCGTCCGGAATTAACTACGGCGTCTTCAATACAGCACTGCTCAAAACGCGTGTCGAGACTGAAGACCGGCTGCAGGAATACATCTCGAATGCCCATGATTATTTCGGGTCGCGCCGTGAGCGTTGGTCGTTTTGGATTTGTCAGGACCTGCTCGCTCCGGCGGTTCACAGGCGGCTGCGGCGAGTGATGGAGTCGCGCCGGATGCGGCAGCTTTCCGAGCCTCCGGGAATGATTGCGACGACTCTCGCGCCGCCGAGGCGGGCGCTGCCGGCGCTCGACATCCGCAAGGTCAATACGGCTGAAGAACGATTCGCATTCGCCGGAATTTTGAGCGCGACGTTCGATCTACCGTATGGAATTTGCGCGGATATTTACGCGGCGGAGCGCAGTTGGCAAGGCGGATATCGCGGCTGGGTTGGGTACGTTAACGGCGAACCAGTCGTCTCGACTGCCTGCGTCATCGCCGGCGGAGTGGCGGGGATTTATTCCGTCGGTACCATGCCCGACTGGCGCCGTCGCGGCTATGCCGAGCGCCTCATGCGCAGCGTGCTGCATGAGATTTCGCTCGAGACCGGCATCGAACGTACGATCCTGCAGGCGACCACCGAAGGATTTCGTGTCTACCAGCGCATGGGCTACCGCCGCGTCACGCAGTTTTCGATTTTTCTGATGGAGCCGTAATTAAAGTTGGAAGCCACCCGCACACCATTTCTCGCGACCCATGCCGCCGCACCGTACGACGATATCCGCAAACTGCCCGTCGCTGTCTTGCTCGACAACGTCCGCAGCATGTATAACACGGGGGCGTTCTTCCGCACCGCGGATGCCGTAGGCGTCGAGAAATTGCTGCTTTCCGGCATCACGGCGCAGCCTCCGAAACATGCGATCACGAAGACTGCGCTCGGCGCGGATGAGACGGTGCCGTGGGAACACTCGTGGGATCCGGCGGCGATGATCCATTCTCTGCGCGCGCGGGATTATGAGATCGCGGCTATTGAGACGAGTCCGCACGCGGTTGATCTGTTCGATTGGATGCCGCGCTTTCCTGTGTGCGTCGTCTTCGGACATGAGACAGATGGCATCCGGCCGGAGCTTCTTGAGTTGTGCGATACGCATGTCCGCATACCGATGCTCGGCCGCAAGCATTCACTCAACGTCGCGACGGCCGGCGGAGTGATGCTGTACGAGTTGCTGCGCAAGTTCCGGCGGATGATTGAAGAATCCCGATAGAGATTAGGCGAATCCTTTGTGAAGCCGGCTTCATCTTGAGAGCATGGCAAAACTCAAGAACAAGGTAGCAGTGGTAACCGGAGCATCCAAAGGAATTGGCGCTGGAATTGCAAAAGCGCTCGCAGCCGAAGGAGCTTCGGTTGTAGTCAATTATTCATCGAGCAAAGCGGGCGCCGACAAGGTCGTCTCTGAGATCAAGAATGCCGGCGGCAACGCGATCGCGGTCCAAGGGGACGTATCGAAAGCGGCCGACATTTCGAAGCTTTTCGTTGAAACCAAGAAGGCATTCGGGACTCTCGACGTGTTGGTGAACAACGCCGGCATTTATGAGTTTGCACCGATCGAAAAAATCACTGAGGATCAATTTCACAAGCAGTTCAACGTGAACGTTCTCGGCTTGCTGTTGACGACGCAACAGGCGCTGCCGTATTTCGGCGCGGATGGCGGAAGCATCATCAACATCAGTTCCGCGGTGACGAAGCTGTTGCCGCCGGCCTCGTCCGTTTACACGGCGACGAAAGCGTCGGTCGATGCGATTACGGGCACGCTCGCGAAGGAATTGGGAGCGCGCAAGATCCGTGTGAACGCGATCAATCCGGGAATGATCGAGACGGAAGGCGTCCACGCGGCGGGCTTTATCGGCAGTGACTTCGAGAAGGGACTCGCATCGCAGGCTCCGCTGGGACGCATCGGACAGACGGACGACATTTCACCGACCGCGGTGTATCTCGCGTCGTCAGACTCGAAGTTCATGACCGGCGAAACGTTGAACGTCTCCGGCGGACTCTGATCGCTTACTGCTGAGGCTTTCCCTTGGCCTCGCGGTAGCGCAGCATCTCGCCGAACCGCTCGTAGAACCAGGCGCGGAATTCAGGATCCTGCATGATCCGCGCCGCAGCGGTCTGCCGGGTGTGCCGTTGAACAGCGCGTCGCAGTTCCGGCACCGCGGCTTCATCTTTGGCGACGAATTGCAAAGCGATTGCGCCCATTTCGTCAAACGATTGCTCGCCCCAACGGACGGCGACCGGCGGATTATGAGGGTTGCGCGGATTCGATTCGGAGTTATCCCAAGTGACAGTTCCATCGAGCCGCGTGCCCTTTGGCAGCGATACGAATTGCTGGAAGAAGTAGCGATCCTGCCAGGCGAAATCCCAATCCTCAATGTCGAGCAGGGTCTTGACCGTGCCATCGGGCAGCGTCGCGGTAAGCTTCATCGTCTTGCCGAGGTAATGCGCATGCCCGGCGACGAGGACGCCTTCGATATCCGCAGGCAGCGTGAAGGAATCGTGGGCCGTGAATTTGTGGTCTCCCGCAGGAATGCGGACGCCGGCGAACAGGCCGAACAATACGGGCAGTTGGAGGTTGAGCAGGGTGCGTGCAGGAGGCTCCTTTGCGAAGTACAAACCGACGCGCGTCTTCTCGGCCTCCGGCTTGCCCGTCGGGTGGAAGTGATATTGAAAAACCAGATCGTCGCCCTTCGGCAGCGGGAGTGCCAAGCCTTTCGGATAGAGATGCGGCTGGCCACCTGCGGCCCATCCGCCGAGCGGTAAAGTGGTCGCGGTGAATGGCATTCCCGCTTTCCCCGCGGTCATTTCGTGATTGATCCTCTTCAGGGCTGCCGGCTGATCGGCGAAGAACAGAACATGATGCACGACCTTCGCCGCGGAGGGACGAATTTCGATCGCCTGCACCCATTTATCCTCAGTGAGCCCGAGAGGAATGATGACATTCCTGTATTGATCCGGACCGGAGGCAGGGATGTGAGCGGCCTCCGGCATCTCGACGATCAGATCGGGTGTGCCCAACTGCCAGCCTTCGGGGAAGTTCGGGACGGGCGGCATTTTGGAGGGGTCGCCTTCGGGCATCCCCAGCTTGACCCATTGATCGAGAGTCGCGATTTGCGCGTCGGTCAAACGGCGCTGGTCGCGATACGGGTACGACGCGGGCTCGGCTTTCCAGGGCGGCATGTAGCGCGACTTCGTTACCGTCGCAATCAGGCGTGCGTGCTTCGCGGCGTCCTCATAGGTCAGCAGCGAGAACGGGCCGGACTGGCCGGGGCGATGGCAGCTTGCACACTGCGCGTAGAGGATCGGCGCGACATTCGCGGTGTAGGTGACCGCGGGCGCGGAATTGGTTGCCGCAACGGCGACGACTGCGGAGGCTGCTACGGCTGCCCAAAATAATCTCGTCAAGGTAAGGCTCCTCAATAGTCACTATCGGCAGCTTTGCGGGCGAACAATTCAGCCGTCCGGCGCTTCGGCGGCGCGGGGTCGGTTTCGGCCGAGTGCAGTGGTTCGAAATCCGAAAACAGCGATCGCAATTCGCCCGGCTGCATGAGGAATTCGGAATTCATCGGTTTGATGCCCTCACGTTCATCGATCATGGGAAACGCCGCTGCTATAAATCCGCCTGGTTTGATGCCTGCGCGGATTGACGGGAATAAATCCCGCTGCATGTAAAACGATACGCAAATTAAATCCCACGCGTTCCGCTCGATCGTGTATGCGTGCGCCTCGAGATCCGCCTCGATGGTCTCAATCGATTGATCTTGCGCTCGCAGCCATTCGAGCGCCGTCGTTGAATGGTCGACCGCCGTCACCTTCCATCCGCGTGCGGCGAGTGCGATTGCATGACGCCCGGATCCGCAGGCGAGGTCGAGCGCGCGCAATCCGTCACCGCGAGGCAGGCGGCCGAGGCAGTCGACAATGAAGGCGAACGGCGGATCGGACCTGTGCTCGCCCCGGCGGAATCGTTCATCCCAACTTTTCGCGGACATCGGCTCTTACTACGATATTCTGAAAGTTGAAGCGAACTCTTTTCACAGCGATTTTATGCGTACCATTGTGCCTGGCTGGGATGACGCCCGACGAGCGCCAACGGCAGCTCGATTCCTTTGATCACGTCTGGCAGACAATCCACGATAAACATTGGGAAACCAAGCCGGGCGGCCTCGATTGGGACCGTGTTCGAGCGGAATTGCGTCCCAAAGCCGAGAAGGCGACGTCCACGGCGGAAGTTCGCGATACGATCCGAGAGATGTTGAAGCGGCTGAAGCAGTCGCACTTCCACCTGATCTCGGCCGAGGCGATGGGCGGTTTGAATGATCCTTACCTGGGCGATGGCCAGCCGGGATTTGAAGCCGAAGTGATCGGTTCCGATGCGCTCGTCACGCGAGTCGATCAGGGAGTGGCGGTGAAGCCCGGCTGGAAGATCGTGAGCATCGGAGGCGTCGGTATCGACCAGCGGATTTCCGCGGTTCACGCCGCGTACGCGCAAAGTTCGGAACTGAGCCTGCGGCTGCATCAGATGTTGCAGGCCCGGCTGTCGGGTGAGCCCGGCGGCACGCTAGTCATCGAATTTCTCGATGGAGCGGATCATCCGGCGACGGTGAAGCTGCACTTGCGCGAGCCGAAGGGCAAGCCCGCTTCGTTCGGCAATCTTCCGCCGACTTCCCTCATGATCGAATCGAAACAGATCGATGGAGAGATCGGATACGTCCGCTTCAATCTGTTTCTCGATCCGGTTCGATTGACGCGAACCTTCAGCGATGCCGTGACCGGATGCCTCAAGTGCGAAGGCTTTATTGTCGATGTGAGGGGTAATCCGGGTGGCATCGGGATCATGGCGGCGGGCATCGCCAGTTGGTTTGTTGATGAGTCCGGGCAGCGGCTCGGTTCCATGTATACACGCGATTCGACGCTTAATTTCGTAGTGAATCACCGGCCTCAGGCGTTCCTCGGGCCGCTGGCGATTCTGGTGGACGGAGCGTCGGCGTCGACATCCGAAATCTTCGCCGGCGGATTGCAGGATCTGCATCGGGCGCGAATTTTCGGAACGCGTACGGCGGCCGCGGCGCTGCCTTCGGTAGTCGAGCGACTGCCGAACGGCGATGGTTTCCAATACGCCGTGGCGAATTATATTTCCGAAGGCGGACGTCCGCTCGAAGGCAACGGAGTGCAGCCGGATGAGGAAGTCCAAATGACGCGGGCGACGTTGCTTGCCGGGCATGACGCGGTCGTCGATGCGGCGGTGCGATGGATCCGCACGAAGTCAAAAGGGAGTGCAAAACAATGAAGCTGTGCGCGATCGTGCTGCTGGCCGCGGCGACCCATCTGACGGCTGCGGAACTGCCGAAGGCTGAAACATTATTGGATCATTATGTCGAGGTCACCGGCGGCCGCGCGGCGTATGAAAAGCGGACCACCGAATATATGTCGGGCTCGATCGAGCTTCCCGCGTCGGGAGTCAAAGGCAAGGTCGAGATGTGGGGCGCCACGCCAGACAGCCGCGTCGAGATGATGGATATCGAAGGCGTGGGACGCATCGAAACCGGCACGGATGGCAAGATCGGCTGGGAGAATTCGGCGATCATGGGACCACGGCTGCAAGAGGGTGCGGAGCTTCGCTTCCACTTGCGTGATGCGACTTTCAATGAGCCTCTGCACTGGCGCGAGATGTACAAAAAGGAGGAGACGGTGGGCGTCGAGAACGTCGACGGCGTGCCGTGCTACAAGGTGATCATGACTCCGATGGAGGGCAAGCCGGAGACGTGGTATTTCGATCAGAAGACCGATCTCGTTCTGAAGATGCTGCGCACGTCCGTGACATCGATGGGCGAAGTGAATGGCGAATATCTGATGAAAGACTATAAGGATTCAGATGGAGTTCTGATGCCTACGATGATGATCCAAAAAGCGGCGGGGCAGGAGATCCGCGTGAAGTTCACGACGATCACTCCGAATGCGAAGATTCCGCCGGATCGCTTCGTGCCGCCCGCCGAAGTGAAGCAGTTGATGACGCCGGCGCCGAAGAAGGGATCATAGCGCACTGTGGCGGCTGCAAAGGATTGGGACGTTGAACGCTATGAGGCCGGACATTCTTATGTCTGGACCTTCGGACGCGGAGTCATCGAATGGCTCAAACCGCAAGCGGGCGAGCGGATTCTTGATGCCGGGTGCGGGGCGGGTCCGCTGAGTGCGGAGATCGCGTCGAGCGGCGCGACGGTGTTGGGCGTCGATTCGGCGCCGGCGATGATCGCGCAGGCGCGATTGAATTATCCGAAGGCGCGGTATCCGAATCTCGAATTCGCGCTGGCGGATTTGACGTCGTTTTCGGCGACCGATTCATTCGACGCCGTGTTTTCAAATGCGGCGCTGCATTGGGTTCGTCCTCCAGAGTTGGCGGCGCAACGGTTGGCGGCTGCGTTGCGGCCGGGCGGACGGTTCGTTGCGGAGTTCGGCGGCAAAGGCAACGTCGCGCGCGTGCAGGCGGCGCTTGGGGAGCATCGGTATCCTTGGTTCTTCCCCTCCATCGCGGAGTACTGCGCGATCCTCGAGGGAGTCGGACTCGAGCCGGTGCAGGCGATCCTGTTCGATCGTCCGACGCAAGTCGAGAGCTTGGAAGATTGGCTACAGATGTACCTGCCGGGGCTGACTGCGTTGGTTCGCGCGTCGGTGGTCGAGCAGTTGAAGCCGGACCTTTTTGCGAACGGCGTGTGGACGCTCGATTACCGGCGGTTGCGGATTCAGGCGCGCAAGCGGATTTAGCTACTCTATTGCTTGTCGATCGCGTACTGAATCAGTTCATCGATCGTGACGTATTGCAGTGTCGCCTCGTGGGTCGCAGCTAGGCGGACCTTGGGTGCGACTCCGGCATCGAGCGCTTCCTTCCAACGGGCGGCGCACAGGCACCAGCAATCGCCGGCCTGGAGCCCAGGGAAGTTCCACTGCGGCCGCGGCGTGACGAGGTCGTTGCCGTGAGCGAGAGAGAACGCAAGGAAATCGTCAGTCACTTTGATGCACACCGAGTGGACCCCGGCGTCCTCTGCGTCAGTGTCGCAGCGGCCATTCCGGTAGAATCCGGTGAGTGGGGAGGTGCAACAGGTTTGCAACACTCCGCCCAAGACGTTCAACGCAGCCATAGACTCCATTAAAGCGCACTGCAGCAAGCGGATTGAAAAGCCGATGATGTGGTAGGATCGAGTTGAACGACCACCCGAGTGCGGAGAGATGGCTGAGTGGTCGAAAGCAGCGGTTTGCTAAACCGTCGTACTGGACTAAAACCGGTACCGAGGGTTCGAATCCCTCTCTCTCCGCCAGCCCAATTAAAATCTACTGCATACAGAAGTTAATGGCTTGAGAAGTTTCGGGCCCATATTAGTGTGTAAACACAAGCGGAAACGCGACCATCAGATTTGAACCCTGATCGGCCCGGAGCTCATAAAAGCGTTGGGGCATGATTGCTTCGCCGCCGCCCATTCCGGCTAGCGTAGTTGCTTCTCCATGGGTCATCGTGAGGCGATCTTTCGCGTCAATTTGCCGGACTACGGAACTCCATTGCTTCTGCCACTGCGCAATCTGAGACGCAGGTATCGGCGCTCCTTCGGCGACGCCTTCGAGGCGTTTCGGCGCGACGATGACGATTACTTCTTCGGTTGATTGGCCGGGTTTTCGTACAAGTTCGAGGACGGGAGGATCATCCGAGTCTTCGGGAATTCGAATTCCCTGGCCTGCCGTTATATGATTGTCTCCGCGCCGCAAGCGGTTCGTCGGGAAAACCAATTTGGCCGGACCGATTCTGCCGTCTTGATAACGCTCGCGCGACCAGACGTAAAGGCGGCCCGTCCTCGTCGACGATACGGCCAGAATCAGGTGGTCATTGTCGGCGAATTGGGAATCGAGGCTCGCCCGGGCGGGTGTCAAATAAGACGTCTCCGCCGGCGAATGGGAGGCCTCGGGGTGCCGCAATTCCTTCAAGCGTGGGCCCGTTGGATCATCCGAAGGCTGAGTCGGCCTTAGCTTCCAAATCGTCACTCCCACCATCGCCCGATTTGAGGCGGGTGGCTTGGATCCGGCGGTCGATGGAATGGCGGTTGGATGTTCCTTGGGCGCGGGGAGATTGTCCGGATTGCGGAAACCTTTGGTTTGAGGCCGAGCATTTAGCTCGGCCTGAACCAGTTCCCGCCAAATCCTTCGGGCATCTTCAACGTCTGCCTGCGCATTAAGCTGAACTGCCACTAACGCGATACAGATTGTCAGCATGAAACTTCTGTCGATGAGAGAACTCATGATGATTTTACTCGATTCATTGACTCACTTCGTTTTCAAGCCGCTGTGGGCAATCTGTGGAGAACCTGGGGCGAGTTGAGCCTGAATTAGAGCGCTCATTCCGGGCGGTAGATCCACTTCGCGTGACCACGTTATCTGACCCTTGCGAACGGTCAAGGAATGAATTCCGGGACTCATCGACACGGTCGCGGGCGTATTCCCGACGAACTTGCCATCGACTTCAATTTCAGCCGTTGGCCAGTCGGCTTCAATCTGGATTGTCGAAGACGGAATCGTTTTCTCGGGCACTACAGCTTGAACTGGGGGAGGCGGGGCAGGGACAGGAGCGCTTCCGTTCACGACATCGCCCGGCACCTGCACCGCATGCACGACATCGGTGTAAACGGTGTAGACACTCCCGCGAGGGATTTCGGCTTCCTTTCCCTTATGAAGCAAGATGAACGGCGCGGCGGGCCAAAAGACGAATGCGACTCCCGCCGTGATGAGTCCTGTTTTTACCGTTGAGCTGGAACCACTGATGGCGTGCTCCGTAGGACGGACGCTCATCAAGCGGCCATCGACACCTCGCACCTTGTCGACTGTAAAGTCGAGTTTGCCGCCCCGGCCAACATGCTTCTTCGATTCCGAAATGATGATCGTGCCGGTCGCGCGCGCCCCACTTTCGATGACGACCGTATTGCCGACCCGAACCTCGTCGACGACTACAAAGTCGATCATTTGATCGCGCTGGGCCGTTGCTGAGGTTAAGCGGTTGTCGAGGCGAACTCTGATAGGGGTTCCCTCAGGGATCACAACCTCTGCCTGGGCGATTCCCACCAAGGCCAGAATCATTGCAAAGCGTTTCATGTGAATCATTCTCCTTTTGGATTTGTGCGCCCGGTCTTGGGCGCTTCACAACGGGAGGCGCGGAATCCCTGAAAAACTGTGAAATTTTCCTGCCCGGCCCAAAAAGAAAAATGCCCGCCATCAAGGGATCTCCCCTGCTGGCGGGCATTTGTGGAGGTTGAAATCAGCGGCTCAGTAGTTCACCCATCCCGACACTGTTTGCGGAGCCACGGCCTCGAACGCTCCGGAGTCATTGAACCTGAGTGCGACGGCGGCGATGCCACCTGAGGCTCCGGTCGCGACAGAGAACTCGACTGTTCCCGAGGTCCACTCGGGCGCAATCGTATCTCGCAGGCTATTCAGCGCACCGGCGTTCAGCGAGTCCATCCGGTAGACTTCCGTCTGCACAATTTGACCCGCTGTATTGCGGACAGTCATCGTGACGAGCATCGCCGAATAGGGATTGCAATTGACGAGAATCACCTGCGTATTCCAACCCTCGCGATGGTCAAAGTGGAGAGTGATGCGGTTGTTGAATGCGCTGGCGGCCGGCGTGGTCGATGCCTGCCAATTTCCGTTGGCGTCCAGCATTTCATACGTCGTTTGCGCGATGACACGGCCCGAAGTGTTAAAAATTGCCCAACCCGCCATGAAATCACCGGCGCCGGAAGTTACCACCTCGTAGGACGCCTTGGGCGGCAGACTGACTTTGATCGTGTTTACAACGCCGAGGCCGGCGACGTCGAACAGGGTTCCAAAGCCCCCTGGATCCGCGAACGTCAGCGTCAGATAGGAATAGGAACTGTCGACATTGGTGAACTGGATCCGGGTTCGGACGCCATCTCCGTCCATGACGTCGGGAATGATGCAATCACTGCCAGGCGTTGCCGTCGACGCGGCATCGCGAACGATGAACGAGTCCTGGGGGGTTGGCGGAGTCTTCCGGCCAGTTGCCTTCGATTTCGTGTTTGATGTGCGGGCGTGCAGTCTTTCCGGGAGCTGCAACGTCCGGGTTTCTTGAGCGCTAACGGTGATGCTGGCCACGACAGTGGCCGCAAAGAGAATGTTCAGTCTGGTTTTCATGTTCGTTCCTCAGCTTTCTTGGGGAGCGCTGTTGATCGCGCTACAGCCAGGGAGGCGAAGGCCACATGAAAAACTGCGAAACTTTTAACAGAATTCAGTTCTGCTGAATGGCAAGCGTCACAGCATCGCTAGTGATCCCGTTGACGGTCACAGTCAGCCGGGCCGAACTGGTCGTGCCAATTCCGCCGGGAACCGTCGCCACGATGCTATAGATGCCGACCAGGCCAGGAGCGAGTG
>DASXZC010000619.1:0-6832 GCA_036502165.1 Bryobacteraceae bacterium
GTCCTCGAGTGCGTCCAGATGCGCGTACTTTTCGTGGATGACCATCAGAACCTCTTGCGCCAGGTCGTCGGCGGAGTCTCTCCCTAAACGAGATGCCGCGAAGGAGAAGATCCTTTCACGGAGGCGTTTGAGTATCTCCTGGCGGTCCATTTGCGCTAAGCCCTTTGTACACTAAGTAATGATGGCTCGACTCGTTCTCTTCTTCTGTTTTCTCATATCGATGAACGCCGCTGTGGACACCGACTTCAATGGACGATGGAATTTGAAAGTGACGAACGAGCCGCGGACGCGCGTCTGGTGGCTCGAAGTCGATGACGCCGGCAAGCCATCGATCCATGGTACGTTCGTCGGCGCGCCCGGTGGGGACGTCGACAAAATCCCCAAGATCCGTATTGAGAAGGGCCAACTCGTCTGGCAGTTCGAGAAGCACTACGGCGGCGCGGCGGGCAATCAGGTCGGCATCTATCGCGCAACTATTGAGGACGGCAAACTCGTCGGCTCGCTCCATGTGAACGGCCTCGACTCTGCGTCGCGCGAATTTGTAGGAACGCGCGCCCCTGACATCGCCGATAAGGAAGACGGGACTTGGAAACGCGGCAAGCCGATCGAACTGTTCAACGGCAAGGATCTCGCCGGATGGCATGCCATGGTCCCTGGTAAGGATCTCGGATGGGAAGTCAAGGACCGCCTTCTCTCGAACGTCGCGGGCGCGAACAATCTCGTCTCCGACCAGAAGTTTTGGAACTTTGAGCTGCACGTGACGTTCCGCCTGGGCAAGGACAGCAACTCCGGCCTCGGCCTGCGCGGACGTTATGAAGTCCAGATCCTCGAGGACTTCGGCAAGCCAGCCGACATCCATGGGATGGGCGCGCTGTACGGCCGCAAAGCTCCCTCGAAGAATGCCGGAGTTGCTCCCGGCGAATGGCAGACGATGGATGTGCGCCTCGTCGGCCGAACTGTAACCATCGTGGTCAACGACTCGCGTGTGATCGAACGCTACGATATCCCCGGTTTGACCGCGATCGCGAACGATGCCAACGAGGATCAGCCCGGCTCGATCGCGATTCAGGGCGACCACGGCGCCATCGAGTTCCGCAAAATCTCCATCACGCCCCTGACGCAAACGGGGGCGCCCCGAGGCGGAGCCCGCTAGGTGTTCATCGACACACCCAGCATTTGGACCGCGCTCGTCGTTGGCCTGTTACTGCTGTGGGTGTTCCTCAGGACGCGTTTGAACTATATCGCGTTTGCCGAATTGAAGCCCAGCGCCACGAGCGGCCTCGCGAAGACCGATGATCTGGACGTGACGGTCATCATCCCCGCGCGCAATGAACAAAAGCTCGTCGGCGATTGCGTCCGCAGCTTTCCCAAATCCGTGCGCGTCATCGTTGTCGACGATCATTCAACTGACGGAACAGCCAAGGTCGCACGCGATGCGGGAGCCGAAGTGATCGACGCGCCGGTCCTCAAGCGCAATACGCTTGGAAAGCCGAGCGCCTTATACGCCGCCGCATCGGAGCACGTGAAAACGCGCTACATGCTGTTCGCCGATGCCGACACACGATTCGCCCCCGAATTTCTTCCAGCGTTACTTGGTCACGCGAATGCGCACTCCCTCGACATGATCAGTCTTTACCTGAAGCGGCAGAATCCGAATCTGTTGGGGGCGTTGTTCATGCCGTACGCATACGCACTGTATTTCGCCGGAATCAAAGTCAAGGATGTTCATTCGCTCAGCCTCTCGCACACATCCAAAGCGCTCGCCAATGGCCAATGCATTCTGTTCAGCGCCAGCGCGTACGCGTTCACGGGCGGTCACCGCACCATCCTCAACGACGTGCTCGACGACATCGAGATCGGCAGGCTCGCGAAGCGCCACCGGTTGAAATTCCAGATCATGCGCGCAGAGCGGCTGGGCCGCGCGCGTATGTACGAATCCTCGCTCGACTTCTGGCGCGGATTTCAGAAAAACTCGATGCGCCTGCTCGCCTACAATCGCATCGCCGCTTTCTGGAGCATACTCACCGCCCTCGCCCCCTTCGCCTACATTCCGATGTTGATGTGGCTCCGCACGGACGCCGATGAGGACTACGGAACGCTCGCCTTCTACCTGTTTGCGACGGTACCGTTTCTACCATTCGTCGCCTGGTACAAGAATCCTCTAGTGCTGCTCACACCCCTGATCTCGCACCTGTTCCCACTGCTCGGCATCAATGCGCTCGGTCGCTTCCTGTTAGGCATCAAGGACAATTGGAAAGGCCGCAAGGTTTGACTCAGCGCTTGGCCTTGAGCGCGGCGAGCATTTGCGCCCCGTAGGCTTCCGCCTTCTTCACGCCGATCCCCGACACGTGCATCAGTTCGTTCATCGTGCGCGGACGCTTCCGGCACAAATCGATCAATCCGGCGTCGTTCAAGATGAAGAACGTCGGCAGTCCCGCCGCCTTCGCTACATCACGCCGCCAGGTCTTCATGTGCTCGAGCAATTCTTCGTCGACTGGCGCTTCAAAATCGACCGCATCAACCACGGTGATCGGCATGCGCGCGCGCCGGCGCTTGATCAGGATCGAATCATCCGACGCCGTGACCCAATCCGGAGCCCCCACGCACACATCGCACATCCCACACTCCATCCACTTCGGAGTCTCACCGAAATGCAGGCACAACTGCCGGTGCCGGCATTGCTTCGATCCTTCGACGAAATTGCGCATGGTGTGATAGCGATCCCACGAGCGTTGTTTCTCGGTGGGGTCCTGCACCTGGTCGATGAAGTGCACGAGAAGTCCGAAATCTTTAGGACGCCACAACAGCACGCAATCGGATTCGTCGCCATCGCGCCCGGCGCGTCCCGCTTCCTGGTAATACTGTTCGAGCGATTTCGGCATCGACAGATGAATCACCGCCCGCACCGCCGGCTTGTTGATGCCGAGTCCGAAGGCGATCGTGCCCACCAGCACGTTGACCTCGTCGGACATCCATTTCTCCTGATTCGCCTTGCGGTCGGCAGTTTCCATCTGGCCGTGATAGCCGACGGTGGGGATCTTTCGCGAGTTCAGCAGATCGACCATGTCGCCGACAGCGCGTATCGTCGGCGCGTAAATGATGACGCTCTCGCCTTTGTGTGCGCGAAGAGCGGCAAGCAGCAGCCGCTCGCGTTCCTCCTCGGAATCGCACTGCCGCATGAACATGCGCAAGTTCGAGCGATGAAAGCTCGCGATGAACTTCCCGGGATCCCGCAGGCTGAGCTGCGCGAGGATGTCATGCCGCACGCGCTGCGTAGCGCTCGCGGTGAACGCCGCGATCGGCGTATCGGGGAATCGATCGCGCAATTGTTTGAGCTGGCGATACTCCGGCCGGAACTCGTGTCCCCATTCGGAAATACAATGCGCCTCGTCGATCGCGAACAGAGACAGCGGAACCTGTTTGAGCCAATGAAACGTATCGGATCGCACGAGCCGCTCAGGTGCCAGATAGAGCAATCGATACGCCCCCGCGGCAGCTTCCTTCATGACGAGAGCCTGCTCGGATGGCTTCAGCGAACTGTTCAGCACCGCCGCCGGAATGCCCATCTGTTTGAGCTGATCCGCCTGATCTTTCATCAGCGCAATGAGCGGCGAAACGACGACCGCAGTTCCGCCCAGCACGACCGCCGGAAGCTGATAGCACAACGATTTGCCTCCACCGGTAGGCATGATGACAGCGACATCGCGGCCGCCGATGAGCGCATGCACGATGCGCTCCTGCAAGGGACGGAACTGATCGTAGCCCCAGTATTCACGTAAGACGGCGTGCAAGTCGATAGTCGTCGGCGTCAATAATTAAAGGTAGCAATCCCGGTTGCAGGCGTGTATCGCGCGTGCTACAAACGGGGTGATGAATGAATCAGTAGCGCAGGTCGACGACTATGTCGCACTATACCGCCAGGCGTTTGAGCGGTTCGGTGCGATGGCGCTCTGGAACAAGCGCCTGTTAGATGCGCCGACGTCAGGAGACGCATTGGCAACAGCCCGGTCTCTGCGAATCGAGGGGAATCTGGATGCGCGGCGCTTGGCAGAGCGCATCGAGCAGGCATGCGGATCCGCGATGGGCGCACCGTTCAGAATTATCAATCCTCGGAGTGGAAGTTGGGCCACGGCGACCGACTGACTCGACTGGGTAAGCAAGAATGAATGTCCCGTATATGCAGAACTCACCTTCTTTCGGGAAGGCCGCCGGCCCGGAGTCGTTCAAGACACACAGGCGATCGATTGGGCCGTCCACTTAGCAAGGGCTGCGGTTTCATGCCGGGATTTGTCGGCCATTGTCGACCTTCTTAACGTCGATGAAAACACACTTCCGCTAGGAGCGGTGATCTGGGCAGCCGCAGGCGGAATGCGCGGATTCACTCCTGAGGGCATGATTGCAAGAATCCGTCGGAATGTTGTGCGTCCAAGAGAGGATTGGGAACACTGCGGAGTCCGCCTGGTCGATGTCGCTATTGTCTATTCGAGACTCAGATCCGCACTCGACATAGCGGAAGCCTTCGTCAACAAGATGCCAACAGATCTCGTTGGAATGATTTTCCTCCTCGACGGCAAAGTAGTCCAGCCCGATCCTGAGCGGCTCGACCATTACCAGGCCCGTGGACACTGGCCATCGAACTCGGAAATCGAAACGGCGATGCTCGAGCAGTACAACTTGAAGCCGCTCGATCCCTAGCGCGATCGATTCGCCATTCACCGGTTCCCACCCGCTACCCGTCCGGTTTCCGAACAGCCCGCGAAACTGATAGCGGTACACTAGTAGATGGAAAAGTATGGTTGATGCGATCTTAGCCAAAGTCTTTGGCACCCAGCATGAGCGCGAAATTAAGGGCCTCCGCCCGACGCTCGCCGCCATCGGCGATCTAGAGCCGGAGCTGCAAAAATTGTCCGACGAGGACCTCTCCCGGAAGACGGCGGAATTCAAGCAACGAATCGAAAATGGCGCGACCCTCGACGACCTCATTGTAGAATCCTTCGCGGTCTGCCGCGAAGCCGGAAGGCGCATCCTCGGAATGCGCCACTACGATGTCCAACTCATCGGCGGCATCGTTCTGCACAGAGGCAAAATCGCCGAAATGAAGACTGGCGAAGGTAAAACCCTTGTCGCCACCCTCGCCGCTTATCTGAACGCCCTCGCCGGCAAAGGCGTCCACGTCGTTACAGTCAACGACTATCTCGCCCGCCGCGACTCGGAGTGGATGGGCCGCCTCTATAAATTCCTCGGCCTCACCGTCGGCAACATCGTCCACGGACTCGATGATGACGAGCGCCGCCAGAACTACCTCTGCGACATTACGTACGGCACCAACAACGAGTTCGGTTTCGACTATCTGCGCGACAACATGAAGTTCAGTCTCGAGGACTGCACGCAGCGCGAACCGTTCTTCGCCATCGTCGACGAAGTCGACTCGATCCTCATTGACGAAGCGCGTACGCCGCTCATTATTTCCGGACCCAGCGAGGAATCGACCGACAAATACTATCGCGTCAACGGCATCATCCCGAAGCTCGTTCGCGGCGAAGTGATCGAAGGCCGCGAGCCCGGTGAGAAGTACACGACCGGCGACTACACGGTCGACGAGAAGCATCGCAGCGCCGCGCTCACTGAAGAAGGCGTCCATAAAGTCGAACGCCTGCTCAATATTCCAAACCTCTACGATGCCGTAAACATTGAGCTCAATCACCACGTCCAGCAGGGCCTGCGCGCGCACGTGCTTTACAAGCGCGACCGCGACTACATGCTGCAGGATGGCGAAGTCATCATTGTGGACGAGTTCACCGGACGCCAGATGCCCGGCCGCCGTTGGAGCGATGGATTGCATCAGGCGGTCGAAGCCAAGGAAGGCGTCAAGATCCAGCGCGAGAGCCAGACGCTCGCCACGATCACCTTCCAGAACTACTTCCGCATGTACAAGAAGCTCGCTGGCATGACCGGAACAGCCGACACGGAAGCCGCCGAGTTCAATAAGATCTACAAGCTCGACGTCACCGTGATCCCGTCGAACCGCCCGCTGCAGCGCCTCGAATATCAGGACATCGTATATCGCACCGAGGTCGAGAAATTCCGCAACGCCGCGAAGGAAATCGCTGAGCGTCACGCGACTGGCCAGCCCGTTCTCGTCGGCACCGTTTCAGTCGAGAAGAGCGAGAAGCTCTCGGCCATCCTGAAGAAGATGGGAGTCCGCCACGAAGTCCTGAACGCCAAGAATCACGAGCGCGAGGCCGTCATCATTTCGCAAGCCGGACGCCAGGGCGTCGTTACCGTTTCGACCAACATGGCCGGCCGCGGCACCGACATTCTGCTCGGCGGCAATGCAGAATATCAGTCGCAGGAAGAGTGCCTCAAGCAGAAGATCGTCGAGACCATTCCCGCGGAAATGGCTGGGCTCGTCGCCGACCAGGATTACTACTACTACACACGCGCCGACCTTCATTATCGCGTGCCGATCGCGAAGTGGAACGTCGTTTACGGCCAACAAAAAGCCATCTGTGACGCCGAGCACGAAGAGGTCATCAAGCTCGGCGGATTGCACATCCTCGGTACCGAGCGGCACGAAAGCCGCCGCATTGATAACCAGCTCCGCGGCCGCGCCGGACGTCAGGGCGATCCTGGTAGCGCTCGATTCTATCTTTCACTTGAAGATGATCTGATGCGCATCTTCGGCGGTGAGAAGATGCAGAATCTGATGTTGCGGCTCGGCATGGAAGAGGATGTTCCGATCGAGTCGAAGCTCATCACCCGCCGGATCGCCGCCGCGCAGAAGGCCGTCGAAGCGCAGAATTTCGCATCCCGCAAACACGTCCTCGAATAC
>DASXZC010000620.1:0-11115 GCA_036502165.1 Bryobacteraceae bacterium
GTCCCGCATCGGCGCAGGGGGCGACGGGCGAGAAGCAGAAACGGCGGGCGCTGTTGTGGGCCCTCTACACGAAGCGATTGCGGGACAACTACCTGCCGCGGATGTCAGTGCAGGAGCTCGAAGATCTGCTGAGCATTCCGAAAGAACATCTGGAGTTCACAGTCTGGTACCTGAAGGAAAGTGGACTCGTCACCAGGACGGACGATAACAAACTGTCGATCACGGTGAAGGGCGTCGACGCGGCGGAGGCGCTGGGGGATCCGGCTGGCGGCCTCGCGGCTGTGAGTGAAGACCGCCTGCTCGAACACGCCTGAAGGCATGAAAAAAGCCCGAGGACCCGCTCTTGCGAACGGTCTCGGGCTAAAGGAGCGTCCTCTACCAAAGGACATCGTTTGCACCCTGGGCACATCCTCACGATGCGCGGACTCGGGGCGCCAAAATCACCGCCAAATTCAGCGTATCTACATTCATACCAGAAAACCCTTTCCCGCGCCAGTAAAAAATGCGGTAAAATATCCCCCATGCCGCTGTTTCGGATCGCCAGAAGGCGCTGCCTCGCCCATGGCAGTTGCGCGGTCACGACCCACTTGCTGAATTCTCAGGAAGCGGCGCTGGTGGCTGCGATTGCGGAACAGGTGATCCCTCTCGATCCCGAGCCCGGCGCGGCCCAATCGCGGGCAGTCCACTATGTTGATCAACAGCTCGAGGGTCCGCTGGCGCGGTTTCGTCCGGCATATCATCAGGGCCTTGCTGCGTTCGAGGCGGCGAGCATCGCCGAGACGGGGCACAGTTTCCTCGATCTTTCACCGGAACAAAGAGAGACATTTTTGTTGCGGCTCGAATCCGGGCACAAGCTCACAGCGTTCTACGATCTGGTCCGGACGCACGCCGAGCACAGCTTGCGCTGGCACGAGGAACCGTCGCCGCTACAACTTCAGCAGCCGTTCATACAGCGCGAGCACCCGATTTAGATCGAGATCGAACATCACTTGGACCGGCGTCGTCGACCGAGATTTCGGACTCGCCATCTCCACCGTTGCGCCATATTTCGGACCGAACTCAGTGACGACGTCGAGATACAGATTTTCCGACTTCGTGACGAACCCGGGATCGATCAGGTAAGCGGCGACAAGTTCATCCCACAGGTAGCTGGTGGCCTTCGGATTCTTGAGGAATCCAGGAAAGCTATTGCCCAGAGCATCGCGATAGAGCGCGGTAATCGGCGTGTGAACAGCCACGATCCGGTCGAAGACGCTCTTCGTGAGGATCGCCTTGTTGCAGATGTCGAGACCGAACATGATCTTCTTAGGGATTGCGGATTTCATGACGATCGACGCCGCTTCCGGATCGAACCAGAAATTGAACTCCGCCGTTTTGTTCGCATTCCCCGGCACGCGAACGTTGCCGCCCATGATGATCAGCCGCTTGATCCGCGGCGCGAGATCGGGGCGGCGCTTCAGAACTTCCGCGATGTTGGTCAGGGGTCCGATGGCGACGATCGTGAGTCCATCCTTGGAATGCTCGATCGCCTGAATGAGACTAGGGACGGCGGTTTCGCCATGCGGATCGACTGGCGGATGGGGCATCGCGAATGCACCAGCAAATTCGAGAGGACCTTCCCGCTTCGACATGTCCACGGTGTGGACCAGTGGATCCTGCGCCCCGAGATGAACCGGGATGTGAGCGCCCAACACCTTGAGCGTGTCTTGTATACCGTCGGCCCCATCTTTCGACCACGAGTTCCCGGACACGGTCGAGATCGCGTCGATGCGGACCTTCTCCGGACTCCTCACGAGCATCACGACGGCAATGTTGTCGTCGGCAAACTTCATCGGATCGCTGTCGACCCAAACATGTTCCTGAGCCATGGTGAGCGTAAGAATCAAAGACGCAATCAAGGATGCGAGACCTTTCCTGGTTCCAGTACGATCCTCTCATCCATCGCAGCTTCGACGGCCGCGCGCGAATACGGCATCGGGTGATAGACGCCAGCGGCCCAATTCGCAAGCAGGTCGGAGTAGTGCTTCGAATCCGGATCGCCGCTCTCGCCGGGCGTGTTGGTCATCATCGAGTGGTCCCAATCGCTGAGGTCGATGATCTCGCGATAGGAGGGTCCGTTTGCCTGAGTGTGATTCGGACCGCTGGCGGCATTGACCGTGTTCGAATCGCCAGGCCGCGCGATGGCCGCGAGATCAAGCCGCTTGACGTTCAGCGGATGACGCAGGTGCAACTGATGGATCGTGCCCCAGACGCGGTCGTCCTCGGATGGAATCGCGATGGTGATCGCCTTCAGGGCCGCTTCGAGCGAAGGTCCGAGCGCTTTTGGATCCTTCTCGAGCGCATTGAGGATGATGTCGGGCGCGACGTAACGCGCGTCGGCTGATGGACCCCACAACACAGCCGGCAGCTTCGACATCCAAAATTCGAAGATCAGCGCAGCGCGCGAATCGGCGGTCACACGTGCATCCCAATCAAGCACCTGCTTGACCAAATCCGCATGCGGCGGGGATGGCCATTTGGCGAGGATCCTTTGGAAGTGCAACGCCGCCATCGAGAGAACGTCCTGCTGCATGCGCTCGAAGTCCTCAACGGAGAACTTCTGATTGCCTGTCAGCATCTGATCGATGCGGTGCACGCGCTCGGGCGACGCCCATTCGTACGACAGGTGCTCCTGATAGCCCGCGGGAAGAATGTTGTTGTTGGCGGTCGCGATGAAATGCGCGGGCGGATTCAGAAGCTGCGGATGCTTGTCGAGCGGCAGGTAGCCGGTCCATTCATAGTCGCCGGTGTCGCCGGGGACGGGGAAGAGTCCGCTGTGGCCGGGCTGGCGGATGGGCGCGAGTCCGGCCGCGATCCAACCGATGTTGCCCGCGCGATCGGCGTAGACGAGATTTTCGCTTGGGACTTTGTAGTGCTCGACACCCGCGCGGAACTCACGCCAGTTGCGGGCGCGCGCGAGGCGAAGGGCGGGAAGATATCCGGCGCCGCCTGGATCGGCGCCCACCCATTTCAATGCGTAGGCGTGTGCCTTGTCTTTGTGCAGCACAGGGCCGTGGACGGTATATTCAAGCTCCACCGAGCGTGCCTCGGTTTCGCCTTTGACAGTGATCAACGAGTGCTCGACTTCGAACGGAATCCACTTGCCCTTAGACATGTATTCGTGCGAATTGTCCGGATTGATACGTTCTACGTATAGATCCTGCTGGTCGATGCCGACGATTGTAAATCCAAACGCAATGTTCTGATTGTGCCCGAGCGCGACGCCGGGCAGCGCGGGCTCGCCGGCGCCGATGACGTTCCAACCGGGTGCGACCAGGTGCACAGTCTTACGCAGACTCGGCACTTGCACCGGCCGATGCGGATCGTTCGCGAGCAGCGGAAGTCCGCTGGTGGTCATCGAGGAATCGACGACCCAGTTGTTGCTGCCTTGCTCGCCAGGGAAGCGAACGGGTCCGATGGCGGCCGCATAATCTTTGAGGATGTCCGCAGTGATCGCAGAGATGTCGAGACCCTTCGGCGGAGTCAGCTTGATGAAAGGTTCAGGCGGCCGCATGCGTTCGACTTCTTCGTCGCCATACTTGAGAAACTCGAGCGAACGCGCGACTTCGGATTGCGCATTGCCGGTCATCAGCACGCCGGCGACGCGTGAGACGACGTCTTCAGGCTTCCACAATCCAGGATCGTAGCCGGCGATTTGGAACTCGAGCGGACGCTTGCCGCCTAGCGATTTGATGTAGGCATTGATGCCATTGACGAACGAGGTGACGATATCCTTCGCGTCAGGCGCATACGATTGCCACTCCTGATCCCAATCGCCCCGATAGCGGACCAGGCGTGCGACGCGATCGCGCGCGACGGCCTGGGCCCCAAGAACTTCGGCAAGGTGACCGGTGCCGATGCGACGCCACAAGTCGATCTGAAACAGGCGATCCTTGGCGGTGATCCATCCTTGAGCGAAGAACAGATCATCGGAGTTCTGCGCGTAGATGTGAGGCACGCCCCACTTGTCGCGCAGGATCTCAACGGGCGCCTTCAAATCGGTAGAGGGCTGAGCGAAGGCAGCCGCGATGAGCGTGATCGAAACTGCGATCGCTTTTGATGTGGAACGCATAGAGCTCAATTTCCCGAGACCGCCGGCGCCGGGTTGATGTGCTTCTCTACCCACGCGATGTGGCGATTCATGATGTCGACGATGAACTTCGGCTCCTGCGGGCCATGCGGCTGGCGCGGATATGTAACCATCTGCGTTTCGACTCCGAGCCGTTTGAGTGCGTGATACATCTCGAAGGCTTGCGAGATCGGCACGCGATTGTCGGACTCGCCATGCAGATACAGCGTCGGAGTCTTGACGTTCTTCACGTGATAGAGCGGCGACTGCTGCAGGTAGCGTTCCTGCTGTTCATACCACGGCCCCGTGAAGTAATCGTCGAGCACGCTCGGGATGTCGTTGGTGCCCCACATCGACGGCATGTCAGTGAGTCCGGCGCCCGCGGCCGCGCACTTGAAACGGTTCGTTTGCGTGATGACCCAGTTGGTCATGTAGCCGCCGTAGCTCCATCCCATCACGGCCATGCGATTGGGATCGGCGATGCCTTCGCGAATGACTTCATCGACGCCGGCCATAATGTCGCGATAGTCGCCGCCGCCCCAATCCTCGAGATTGGCGGCGCGAAACGCGCGGCCGTATGCGGACGATCCGCGAGGATTCGGCCGCAACACCGCCCATCCTTTTTCAGCGAACGCCGCGATCGGATACGGCGAGCCCGCTCCGATGAACTGCTCACCGAAGGCGCCCGCTGGTCCACCATGGATGTTCAGGATCAGGGGAATTTTCGTGCCAGCCCTATAGTCCGGCGGAAGCGTCAACAGTCCTTCGATCTCGCGGCCGTCCTTCGACTTCCAGCGGATCACTTTGGTGACTCCGAGTCCTTCGCGTGGAACGCTCGTGTTCGCGGCACTCACGCGGACCATCTTGCCGGAGGCGAGATCCATCACGTAAGCCTCAGGCGGCTCGGACGCGGATTGCATCGTGAACCCGGCATAGGTTCCCGCTTTGTTGAGCGATGCTCCGCTGAGCGTTCCCTGCGCGGGCTGCTCGACTGCGGTGATCGGACCATCGACTGGAACCGAATAAATCACGGAGCGAGTTCCCTTCGCTTCGACGAACACCAGGTGATCCTTGGTCCAACTGGTCAGGTTGGGCGATTCGTCGAAGGAGGCGGGAAGCTCGCGGATCGCCCCAGTCGCACGGGTCATCAATACGATGCGCGCGGGTGCGATGGTGCCTGCGGAAGAAGACGTGCGGACGTACGCGAGATACTTGCCATCAGGCGAATAGCGCGGCTCGGCCTCTGTGCCTGGCGTGGTCGCGATCGCCTTCGCCACTCCGGATTCGAGATCGACTTCCATGATGTCGGCGAGGCGCCCGTTGTCGGCGTCGGGCGTAGGGCGGATCTCGTAAGCAATCGTGCGGGAGTCGGGGGACCAGTCGAATCCGCCAATCGTGTAAGGTCCGTTGGCGAGCTTGCGGGCGGCTGCCTTATCGCCATCCGCGGCGACGATCCACAGCGATTGATTCTTCGGATTCTCACCAATCACACGGAAGTCGACCTTTTCGCGCCGCGCGCGTTCGTCGCTTGCGTCAGGCTCGCGGCCAGTGAAGGCGATCCATTTCCCGTTCGGCGAGATCTGAAACGAACCAGCGCCGCCTTTGAAATCGGACACGGCTTCCGCTTCGCCGCCATCAACGGGAATGCGGTAAATCTGATTTTTCGCTCCGCGATCGGAGGCGTAGTACACGAACTTGCCATCCGTCGACCATTGCGGACGCGAGGAGCTCTTTTCACCGTGCGTGAGTTGAATCCGCCAGGATCCATCCGATTTCCCCAGGAAAACCTGCTCGACGAACTCGCTCTTCTCGGGGTCCATGACCGCGCTCCGCTCAGTCCACACGGCCCAGTGGCCGTCAGGCGAGGGCTGCACGGCCGCCACAGCTTTGACCTTCATCATCGCCTCGGGCGTCCACGTGGCCGCGGCCGCGAGCGAGGTGGCCGCGAGGAGAGCCAGGATTCCAGTCGCAAACATTTTGATGTACATATGTTCTCCTCAGCGGACGTACTTGTCGATCCAGTCGAGATGGCGCTGCATGATGTCGAGAATGAATTTCGGCTCGCGCGGGCCGTGCGGCGTACGCGGATAAACCACCATTTTCGTAAGCGTTCCCTGGCGTTTCAGGGCATTGTAATACTCATAGCCCTGCGTCGTCGGAACCCGCTCATCGGCCTCGCCGTGCAGCAGCAACGTCGGAGTGGTGACGCCTTTGATGTAGGTAATCGGCGAGTGTTTGCGCCAGACATCGAAGTTATCCCACGCCTCGCCTTCGAAGTAATCGGGAAGGAATCCGGGAATGTCGGAGGTTCCCGTGAAGCTCCACAAATTGGTGACGCCCGCACCGATGACCGCGGCCTTGAACCGCTTCGTCTGCGTGATTGTCCACGCGGTCATGTAGCCGCCGTAGCTCCAACCCATGATCGCAAGGTGATCCGGATCGGCGATTCCCGCGGCAATCGCGGCATCGACGCCGGTCTGGTCGTCTTCGTAGTCGCCGCCGCCCCAATCCTTTTGATTGGCGAATCGGAAGTGCTGGCCGTACCCGCTCGATCCGCGCGGATTGGGTCGCAGCACAGCGTAGCCCTTCGCCGCGAAGACCGCGATCGGATAGACACTCGCGCGGCCGATGAAGGTTTCGCTGAAGACTCCCGCCGGCCCACCGTGGATGTTCAGGATCAGCGGCACGCGCTTGCCCTTCTCGTAATTGACCGGATACGTCAGAAGTCCCTCTACATCGAGACCGTCTTTGGATTTCCATCGGAAGACTTCCGTCCGTCCGAGCGGAAGCTTGGGGACATCCGTATTCGCACGGCTGATTTCGACAGGCGTGTGAGACGCCGCGGACATGACGTAAGCCTCGGGCGCCTGATCCGGAGTTTCCTGCGACATGCCGAGCCACGTGCCCGTCGAGTTCATGCGAAGGTTATTGGCGATGCCGCGCATCGGTTCGTAGACCGTCTCCGCGGGGCCGTCGACGGGCATCGAGTAGATCGTCGTGCGCGTATGCCGGGACTCGGTGAACACGATGTGGGAAGAATCCGCGGTCCAGCCCACGAGCGACGGCTGCTCATCAAACGTCGGGGGCAACTCGCGCATCTGACTGGTCTGGCGATTGATGAGCACGATGCGATCGTCCCCCGCCCAGCGGGCGGGATTGGGCGAGCGCACGAACGCGATGTAGCGTCCATCAGGAGAATAATGCGGCGACTGTTCAGAGGCGCCAGTCGCGGCGATGTCGCGGAGCTTTCCAGTCGCAACTTCGACTTCCGCGACATCAGCGCGGGTCCAATCATCGGCACCCGGCGTCGGCGTGTGAGTAAAGGCGATGAGGCTCGAATCCGGGGACCAGTTCAGATCCGCGACGTGATATTTCGCCTCAAACACTTTCTTATGTTTATGTTTTCCGTTCGCGTCGGCTTCTGTCGAAATGACATAGAGGGCGTCGTCAGGCGGATGCGCGTCGATGACGTGCATGTCGCGCTTTTCCTTCTTCGATTTCTCCTCGTCCGGGTCGGGCTCGTGCGCAGTGAACGCGATCGACTTGCCATCGGGCGATACTTCGAACGATCCGTCGATTCCGCCTTTGAATTCGGTGATCTTCTCGGCTTCCCCGCCGACAATCAGGATCCGGTAGATCTGACGTCCGCCTCCCCGATCCGCGAGAAAGTAGACAGATTCACCGTCTTTCGACCATGCGGGATTGGTGGCGCTTTTCTCGCCGCGCGTCAATTGGAAGCGGCGGGCGCCGTCCGTCGATCCCGCCCAGATTTGCGAGACCTGTTCACTTCTCTCGGCTTCCATCACCGGCCGCGTCTGCACCCAGGCCGCCATCTTTCCATCAGGCGAGGGCGTGACGGACGAAACCGTTTGGAACTGAAAAGAAAACTCCGGAGTCCACGAGGAGGGCGTGTCGGCGAACGCTGCTGTCACAGCGACGGCGGCGAAGACGCAGGACC
The DNA here is from genome assembly GCA_036502165.1 of Bryobacteraceae bacterium. Lineage (GTDB taxonomy): Bacteria > Acidobacteriota > Terriglobia > Bryobacterales > Bryobacteraceae > F-183. Next base: position 8,067 of record DASXZC010000620.1, read on the forward strand.
GTGCGAATTGCATGGGTGATATCGTATCGCAGCCGCGCGCCAGATTTGTCAGGCGCGGCGGAAACGCCAGCGATCGACGTGAACCCACTCCGCGCCGTGGCGTTCCTCGTTCACCGCGTGGAACTCATCATTCGCGGATGAAGGCGGCCGGATGATCGTGTGACGAAACTCGCGCTCGACACCGATCATCGTCATCAGTCCCGTCAGCGCGAGGCGATCGCCTTCCCATCCCTTCGATCGAAGGATGCCGTAGGCGCCCTCGGCGAGAACATACATCCACTGGCGGCTGAAGGGATCGTACGTGATGAGTGGAACCTCGACCGCGTTGCGCACCGCGCAAATCCACGTGCCGGCCGCCGAAATCTTCATGGAAGCGTTTGAGCGATCCACGTACGCGGGGTTGCGTGGCGTAGCCGGGACTTCGTTCTCCGTCAACCAGTCGCCAGCCATGAACTGCAGCTTCTCAACCTCCGCCTTGCGCTCGGCGTGAAGTCTTGGAATTAAATCAGAAGGGAAAGTGCCGACCGTGTCAGCCGGGTTGTGACGCGATGGCCCCATGACCATCGTGCCGTTCTCAAACAGCTCCTCGATCAGCGTTTTAGGCTCAGACACGAAATGTGTCCGCGCGCCAGGTGCGTATGCTCTTCTTGATATCCGCGGCACTCAGATTCTTGTCGAGCGTGTTGCGTACGAGATCAGTCACCTCACCGTCGGAGGCGAATCGCAGGCCGATCAATTGAGACTCCGTCAGTTCCGGAATGCGCGAGCGCATCGCGTCAGGCAGGATCTGCGCCAGCCGCAAATGTTCTTCGAGCCGGATGATGCGATCCTGCGCCTTCAACGCGTTGGTGCGCGATTTAATCGTGAGCAGCACGAAGCCGAAGGCGAGCACGACCCAACCGACGCGACCCATCAAGCCCGACGTCGTGACCGTATCGCGGATGAAGTACATCACCAGCTCATACAGGCGAAAAAGAAAGTGCAAACCGAATAGGGGCAGCAGCACAAAGTGAAAAGGTGGATCGAACCTCGCGTGGTTTTCCAGATTCTGCGCAGTCTGTTCGGCCATTAAATAGGGTCTCCTGTCGAGAGTGGATGCGATCGATTCTCGAAAGGATTCAGGGATTCGAACAAATCGTTTAGACTACCAAGCATATGCCCCTCATTCTTGCCCTCGACCAAGGCACAACCAGTTCACGAGCCATCCTTTTTAACAAGGACGGTGCGATCCAAGCGGTCGCGCAAAAGGAGTTTACGCAGATCTTCCCGAAGGCCGGATGGGTCGAACACGATCCGATTGAAATCTGGGCATCGCAGAGCGGCACCATGGTCGAAGTGCTGGCGCGGGCGGGCGTGAGTGGATCGGATATACAGGCGATCGGCATCACGAATCAGCGCGAGACGACCGTCGTTTGGGATCGCACAACCGGCAAGCCAGTGCACAACGCGATCGTCTGGCAAGACCGCCGCACGGCCGGATTCTGCGATCAATTGAAGCGCGACGGTCATGAAGGGATGATTCAGGAGCGGACTGGCCTGTTGATCGACGCCTATTTTTCCGGAAGCAAAGTCGCTTGGATTCTGGACAACGTCGAAGGCGCGCGTGCATTGGCCGAGGCGGGAAAGCTGGCGTTCGGGACGGTCGATTCGTGGCTCATTTGGAATCTGACCGGCGGCGCGGTTCATGTGACTGATCCGAGTAATGCGTCGCGGACGATGCTCTTCAACATCCACACGGGCGAATGGGATGCGGAATTGCTACGGCTCTTCCGCATTCCGGCGAGCATGCTGCCGCAAGTGAAACAGTCGAGCGAAGTTTATGGACAGGCGTCGATCGGCGGCGCAAACATTCCCATCGCAGGCATCGCGGGCGACCAACAAGCGGCGCTGTTTGGACAGATGTGTTTGAACCCCGGCATGGCGAAGAACACGTACGGCACCGGCTGTTTTATGCTGCAGAACACCGGCACGCGAGCCGTGCCATCGCACAATAAACTTCTGACGACGATCGCCTGGAAGGTTGGAGGCGCGACCGAATATGCGCTCGAAGGCTCGGTGTTCATTGGCGGAGCGGTCGTGCAGTGGCTGCGCGACGGACTCAAAATCATTCGTTCCGCTTCCGAGATTGAGGACCTCGCCCTGTCGGAACCCGACAACGGCGGCGTGTATCTTGTGCCGGCTTTTGCAGGATTGGGGACTCCGCACTGGGATCAATACGCGCGCGGGACGATTGTCGGCATCACGCGCGGCACGACGGGCGGCCACATCGCTCGGGCGGCGCTCGAGGGGATCGCGTATCAAGTCGCCGATCTGGTCGAGGGAATGCATTCGGATTCCAAAATCGCGTTGAGCGAACTGCGCGTCGACGGCGGAGCAGCGGCGAATGCGACGCTCATGCAGTTTCAAGCGGACATCCTCGGCGTGCCGGTCGTGCGTCCGGCGGTGACGGAAACAACCGCTCTGGGCGCCGCCTACCTCGCCGGACTCGCCACCGGATATTGGGCGGGCACCAGCGAAACCGCAGGCCAATGGCGCGTCGAGCGGAGGTTCGAGCCGAAGATGGCGCCCGATCAAGCCGCGCGTTTGCGCGCGCGTTGGACCGATGCAGTCGGACGCTCGAAAGGCTGGGAGCACGCGGGATAAATGAATCGCGACGAAATGATCGCTCGCCTGCGCGAGCGTGATAAGCCGTGGGACATCCTCATCATCGGCGGCGGCGCTACGGGCGTCGGCGCTGCGGTCGATGCCGCATCGCGCGGTTACGATGTCGCGCTGGTCGAGCAATCCGATTTTGGAAAAGGAACGTCGAGCCGGAGTACCAAGCTCGCGCACGGCGGCGTCCGATATCTCGAGCAGGGCAATATTTCGCTCGTCATGGAGGCCCTCAAAGAACGTGGACTGATGCGGCAGAACGCTCCGCATCTCGTGCATGATCTTGCGTTCGTGGTTCCGAACTACGAATGGTGGGAAGCTCCGTTTTACGGCATCGGATTGAAGGTCTACAATCTGCTCGCCGGCAAGTACGGCTTCGGATCTTCGAAGATCCTGT
>DASXZC010000621.1:0-7770 GCA_036502165.1 Bryobacteraceae bacterium
CCGCCGGCCGCCCCCGCCGCGCCCCTTTTAGCGCCGGTTTTTCCGGCCCAATCCTGGGAGCAGACGGCGATTGCTCCGGTCCGGCTGTCGAGCGAACCGCTCCGGCCGAAGGTCGTATTTGAATCGCGCAGGGAAGAACCAGTGGCTCCGAAGGCCGCTGCCCCGAAGAGTATTGTTCCGAAAATCAGTGCTCCAGAAGCGAAGGACAGCAAGGGACCCGTGAAGGATAAGGTGGTTGCCGTCAGCGCTCCGGTAGCGCTCCCCATCGATCCTGGGAACATGCCGCACCGGGCGTTGGCGGTGAAGCCGCCGTCCTCATCGTCGCTCGCCTCGGCTTGGTCGGCGAAGCGGCTCAACAAGATTGAAGCGGGTACGCCCCAGGCGCCGGCGAGCTCCGGGGCATTGGAAGCGCCCGTCGAGACGCCGGTTGCCGAAGTACCAGTTCCGCAAGCGGCAGAGCCCGCGAAAGTCGCGGCTCCCGAGGCGCCCGTTGTGGCGGCGCCTACGCCGGTCAAACCGATCGAAGAGTCCGCGAAGCCGCAGGAGCAGCGTCCACCGGGATTGACGAAGAGTTCGAAGTTCCTGACGCTCGACAAGGAGGCAGTCAGGAAGGCACTCGATTCGAAGCCGGCGGCTGTTGCCGAGGCGAGCCCCGCGCCTCTCAAGCCGGAGGCGAAACAGGACTCGATTCCCGACACGAATAAAGAGGGTGGCTCGAGAAAAGCGAGACGTGAGCGCGAGCGTGAGGCCGCCAAGTCCGCTGCGGCCGACAAGGACTCGAAGAAAACGACGATCAACGCGGCGAAGCTGCCGGTTCCGGAGCCTCTCCCCGAGGTCGCTCCGTTCGAGGCGCCGATACTTGGCGCGGGCAGCGTCAATCAGGGAAGTTTGTGGGCGAACATGCCGATTCTTCCGAAACTCGCGATCGGCCTGAGCCTGGTCGCGGCGATCGCCGGCGGCATCTGGATGAACGTCAAACCGCACCGCAATACCGCGGCGGAGGAGTCGGCATCGAAGGCGCGGCAGAAGACAGTCCACGCGGGTTCGAGCCTCATGATGAACCTGCCCGGCGGATGGAATCCGGATTGGGGAGGCGAGGCGAGCCGCAAGAAGCATCGCACGATTTCCTTCTACCGGCCGTCCGCGAATCACGACGATTACCGGATTGAATTCGACGGGCAAATCGATGCGAAGGGCCTTGGTTGGGTCTTCCGCGCGGCGGATCCCAATAATTATTACGCCTGCAAAATCGAGCTGGTCAAGACCGGCGCCGCGGGGGCTGCGCTGTCGCGATTCTCGGTGGTGAACGGCGTCGAAAGCCAGAAGCAATTCACGCCGCTTCCGAAGCCGATCCATCTCGGGGCGAGCTTCCACGTGCGGCTGGATGTGCGGGGCGAAGAGTTCAGCGCTTATCTCAATGGAGACTTGATCGACGTCTGGACCGACTCCCGGATCCAGAAAGGCGGCCTGGGTTTGATGACCGAACCGGGCGAGAGCGGGTTCGAGCGGAATGTACAGATTTTTGAATTGGTGCCGTAGCGCGCCGTTTGGGCGGACGAATTTGGTTGATGTTCGAGTGGAATAGGTGAACGACATGGCTGAAGAAACCAGTTTCTTTGTAGATGAGGAGTTGATCGAGCGCCTGTTAGGCGGCGGCAAGAACAGCAAGCGGGACGACAAATCCCCGGTTGCCGCTCACCCGTCCGGCGGCGGCGGCGCGCCTGTCGCTTCGACCGATGCAAAACCGCAGCAAATCGACTCCGCGCCGCAGCCGGGGTCGCAGAAGCGCGTGGTCGAGGCGAAGCTCGCCTCCGTGCTGGTGCTCGAGCGGGAGGGAAAGACCGCCGAAGCTCTGGCCGAGGCCGACAAGGTCATCGCCGCGGCTCCTGGCAAAAAGGCACCGGATCCATATTGGGTGAAAGGCCACCTGCACTTCGAGCAAGGCCAGTTCGCCGAGGCTGCCGCGGCCTACGGTCAGGCCGCCACGATCGATCCGAAGCATCCGACGGCGCACTACAACCAGGGCTTGGCGCTCGAACGCCAGGGAGATTTTCAAAATGCGGATGAGGCCTTTGGCCGCGCCGCCGCGATCGATCCGAAGCGCTGGCAGGCGAGGCTCGGGCAGGGCGTGTGTGCATTGCAATTGAAGAAATCCGATGACGCCGTGAAGCATTTCGAGGCCGTGCTCGCGCTCGATCCGAAGCATCCGCAAGCATTGCTCGGCAAGGCGATTGCGCTCGACGCTGCGGGGAAGACCGACGATGCGGCGAAGGCGTTCGTCGCGGCCGATGCCGTGCTGCCCAATGAGCCGGCCGTTCTTGAAGGACTGATCGCGATCCACAGCGCACGCAAGGAAGAGGCCAAGGTCCGGGAATTCGGCGAGCGGCTGTTCAAGCTCGATCCGCAATCGCGTACGGCCGTGCAGGCGCTGGCCGGATGCGCGCTGCGCCGTTCCGATTTCAAGAGCGCCGCCACGTATTGCCAGCAGCTCGTCGACTGGTCGCCAGAGTCTTTCGAGGGATGGTTTAATCTGGGTTGGGCACATCAGAAGACGGCTCAACATTCACTCGCGGCGACGGCCTACGAGCAGGCGAGCAAGGTGCGTCCGCAGTCGATTCAGGCGAGCGCCAATCTGGGTGTCGCGATGCATGAAGCGGGCGATTTGCCGAAGGCCCGCGCGGCGTATGAACGGGTCCTCGCGGCTGAACCCGATGAGCCGGGAACGTTGTGGAACCTGGCGATCCTGAGCGATTTCGAGGGCAAGCCGCAGGATGCCGAGACGCATCTGGCGCGCCTGGTTTCGACCAAGCCCGACTGGGAAGACGCCGCGTTCCGCCTCGGATACATACGCCTCGAGCAGAACAACGCTCCGGCGGCGATCGAGGCATTCGAGACGTCGCTGCGCAAGCGGGCGCAATGGCCCGAGGCACTTTACAATCTGGGGCTCGCACTGCGATCGGCTGGCAACTATGACGGGGCGATCGACAATCTGAAAAAGGCCGCGAAGCTTGACCCTGCGAGCAAGGATTGTTTGCAGGCACTGGAGGAAGTGGCGATCCGCAAGGGTGATCCGGCGCTCGCGCTCGACTGCCATGAGAAGCTGGTGCTCGCCGGCGGCGAGACTCCCGAGCTGTCCTATAATCTCGGAGTGCTGCTGCAGGGTTCGAACGAACCGGAGGCGGCGGCGCGGTGTTATGTCCGCGCGCTCGAGAAGAAGCCGGATTTCGGCGAGGCGCTGCTGAACCTGGGTCATGCGCTGAACGCGATGAACCGGGAGAACGAAGCTCGCGCTTGTTGGAGTAAGGCGATCGAGATCCGGCCGGAGTTCGCGGCTGGGTATTTCGGTTGAGTCTGGGCTGATCGAAGATCCGCAGTTTAGAGGCCGCTGGTTCTTTCGAGAATCGGGCGGCCTTTGGATTTTTGGGCTCGTTGGACATCGACTGAGGTCCCTTCGGCGGCGAAACTCCTCGAGCTTTCCTGCAATCTCGGAGTGCTGCTGCAGGGCGCGGTGTTATGTCCGGGCGCTCGAGAAAAAGCCGGACTTCAGCGAGGCACTGTTGAACCTCGGCTCAACGCGATGAACCGGGAGAATGAGGCTCGCGCGCGTTAGAATTGTCCGCGCTCGAGAAAAAGCCGGATTTCGGCGAGGCGCTGTTGGACCTCCATGCGCTGAACGCGATGAACGAGAACGAAGCTCACGCGTGTTGGAAGTAAGGCGATCGAGATCCTTCCTGAGTTCGCGGCTGGGTATTTCGGATGAGCTGGGCTGATAGAAAATCCACGATTTAGAGGGCGGTCGCTTGTTCTGAATGAGGGCGGTGTCCCCCTGGGGGCCGCTGAAAGGTCGAACGAACCGGAGGCGGCGGCGCGGTGTTATGTCCGCGCGCTCGAGAAGAAGCCGGATTTCGGCGAGGCGCTGTTGAACCTCGGCCACGCGTTGAACGCGATGAACCGGGAGAATGAAGCTCGCGCGTGTTGGAGTAAGGCGATCGAGATCCGGCCGGAGTTCGCGGCTGGGATTTCGGTTGAGTCTGGGCTGATCGAAGATCCGCAGTTTAGAGGCCGCTGGTTCTTTCGAGAATCGGCGGCCTTTGATTTTTTGATGCTCGACCCCTTCGGACCACGCCACACTTCCACTCCTGTATACTTCCTGGATCATGCGAAGTTCCCCAACCTGCGCCGCCGCTGCATTCGTCGCGCTCGCCCTCGCGAGCCCCACCTTCCTACACGCCCAGGATGGCGTTCGAATTAATCATTCCCCCGATCGCAAGTCCGGCGAGGGCGAAGGCCCGTTCGACCGCATGGTCCTCCGCGGAGTCGTCCTCATCGACGGCACCGGAGCTCCGCCGCGCGGGCCTGTCGACATCGTCATCGAACACAATCGCATCAAGCAGGTCGTCTCCGTCGGAGCCCCGGGCGTTCCCATCAGCGAACGCGGACGCCCGGCGAAAGGCACGAAGGAAATCGACGGCACTGGACTCTACGTCATGCCCGGCTTCGTCGATCTGCACGTCCACACGGGCGGAGCTCCGAAGGCGCCTGATGCTGAATACGTCCACAAGCTGTGGCTCGCGCACGGCGTGACGACGGTGCGCGGCGTCCCCGCGGGATCGATGGATTGGACGCTCAAGGAGCGCGAGCGCAGCGCCCGCAACGAGATCGTCTCGCCGCGATATTTCGCGTATCATCGACCGTTCACGGGTGAAGGTTGGAAGGATCCGGATGTGCATACGCCGGAGGTCGCACGGCAGTGGGTTCGCTGGGCCGCGGCGAAGGGCATCGATGGCATCAAGCTCGGAGCGCAGGATCCGGAAATCATGGAAGCGCTACTCGATGAAGGCAAGAAATTCGGCCTCGGTTCGACCGCGCATCTCGATCAAATGGGAGTCGTGCGCATGAACGCGCGCGACGCCGTGCATCTCGGCTTGGGCACGGTCACGCATTTCTATGGCTTGTTCGAATCGCTCTACAAGGACACGAGCATACAGCCGTATCCGGTGACGCACAATTACAACGATGAACAGAATCGCTTCGGGCAGGTCGCGCGGAATTGGGACAAAATTTACCCGCGCGGATCGAAGGAATGGGATGCGCTGCTCGACGATTTCCTTGCGCATAAGACGTTCCTCGATCCGACGATGACGATCTATCTTGCGGGCCGCGACTTGATGCGCGCGCGCACCGCCGAATGGCAGTCGAAATATACGCTGCCGTCGTTGTGGAATTTCTTCGAGCCGAGCCGCGAGAATCACGGAGCGTATTGGTATTACTGGACGACGGAAGACGAGTACAACTGGAAGAAGTTCTATCAGGTCTGGATGTCGTTCATCAACGACTACAAGAATCGCGGCGGGCGCGTGACGACCGGCACGGACTCGGGCTTCATATACAAGCTGTACGGGTTCTCGTACATCGAGGAACTCGAGCTGTTGCGCGAGGCCGGATTCCATCCGTTGGAAGTGATCCGTTCGGCGACTCTGTACGGAGCGCAGGCGTTGCATGAGCCGAAGGGCAAGCCGATCGAATTCGGAATCGTGCGTCCGGGGTTGTTGGCCGACCTGGTCGTCGTCGATCAGAATCCGATTGAGAATTTGAAGGTGCTGTATGGCACTGGGTGGATGAAGTTGAACGACAAGACGGGCAATACGGAGCGCGTGGGCGGCGTGAAATACACGATCAAAGATGGGATCGTGTATGACGCGAAGAAGCTGCTCGCGGATGTCGCGGCGATGGTGGAGGCGGCGAAAGCGAAGGGTGGCGGGGTGACGACGCCGTAGGAGCACGCAGAGGAAGTCCACTTTCCGCGCGAACTCAAAGCGAGAGTGATCCGCTCGGCTGCCAGGCAGGGCCGAGATCCAGCGCAGCTTCTTCAGGACGTCGTTGAACAATACCTCGAAGAGGATGCCCGGTTCGTTGAAGAGGTGACGCTGGGCGAAGACGCCTCCAAACGAGGCGACTTTCTCACGCACGAGGTCGAACGGTGTTTCGAGCGGTTTCTCGAGTAAAGAGCTACGACAAGCCGCTTGCCGCCGACTGGATCGCGTCCCACGTCGCTTTCATGTCTTCCTCAGTCGTCTTGATGTTTCCGATCGCGATGCGGAGGCACGTCTTGCCGCGTAGAACTACAGGCGACAAGAACGCTACGCCTGATTCGTTTACTCGATTCATCAGATCCACATTCGCGGCATCGCTTGCGGACTTCAATCGGATATTCACGAGGGAGAACGGTACTGGCGAGGCGACTTCGAATCGATCATCCGCCCGCACCCACTCGGCGAACAATTGCGCGAGGCGCACGTGCTCGCGGATCATCGCGGCTAGCTTTTCGCGTCCGAAATAGCGCATCACAAACCATAACTTCAACGCACGGAAACGGCGGCCGAGTTGGACGCCGTAGTCCATGTAATTCACGACTTTCGAATCCTCTTGCGTTTTCAAATAGTCGGGGATCAGGGAAAAGGCGCGCTTCAAAATATCGGGATGTCTCGTATAGAAGACGCTGACATCGATCGGAGTCGCGAGCCATTTGTGCGGATTCAGGACGATCGAATCGCCCCGCTCCCACCCCGCGAAATGATGGCGCAGCTCGGGCACGATCGCGGCGGGGCCGGCGTAGGCGGCATCGATGTGAAGCCACGCGTTGTGCTTCTTTGCGATGTCGGCAATCGCGGGGACGGGATCGACGCTGGTCGTTGCTGTCGTGCCGATCGCGGCGACGATGCAAAAGGGCTTTTTGCCATCCGCGAGATCCTTTTCGATCGCCTGCTCGAGCAGATCGGGACGCATGCGGAACTCGTCGTCGAGTCCGATCTTGCGGACGTTGTGCTGTCCGAGGCCGATCGAGATGGCGCCTTTTTCGATCGAAGAATGCGCTTGTTCAGAGCAGTACATCGTCAGGTTGCGCGAGCCTCCTTCGGTGCGCGTGGTGGGGTCCGCTAATTCGCGCGCCGCGGCGATGGCGTGCATCGTCGAGATCGAAGCGGTGTCGTAGATGATGCCGAACCACTTGTCGTCTTCGGCCAAACCAATCCATTGACGAAGCCAGTCGAGTGTCACTTGCTCGAGTTCCGTGACGGCGGGGCACGACTTCCACAGCATGCCGTTGACGTTCAACGCGGCCGTCAACATCTCGGCGAGTACGCCGGGGCCTGAAGCCGACACCGAGAAATAGGCGTGAAAACGCGGATGATTCCAATGCGTAATGGCCGGGATGATCTGGCGCTCGAAGTCCGCGAGGATGGCCGCCATCGGCTCTGGGGTTTCGGGCGCATCGTGCGGCAATGAGTCGATCAACGCTCCGGGCTCGATGCGTGAGACGGCCGGATAATGGCGGATGTCGCGCATGTAGTCGGCGATCCAGTCGACGGCGTGATGAGCGAGTTCGCGGAACTCCTCGGGGTGCATGTCGAGACCGTTCAAATTTTGCATTGCGTTTCGATTTCCTGAGTCCATTCGTTTATTTCCGTGGGCCTATGTGGTTTCCAGATCGGGTCGAGCAACGTTGCGCGTCAAGTGGGATGTTGCGCCTGATGGCGCGAGGTCCGATTTCGATTTCCCCGCGTGTGGAACTGTTGGCGCAATCGCAGGATCGGCGGGCTGCCGGGACGAATAGATTCCGTCCGCATCCTGTAGAGTGTTGCCAAGCCGCGCTCGAGAATGCTGTTGCAGCCGATCTTCGTGCAGCCTGGATGGATCGCGATTTTGCGCATGTAGTCCGCGATCGAATCGACGACGTGCGTGTCGAGGTCGTTCAGATTTTGCATTGCGTTT
>DASXZC010000622.1:0-7880 GCA_036502165.1 Bryobacteraceae bacterium
TGCTGCTGTTCATTTGGGGCGGCATTGCGTTCCATAATCTGCCCGTCGAAGCGTATCCGGACGTCGCGAACAACTACGTCACGATCATTACGCAGTGGCCCGGCCGCGCGGCCGAAGAAGTCGAGCAGCAGGTTTCGATTCCCATCGAAATCACCATGAACGGAATTCCGCACCTGCAGAATCTGCGGTCGGTATCGCTCGCCGGATTGTCGAGCGTCACCATGGTTTTCGACGACGACTCGGTCAACGATTGGAATCGCGCGAAGGTCGTCGAACGTCTGACGCAGGTCGTTTTGCCGCAAGGACTGCAGCCGCAAATCGGCACCGATTGGAGTCCCGTCGGCCAAATTTATTTCTTCACCCTGCACAGCACGAACCCCGGCTTCGATGTCATGGACTTGAAGTCGCTCGAGGATTGGGTCGTCGAAAAGGCCTTTAAATCCGTGCCGAACGTCGTCGACGTGGCGAGCTTCGGCGGCCCCACGCGCGAGTATCAGGTGCGCATCGATCCTAATAAGCTCATCGCCTACGGACTCAGCCTCGGCCAAGTCGAGCAGCAACTCGCGAACAACAACGTCAACGGCGGCGGCAACTTCATCGAAGTCGGCTCGCAGCAGATCAACGTCCGTGAAGTCGGCCTCGTCACCGACGTTCAGGACATCCAGAATACGGTTCTCACGACGAAGAACGGCGCCTCGCTTCGCATCCGCGACATCGCCACGGTGCAGCAAGGTTCCAAAGTGCGACTGGGACAGTTCGCCCGTGCGCGGCATGTGTCGAATGGAAAGGTCATCGACAACGACGATGTGGTTTCGGGGATCGTGCTGCTCCGCAAGGGCGCCGAATCCGACTCGACTTTGACGGCGGTTCATCAGAAGGTCTACGAGCTGAATCATGGCATTCTGCCCCCCGGCGTGACGGTGGTTCCGTTCCTCGACCGCAGCGATCTGATGCACTTGACGACGCACACGGTGCTGCACAACCTGACCGAAGGAATCGTGCTGGTCTCGGTGATTCTGTTCCTGTTCCTTGGCAACATCCGCGGAGCGCTGATCGTCACTCTGACGATTCCGTTCGCGTTGCTGTTCGCATCGATCTGCCTGCAAATCGCGGGAATTCCTGCGAACCTTCTCTCGCTCGGAGCGCTCGATTTCGGAATGATCGTCGAAGGTGCCGTCGTCATGATCGAGAACATTGTGCGCCTGTTGTCGCATAAAGTGCCGGTTGCCGACGAAACTGTCAGCCAGAAAATCCGGCGCGCCGCGCACGAGGTGCAGCGGCCGGTGTTCTATTCGATCGCCATCATCATCACTGCCTACCTTCCGATCTTCACGTTGCAAGCAGTCGAGGGACGCTTGTTCAAACCGATGGCGTGGACCGTCGCGTTCGCGTTGCTCGGAGCCTTGATCTACTCGATGTTCATCGGCCCTGTGATTGCGGCCGTCGTGTATCCGAAGGGCACGAAGGAATGGCACAACCCCTTGATGGGCCTGCTGACGCGCATGTACGGCAAGGCCTTGGGAGCCGCCATCCGCTTTCGTTGGGCTACCGCGACTGCCGCAGTCGTGATCCTCGCGGGGACTCTCGTTCTCAGCCGTGGCATCGGTTCCGAGTTCCTCCCTCATCTCGATGAAGGAGCCATCTGGGTCCGCGGCACGCTCGCCCCATCGACTGGCCAAACCGAGGGAATCGCGCTCGCGAACAAGACTCGGATTCTGCTGTGCTCGTTTCCAGAAGTGCCGCAGTGCACCAGCCAAGTTGGTCGCCCTGATGATGGCACCGACACGACCGGCTTCTTCAACACCGAATACTTCGTCGACTTAAAACCCAAGGAAGAATGGCGTCCGATCTTTCACGAGAACAAAGACGAGCTGATCGCCGCCATGGACAAGGAACTCGAGAAGGTCCCGGGGGTGAACTGGAACTTTTCGCAACCGATCGCCGACAACATGGAAGAAGCCGTCAGCGGTGTCAAGGGCGAACTGGCGGTCAAGCTCTACGGCACCGATCTGCGGACGCTCGAAGCCACCGCGCAGAAGATCATCGATGTCATGCGCACCATTCCGGGCGTCGAAGACCTCGGACTATTCCGCGTCATCGGCCAGCCGAATTTGAACTTCAGCGTGGATCGCGACCGCGCGGCGCACTACCAGATCAATGCCGCCGATATTCAGGACGCCATTCAGACCGCCGTCGGCGGCAGTGCGTTGAGCCAGGTATTGCAAGGTGAACAGCGCTACGACCTGGTGCTCCGCTATCTTCCGCAGTACCGCAACACGCCGGAGGCGATCGAAAACATCCGCCTGTTATCTCCGAGTGGGGAGCGCGTTTCCCTCGCGCAACTCACGCGCGTGCAGACCGTCGACGGCGCCTCTGAAATTTATCGGGAAGGCAGTCAGCGCTATGTCGCCATCAAGTACGGCGTCCGCGGCCGCGATCTTGGAAGCACGGTCGAAGAGGCCATCAGGAAGGTCAGCACGCAGGTCAAACTGCCGCAAGGCTACACGATCAACTGGGCCGGCGAGTATGCCAGCCAGCAGCGCGCCCAGCGTCGCCTGATGTTGATCATCCCGATGACGCTGCTGTTCATTTTCTTCATCCTCTATACGATGTTCAATTCGGTGAAGTGGGCGGGGCTCGTCCTGATGAACGTCGCCATGGCGCCCGTCGGAGGGCTGCTGGCGCTCCTGTTCACGAACACGAATTTTAGCGTCTCATCCGGCGTCGGATTTCTCGCCCTCTTCGGAGTCTCCGTGCAGACCGGCGTCATCATGGTCGAGTACATGAACCAGCTACGCTCACGCGGCCACACGGTGCTCGACGCGGCCGAGGATGGCGCGGTTTTGCGCTTCCGTCCGATCCTGATGACCATGCTCGTGGCGTCGCTCGGTCTTGTGCCGGCGGCTACGTCGCACGGCATCGGTTCCGATTCGCAGCGGCCGTTCGCCATCGTGATTGTCGGAGGACTGATGGCCGTGCTGGTGATGAGTATTTTTCTGCTGCCGACGCTCTATGTCTGGTTCGCCAGCGACAAGGACATTCTGCCCGCGGCGGAAGCGGAGCTCGATTTCGACGCGTAGAAATTTCTGAAGTAGGAAGTAATTGGCAAGATGGAATTGGGAAGTAAAGAACCGGGTCGTTCTCAGGCTGGGACGAAATATACGCCAACGATCGCGTGGATCCTGGTGGCGCTGGCAATCATCGGCGGCGTGATCCTGTCGGTTCTCGCGCTGACCGCGTCGCCTGGCGATCGCGTCACGTTCCGCCTCGATCTCATCGGCTACCTGGTCGCGGTGATTGCTGGCGCTGCGTTCTTCGCCTACGTCGATCGCCAGCGCGACGTTTCCCGTAGAAAAGGGAAACCGCGGCAGCCCGTCCTCAAACGGTGACAACACAGTTGTCATGTGACGGGCGCACAATGGAGATGGAATGAAAACCCGTCGCGAGTTCCTGGCTACTGCATTGTCGGCTGGCGTGGCCGCGCCGCTGATCGCGCAAGGCAACCGCCCTCAAATTGTTTCAGGTGTGATGTCCGGCGAGCCGTCGTCCACAGGCGCGATGATCTGGTCGCGCACCGATCGCCCATCGCGAATGATTGTGAATTGGCGCACGTCGGAACGTGGCGAGCGGCACCGCGTCGTTAGCAACGATTTCGCCACTCCCGACTCCGACTTCACTTTGAAGCTTCCGTTGACTCATCTTCCCGCCGGTCAACGGATCCTCTATGAAGTCCAGTTCGAATCGTCTTCGCGCGAGTTGAGTGAGCCTGCGCGCGGCCATTTCATCACCGCTCCTGCTCAGCCGTCGAAGGTCCGCTTCACATGGTCCGGCGACGTTGCGGGCCAAGGCTGGGGCATCAATAAAGATTGGGGAGGCATGCGCGGCTTCGATGCCGTCCGCCGTCGCGAACCCGATTTCTTCATTCATTCCGGCGACACGATTTATGCGGACGTTCCGATCCATGCGGAAGTCAAACTTCCCGACGGCACGATCTGGAAGAACGTCATCACCGAAGCCAAATCGAAAGTAGCCGAGACCCTCGACGAGTTCCGCGGCAACTATCACTACAACCTGCTCGATGACAACATCCGCCAGTTTCAATCGGAAGTCGCGCAGGTCTGGCAGTGGGACGATCACGAGGTCATGAACAACTGGTCGCCCGGCCGCGACCTGTCTGCCGACAATCGCTATCGCGAGAAGGATATCCGCAAAATTGCGGCGCGTTCGCGGCAAGCTTTCCTCGAATATTCGCCGATCCCGCGCGGCTCGAACATCTATCGCAAGATCGCGTATGGTCCGCTGCTCGACATGTTTATGCTCGACATGCGCTCGTACCGCGCCGCGAACAACTACAATCGCCAGACGGATCCGAGTGGCGAAACCGTGTATCTCGGCGCCGCGCAGATCGATTGGTTGAAGCGCGAACTGGCCGCGTCGAAAGCGGCGTGGAAAGTGATCGCATCCGACATGCCGCTCGGCGTTCTGGTGACCGACGGCAAGGATGCGGAGGGCCGCACGATTTTCGAGAACAGCGCAAACGGCGACGGCCCGGTGCTCGGCCGTGAGTTCGAAATCGCCGAATTGCTGCGCTTCATGAAGCAGCGCAACATCCGCAATACCGTGTGGCTAACGGCCGATATCCACTACACCGCCGCCCACTACTTCAATCCTGAGAAGGCGCAGTTCACTGATTTCCTGCCGTTCTGGGAGTTCGTATCCGGTCCGCTGCATGCCGGTACGTTTGGACCGAACGTTACTGACAACACCTTCGGCATCGAAGTGAAGTATCAGAAATGCCCGCCAAAAGGCCAGGGAAACCTCGCGCCCTCGGCCGGCATGCAGTTCTTCGGTGAAGTGGAAATTGATCCGAAGTCGCGCGCGATGACGGTCGTCCTGCGCGACCTCGCGGGCTCGGCGCTGTTTACGCAAACGATCGAAGCATAGATCAACTACCGGCGATTTGACGGAAGAAGTCCCAACTCTGTGCGGCGCAGGCTCCCCACCGGTATCGCTCCGCGAACTCACGCCCCGCGCGGCCCAGACGATCTCTCAGAATCGCGCTTTCTAGCAGCGTTTCAAGCCCACGCGTAATCTCTTCCGGGCTTCGCGGATCTACGCATAGCGCGCCCGGTCCGGCGATTTCAGGGAGACATGAGGTGTTCGAAGTCAGCACCGCAACGCGAGCCGCCATGGCTTGCGCAACCGGAAATCCGAAGCCCTCATATAAGGACGGATAAGCGAACACAGACGCTGCGGCGGTCAGGCCTGGAAGGTCTTTCTCCGCGACGTAGCCGCGATATACGACGCCGGGAATTTTCGATCGCAGCCGTGCCATCGTCTTCGTCGAGGCCCACCCTGCAGGACCCGCGACGATCAGATCAAAGGCCAGCTTGAGATCGTCGCGAAGCGCCGCGTACGCATCAAGCAGCACGTCCAGGTTCTTGCGCGGCTCGATCGTTCCCACAAACAAGATATACGGCTTCTGTTTTGGAGCGGGTTCCGCATCGAAGAACGTCTCAGGGATGCCCGAGTAGATCGTCCGCACGGATTCCGGCTTCACGTTCAGCATCTGAACCGCATCGCGGCGCGTGTTTTCAGACACCGCGATCAATCCCCGCGCGCGTTTCAGCACATGGTCCGCGAAGCTCTTATCAGCACGTACGTTCGCCTCGGTGTGCAACTCGGGCATCAGCCAGCATGTCAAATCATGAACCGTAGCTGTTAGCGGAGTGCGCTCGGGCGGCTTGCGGATCTGGTTCGATGCATGAAACACGTCCGCGCCGCGCACGAGCGAATCCATCAGAGGAAGATTGTTCGCCGCGTACAACGTTGCGATCCTCCACAGAGTCCCAGTGCGGCCCAGATTCGAACCGTCATGATTCAAATCGCCGAGCTCGCCGAGGAAGGGAAACGCAGTCACTCGATCCCCCGTACGCGCCGCCGCCTGCAGATGCCGGATCCAATGATACGTGTAGTTCTTGATCCCCGCCGAGCGCAGCAGCAGCGATGTTGCGTCGATTTCAATCCGCATGATTCGTAAACACGAACTTGCCGCCGCTCGCTTTGATCAGATGCATCGACGGCTTGCCGACGAGCTTCTCAATCGGAGCGACGCGAGGCTCTTCGACGCACAGATAATAGCGCTGATCAGAGCCCCAACGTTGCGCGAATCCCGCATCGTCGATGAACACCTCCGGAGCCCCCGGCGCATACGATCCATACTCCAAATTGTTGACGCGTCCATTCAGCAACAGCGCCGTTCGGTTCGTGTGAAAGAACACCGACGAGAACGCGTAGTACTGATCGTCGACGATCAACTCACCCGCCGGCGCAGCAGCGATCGCCTCCGCAAGCGGCTTCGATCCGAGATACGGATCGAACGTGATCATCGCGATGCGGGCGGCATGGAAGAAGACAATCATCATCGCCGCCAATCCCAAATAGAGCCGCGTCCCGCGCCAACGAATCGCCGCATACAGCCCGATCAGAAACGCAATTCCAGCGATACCCAACGGCAGCCGCAGGTACGCAAATGAATCGAGCGTCAGATCCTCCATGTGTCCGAGCGACAGCGTGTATGCATCAGGATTCGATGTCAGCGCGTGCGAGATGTCGCCCTCCGCGGGCATGCTTTGGACATGCAGTAGAATGACGGTTACCGCAACTGCAGCCAAGCCCGTGACTGCGATCAGTGCCCAGCGTCCGAAGCGCGCGGAGCGTCCGTTGAGTTCCGCCATCGCGCATCCGAGCAGCAGCGCCAACGCCGGATAGCAAGGCATCGAATAATATTCCTGCGTTGTCGAGAACGTGAAGAACACGAGAACGAATCCGACCCAGCACAAGCATAAGAGTCGCATCCGCCCCGCGCGAGTGTCGGGCTTATAAGTGAGGCCGAACACTCCGGCGATGAACGCACTCCAAGGGAACAACCACAGCAGGTGGAAGATCCAGAACAACGCGCGCGGCACTGTGTTGTAGTCGATCGGCCATCGTCGATTCAGGAACCGCAGCACGTGCTCGTTCATGAAGTAAAACCAGAAAAAGCCCCGATAATCCGCGGTCGAGAACGGCTTCGGCTCGGCGCGAAATGTCAGGTCAAAATATGGCGGATTCCGCAGGGTCGCCAGTACGTGCCACGGCGCGGCGATCGCCAATGCGATCAATGTCCCGGTGAACGGATGCAACCGCTGCCACGTCTTTTTCGAGAACAATTGCCTGGTGAAGATGAGATAGAGGAACCCCGCCGCGAGCGGGAACAGCAGTGCGATCAAGCCCTTCAGTAGCAATCCGGTCCCCATCGCGGCGCACATCAGCCACGCCCAATTTCGCGGATGCGGCTCCTCCTCATCGAGCGCGCGCAGAAAACTCCACAACGCGAGTGCGATCGTCGCGGTCAGCGTCACATCCGGAATTTGAATGCGCGTGAAGAGAAACAGGCCGATGCAGCTTCCCACGACGAGTCCGCTATAGAGACCCACTTTCGCTGAAAAAGCCCACAATCCCATACGGAACACGAGCCAGGCGAGGAAGATCGAACTCAGCGCCACGGGGATCCGCGCGGACCAATCGTGGACGCCGAAGATCGCGTACGAGCCCGCCATCATCCAATAG
This sequence comes from Bryobacteraceae bacterium, assembly GCA_036502165.1. Classification (GTDB taxonomy): domain Bacteria; phylum Acidobacteriota; class Terriglobia; order Bryobacterales; family Bryobacteraceae; genus F-183. Next base: position 7,612 of record DASXZC010000622.1, read on the forward strand.
ATCAGCGGCGACTTCTCGAGATATTTGATGCCATCGAGTTTCGCCGTAACGAAGTCGCCCGAGTCGAGCATCGTGCGCGCAATCTGTGCCTGCACCGCATCGACGTCATCCATCAATGCCGGCGGACTCACGATGGTTCCCAAATAAATGAGCGCCGCGACGAGGACGACGATCAGTTCGTAACGGCGAGCGGTCGAGCGGGCTGTGGCTGCTTCAGTTCGTTCGCTGGTTGTATGTTCCATCGTTTGGCCCACAGGAACAGGATGAGC
>DASXZC010000623.1:0-12243 GCA_036502165.1 Bryobacteraceae bacterium
GGCGAGTTCAAGGCAGCGGAAGGTACGGAATCCGTAGGATTTTCTCATAGTGACTTTGGCTTTGTTGTTCAGACCCTCCACAACGCCGCTGGAAAGCAGCTTTTGTGCGCGGAAATAGTTGAGAATCAGTTCGCGGTGTTCCCGTAGTGACCGGGCGATCTTCTTCTTCATGGGTTCGATGCGGGAGCGCATCACCTGACGACACCATTCATCAAGGAACTTTCCGGCCCAGGCTGGAGAGTTGTAGTCCCAGAGCTGCTGATAGGCTTCCTTCAGAAGGTAAGCGCGGACGGTTTTCAGATTGTACGGGAGCAGATCGCGTAGCCGGAAGCGCTGTTCGATTTTCAGATTTTCTTCACGCTTCAGCAGCAGCCAGCGCGATTTCTTCAGCACAGGGGTGAGGCCCTCGCTGGCCATACGGCGCGATTCGCCGGCGCGGACCTCATCGAGGGCCTTGTTCGTTTTGGCGCCGATGTGGAAGCGGTCGAGGATATGCAGGGCCTCGGAGCATCGCTCGCGGATGACCTTCAGGTATGGCTCCCACATGCCGGAACAGACGAAGACGATCTTCGAGGCGATTTCTTCGCCAATGACGGTGACGAATCCCTGGAAGGATTCGATGGTTCTTTCCTTGCCAACCCAAAGCAGGCGGGTAACATCCAGATCGATCTGGTAAACCAGCGTGACGTATTTGTGACCTTTGGCGTACTGGATCTCGTCGACGCCGGTGGCGTCGATTTGGCCGAACGTCCGGTGCACTAGCCCAAAAGTGACGACGTGTTCTACGGCGTCGAAAACCTTTTCCCATGAAGTGTGGAACGCCTCGGCGGTTTCCTTCCAGGAAAGGTGGCGTGCCCAGCGCGCCAGAAACAGCATATAGGCTTTCGTCAAGGTGCGTTTTCCTTCGCCCCAAGGAACCTCTTCGACGACCACGGCGGCGCAAGGGCCGCAATCGACGCGCCGCATGGTGTACAGCAGAAAGACAAAAAGCCCCCAGAGAGGAATGAACTCGAAGCGGCGTTCGGCAAGTTGGTCATAGCCGGGCGCCGGTTGATGGCAGCGCGAGCAAACCGCCGTCGAACCCTTGCGCGGTCGCACGGCGACTTCGATGCTCTTCTTGTCGGCACCGAAATGGGCGTGGTGATAGACAAAACCCTGGAAACGGCGGCAGCGGTGTTAAGATCGTGATCAGTTCCATGGTGCGGTGGCGAAACCTCTACCATAAACCGCTGCGATGCTCAGTTCGCGTTTACACCCCGATAAGGTGTGCCCCTTTGGGGGGATCGCCAAGGATCGTAATCGAGGGTTCTGAGAGCACCACATTGAACCACGGCGGGGGCCGCGGGATGGGTAAACACTGGGCAACGAGGGAGGAGTAATCCTCCACAGCTCTGGCCAGTCTCAGCATCGGCGACTTCTCGTCAACTTGGGTTAGTAAACGCTGCGTCGTTGACCGCGTGTCACAAACCCGCACACCAAATTGCGGCAGCTCCGGTTGGAGTTAACTGGGTACGCTCCGTACCCCGCACTTCGTCAAGCAGCAAAAAATCCGCTAATGTGGATTGACAGCGCCGGACCATTCAAGGACAATGCAGCGGAAGGGATACCGCTGAAGCCTTTACGACAGAGCTTTGCAGCAGCTCTGAAATCAAGGCCATGGTCGCGGGCACCCCAGCGAGCTTTATTTTTGGACTGAATATCTGCGGCTTGCCAACTCGACGCAACACTGCGAGATATGTTTTGCAAGAAGCGCCACCGCAAGCAGTCACGCGAACGCCGTAGCGGAATTTCTGCCGCGCGACAAAAAGCAAATCTACAGGGTCTTTAAAAAGGCGATCAGAGCCTCTTTGTCGTTGTGGGATAACTTTAGTCCAAATTCATGTCCTTTGATAGGCCCGGAACCAAGGTGAAAGCCATGCGGCACATAGTCGTCTCGCAAGCGCTCCGGGTCGAGCCATTCCTCCAGGGTTTCCGCTTGACCACTGTGACCAAAGCCGTTCCGGTACCATACACCCCGTAGCGAGGGAACCTTGTAAAATCCAGTTCCCCGCCGGGTTTGCATCGCAAGAATTGGATCGGTTCCAACAGATACGTCCAGAATGTCGAGGGTCCGACGAAGATCGTCCGGAACCGTGAAGCCCTGCGCAGCGGTCAGCTTGTTGTTGGTGTAAAAAGGGGGCGTATGGCACCCGGTACAGCCTTGTTGCTGAAACACGTGTTCCCCAGCGACCGCCTGCTCGTTCATACGATTAGGATTGGGAGGAGGCTTTAGCGAGTAAATATAGAGGGCCAAGGCGTAGAGTTGGTTGTCATCGAACCGAGTGCCATTTTCCGCAAATCCAGCGGATACTGGCGAGGGCTGAAAATCGCCGTAGTGGGCCGTGATATCAAGTCCGTAGTTCACAATTGCATAGCGCATCAGATCACCTATGCTTCGGTGGGGCATCAGGCCCGTTGAATCGAGATACCTGATGTCCTGCAATCCGATCAACGACGGAACTTTGGAAGGTGACACGTCGCTCGTGCCGTGCCTCCCTTGTACACCGGGCTGCATGGCTGCATTCCGGCGCGCATATTCATCAATACCGACTTTGTCGAATTCTTCGCGGCTAACCAGCCAGGGCGCGCCGAACAGGGTCCACCGGACCCGTATGGTGACGGCAGCCATCGACGCGAAGATCTGGCCAAGAGGGAGGCTGCCTTGCGCACCCTTAATAACCGAGCCACCCGGCATCACGCGTGTATGGCACCCAAGGCACGACGTCCCGCTACCTATCTCGACCACGCCCTTCTTACGAATGACGTAACGGAAGAACGGAATCACTCCGTCGCGCGTTGCGGGCGACGCGGCTACCATGGCCTGCTGCAAGGGTGATGCGGGGTCTCCCGGGAAGGGGGACGAATCGAAGACCAACTCGCCGGCGTTGATCCAATCCTGCTTCGTACGCAGTTTGGAAGCGTCGAAAACAATCTCAGGGTCCTTCTGCCTGAGCGCCTCCATGTACCCGGCAGGCTCGCGGTGCGGCGCATACACTGGGTACGTCCGATAAATAGGGCGAACATTCAGGGCGTAGTACTCCCTGGAATTGAGGAAGCGCGGAGAACGATCCCGCTGTGCGAGTGGGACCTGGAAGTCCACGACGTTGCCATCCTCCCAAGCGCGCGGAATGTCCGGGCGAAAGGTCTGGCCGGCCGCTAAGGCGGAAAATAAACAACACCCTATTACCGCGCTGTTTATGCCGTTCTTAGCAAGCCGTTGAATTTTCATCCTCGTATAGGATACAGCAAGCTGCGGGTAGCCGATAGCGCGGTGGGCACGGCTCACCGCTACCACTTTGGTCATGCAGAATGGAACGCGAAGAAGATGGCGCCGGTGTACGGCGGCAGCTTTGTCGCCTCGGTGCCTTTCGGGGTTGCAGAACGACGCGCTGAGACGCCTCATCGCTCCGGGCGCGACAGACGGCGGTTAGTCGCGTAGGGTAGAGAGACTGGCTTCACTCGCAGGCATTTGGTCGCATAACGCCCGACAATGAGATCTGGCTTCGGCCCGAAGATCCTGTGTAACGGCGTAGCATTTACCGGGGAGTTCAAACTGGTTCAAAAGGCAACTGGCTACGAAAAAGGCCGACGCCCCAACGGCGCCAGGGTTCGCCCGGCTACGCGAGCCGACCTTCCCGGTACCATTCGACCGTATCAGTGACCCACAGATTCCTCTGACGAGGCAAACATAACACGTTATGGATGTTTCGGCTCGCGTGCCTTCGCAGCATACGCGGACTGGTTATCGACGGGTCCCGCGTGCGGCACTAACCCGGCGTCGCCTGGCGTCGTAGAAACTCAGGCTTGGCTTGTTGCCAGCAGAATCCTTTCTATGTCAACACGGGCAACAAAGAAGCATCTGCAGTTCGCTATTTTTCAGTTTATTTCGACTTGAACACAATCGCCCGCATCAGGTGGTCGCGATGCGCGGCGTCGTCGCTTAGATTGAGAATCGACTTCTCCATGATCGAACTCTGCGCCGGAGTCATTGATTTCATCGCTGCTTCAAACGCGGCGTCGATCTTGTCAAGGGCGGCCATGTCAGGAATCAGGACGAAGACCCATGTGTTGCCAGGATCTTGTGTGTGCATCGCTTGCGCCAGTACTTCGTAGCTGTAAACAACACCGTCCTTCACCAGCTTTTCGTACAGGGGTTTGTAGTACTTGGCGCCGAGTTTGTACCATTCTGACTCGCTGCTGCCGGGCTTCAGCTTGAACAGGAACACGCTGCGGAATGGCTTGACGCCTGCGGGAACCTTGCCACTTACGCTCGAAACGGTTTCGAGTATCAGATCCTCGTGGGCCGACATGTCGGAACTTTCGAGGAGCACCTTCGCTTCAGAGGGATGTGCGTAGACGGCTGCCCAGGTGGCGTCCTCGGCTTTTTGTATGTCGCCGTAGGTTGCGGCTGTGATCCAGGCGGTCACGTTTGGTTGGCCGGGGATGTGTAGGACGTCGTTGTCGACTCCGTAACTCTGAATCACTCCGTCGGCGAGGAGTTGATCGAGGGCTGGGGCGATCGCGGTGTTGAAAGCGGCCGTGAATGCAGGCAGCTTTCCGAAATCGACTTTGTATAGCGAGAGCATCGTTTTGGATGCGGCGGCGGCGGGCGCCGGCAGGGCGAGCGATGCCAGAGTCAAAAAAGCGTAAGCAGTGATTCTCATTTCGTTCTTCCTCTTCATCACCCGATACGGAGGAAGGCCGGAGAGTGGATTCGCCGAGATCAGTAGTTCTTCAGGAACGCGGCAACATCCGGCGAGTTCGCTTGCTTACGAGCGGCGCACTGATGGATCCGTTCGAGCGTCTGCTCGAGCGTCCGTGGACCACCGGTGTATTTGGCCGCGCGGGAGCCGAATAACGCTTCGGCTTCGGCTTTGCCGGATTCGTCGCAGAAGCCGTTGGCGACTCCGATGACGGCGCTGTTGCCTTCGCCGCCGGTGATGCCGGAGGCTAATCGCTTTTCCACTTGATCGATGTGGCCTTTCACGAAATCGAATGGAAAACGGCGCGCCGCGGGCTCGCGGATGCCGGCGAACAGAAGAGGCCATGTCTCGCGAGAGTCGAGATCGCCGGTCAGGTAGAGCTCTTCGGCGGCGCGGATCAGATCGGGATTGCGGAAGCGTCCGAGCGCGTTCAGAATCTGCTCGCGAGCGACACGATCCTTCTCGCTCTTGGCCGCATTGACCAGGCGGTCGAACATCGCGCGGTCACCATCGCGAGCGGCGATCGTCAACACCGACCACGTGATGTCCCTAGGAATTACGTTGTGATCGGTGAGCCATTTTGCAGCGAGATCCTTGGCTTGTGCGATCAGTTCCGGATCCTCGCCGGCTTCGGCGACGAAGGGAACGATCGAGTTGCGCAGCAGCCGCGTCTCTTCCGGTTCGCCATCTTTGTTCAACCAGCCGAGCTCATGCGCGCGTGCGCCGAGCATGGTGCGGACGAGGCGTTCATAATGAGGCCGCAGCTCCGGTGTGACCATGATGTCGATCGATCGGACGGTGGCGATCGCGGTGTCGATGAGCTCATGCTCGGGCGCATTCTTGACGTGGACCGCAAGCGTGAGCGCCTGCGACGGCTTGACGGTGCCGGATGCCGCAAGGGCCGAGGTGTCGCCCAGTAACGCGACGCGCTCGCCGAGGTCGAGATGATCGAATTCCTTGGCAATTAGTTGATTGAGCAGTCCATCCGAATAGCGGACGTGATAGTAGCCGCCGAGGCCGGGGTTCGCGAGGATCCACGTGGGACATCCTTTCGCGTGCTTCAAGGGAAGCGAGAATTCCTTTTCGTCGAGCAGGGCGCATTCGTGGCCGGCGGAGTCCTTCACGCAGACGGGAATTTTCCAAAGCCGGTCTTGCGGAGCTTCTGTGCCGAGCGGCAGGAAGCGCTTTTGACTGAGCTTGACGAGCGGCTGTGGACCGGAGCAGTCGAGCGCGACGTCGACTTGTGGAACTCCGGTTTGGGAGATGAACGAAATGGCCGCGGAGCCGACGGGCAGCTTGGTCGCGGTCGCGAGTGATGCAAGGAAGTCCTCGGCGGTGGCGCTGCCGAACTGGTGGTGCGTCATGTGATAGTGGACGCCCTTCTGAAAGGCTCTTTCGCCCATCCAGGTTTCGAGCATGCGGATCACGGCGCCGCCTTTGATGTAGGTAATGCCGTCGAATGAGTTCTCGATGTCGTCGTCGGATTCAACCGGTTGACGCACGCGGCGGGCTGACAGGAGGGAGTCCTGCTGCATGATTTGCAGGTGTCCGTCGATCTCGTCGACGCGGTTGCGCCATTCGGGATGGACGCGGTCGGTGATCTGGCTTTCCATCCAAGTCGCGAAGGATTCGTTGAGCCACGTGTCGTTCCACCAGGACATCGTGACCAGGTCGCCGAACCATTGATGCGCGAGTTCATGGGCCGCGGTGATGAAGAAATTGCGCTGGCGTCCGATGGTATCGACTCTCGGAGGAGTGAGGATTAGTTCGGATGTGTAGGTGACGAGGCCGGCGTTTTCCATGGCTCCGCCGAGCAGCGGGACGGCCATTTCATCGAGTTTTTCGTACGGGTAGGGAACGTCGAAATATTTTTCCAGTGCATCGAGGATGATGGGCGTGACCTGGCGTGCGTACTCGGCGTCGGCGGCGCGTCCACGAGGGACGATGATGCGGATGGGAGTCTTCTTGCGGCCGGCGGTTCCGGCATCGACGGCTTCAAAAGGTCCAACACCGAAGGCCACCAGGTAGCTGGGGATCGGCTTCGTCTTCGCGAACGTGATGGTGCGGATTCCCGACAACGTCGCGTCGGTTTGAACGGGAGTGTTCGAAAAGGCCTCTTGCGCGGCGGGGATCTCGAGAGTGGTTTGCCACGGCACTTTGAAGGCGGGCTCATCGAAGCAAGGAAAAGCCATGCGCGCGGCGAGCGGTTCGAATTGGGTGAACAGGTAATTGACGTCGCCGAATTTGCCGCGGAAGAGGCCGTTGCTTCTCTTCAGCTCGACTTTGCCGGTGTATTCGATGTGCAGATTCGCGTGGCCTTGCGGAATGTCGGATTCGAATTCGAAGCCAGCAAAATCCTTGCCGCCGGGAAGGATTTTGGCTGTGAAGTTCTTGCCGTTCGATTCGAGTGCGGCGGATTTCACGGTCAAGTTCGATCCGGAGTTGACCCAGAACACGCGGACGGGCTCGTGGACTTCGACGGTCGCGTTGACGACTCCTGAAAAATCGTCGCGATTGGGATCGAGGCGCAGGCGGAGCGCATACTCGACGGGGGTGACGGTGGTTCCCAAACGCAATGCGGGAGGTTTGGGTGAGGACGCCGGTGACGATTGAGAGAGGAGAGCCCAAAGAACAAGAGAGGAGGCAAGACCCATGATTCGATTATGACCCGCACTGTGCCGGTTTCGCCGCATTGTCAGGCGGATCAGCCGCGTTGGATAATAAGAGATTGACTTCCCATAGCAGTCCGACAACGCCCTCGCATCGCACCGCATGGTTGATCGTGCTGTGCGCGTGCGCGGTGCATTTCATCATGGGGACCACGCTCGCGTGGACGAACCTTCCCATGAACGATGAGGGCTTCTATGGCGTGCCTGCGCACTTTCTGAGCTCGACGGGCGCGCTGCGGGATCCGGTGCTCGAGCCGGTGGGATTTCCGGTTCTGCGTGGCGTCGATCAGTTCTTTTATTGGATGGCTCCGATGGGGATGGTGCTGCAGGCGGGGGCGTTCAAGGTGTTCGGCTTTGGATTGCACGTGCAGCGCGAGCTTTCGGTGATTTGCGGAACAGGAGCGGTTCTATTGTGGTTCCTGGCGTTGCGGCGGCTCATACCAGAGCGGGTCGCGGCGCTTGGGGCGTTGCTGCTCGCGATCGATTTTGCGTTCCTGACGGTATCGTCGCGGGGCCGGTCGGACTTGATGAGTTTGTTCTTCGCGATGGCCGCTCTGGCGGCGTATCTACATTGGCGCGAACGGCGGCTGGCGTTGGCTTTGGCGGCGGCGAATATTGCCTGCGCGTTGAGCGGGATGATCCATCCGAATGGGGGATTGGCGGCGGTGGCGGCGCTCTTGGCGCTGGTGCTTTGCCTGGATCGTGCGCGTCTGCGGTGGAGCTATCTCGCGATCGTCGCGGCTTGTTATGGCGTGCTGGCGATGGGTTGGGGATTGTGGGTGGCGAAGGCTCCGGATTTGTTCGAGACGCAGTTCTTCGGGAACGTGGCCGGGCGACTCGGGCAGCATGCGATGACGCCGGTGTGGCTGGTCCGCGGGGAGATGATGCGGTATTGGTCGGCGTATGCGCTCGAGAATGCGCATGGCGCGAAGCTGGTGAAAGTCCTGGTGCCGTTGGCGCTCGTGGCCGCGACGCTCTATTGCGTTTTCTCTTCTGAATTGCGGCGGCAGGCGAGAGTCCTTCTTTGGATGTTCGGCGCGGTGTCGCTCACGCTGGTCCTGCTCGAGGGTTCGAAGCAGGGCTGGTACCTAGTGCATGTGCTGCCGTATCTGGCTGCCTTCGCGGCGCTTTCGATCCATCATCTCTGGCAGAGCGGAACAGCCATTCCGCGGATGTCGGCGGTGGCGCAGGCATGCTGTTTGCTGATCGGGCTCGCGAGCGTAGCGTATACGGCGAGCGGACGCAATTTGCAGCGGCTGTATACGCCGATGGAGTCCTATCTGAATTCGCATCTGGGGCCGGGCGAGGTCGTGTTCGGAGGCTCGGAAGTTTATTTCGGACTCGATTGCCACACCTGCTTGCGGGACGATGCGAATCTCGGGGCGCTGACGCACAGGCAGGCGCGGCTGATCGTCTTCAATGGCGACTATACGCAGCATCTCGATGAGTTGAGGCGGAAAAATCCGGAAGTCTATCAGAACATCGAGAAGAGTCTTGGTGGCGAATACCGCGAAGTATTTCACAACGCGAACTATCAGGTGATGGAGCGGGTGCCATCGCAGTAGCCGTGCTAGCATGAAAATTCAGGCGCGCATGACGGACTGGCGCCTGTGCGCACACACCTCTTTTTGCGCACCCGTTACGCTCGCTGACGCCGCTTCTGGAACGTCCTTTTCCTGTCCAGACGCCACTCGCCGAGAGCCCGCGTACCAACGCAAGAAACGAGAGCTTTAGAAAAAGAAACATGGAAACCGCATCACTCGACTTCCTGGGCGACCTACGCCGCACGCATCATTGTGGAGAACTGCGTACGGCCAACAACGGGCAACGCGCGCTGCTGATGGGATGGGTGCATCGCCGCCGCGATTTGGGCGGAGTCATCTTCATCCATCTGCGCGACCGCGAGGGCGTTACGCAGGTGCTGTTCCGGCAGGATGCGTTTCCGGAAATTTTGAAGAAGGCCGAGACGCTCGGGCTCGAGTACGTGATCGCCGTCGAGGGCGTGGTCGAATCGCGTTCGGCGGAGACGATCAATCCGGCGATTCCAACGGGCGAAGTCGAGATTCTGTGCGACAAATTGTGGATCCTGAACGAGTCGCGCACGCCGCCATTTCCGATGGAAGATAGCGTCGATGTGAAGGAAGAAGTGCGGTTGAAGTACCGCTACGTCGATCTGCGGCGGCCGCGGATGCAGCGCAATATTATTCTGCGGGCGAACGTCGCGCTGGCGATTCGCAAGGCGCTGTACGACATCGGCTTCCTCGAGATCGAAACGCCGTTCATGACGAAGTCGACGCCTGAGGGCTCACGCGATTACCTGGTGCCATCGCGTATGCAGCAGGGTCATTTCTATGCGCTGCCGCAGTCGCCGCAGATCTTCAAGCAGATCCTCATGGTCAGCGGATTCGAGAAGTATTTCCAAATCGTCCGCTGTTTCCGCGATGAGGATTTGCGGGCCGATCGGCAGCCGGAGTTCACGCAGATCGATCTCGAGATGTCATTCCCGCAGGAACGTACGGTGTTCACGGCGGTTGAGGCATTCGTCAAAGCTGCGTTTCAGGTAGCGGGATTTCCGATCGAGACTCCGTTCCCGTCGATGACGTACGCCGAGGCGATGAGTTCGTATGGCAGCGACAAGCCGGAGCTGCGCCTGCCGCCGTTTTATCGCGTCGAGCATTTGTTCGAAGGCACTGACTTTCCGCGATCGGGCAAGCTGCCGGTGGTGGCGTTCGTGATTCCAAAGACTGGCGCGTTGTCGCGGAAGGAACGCGACGATTTGAAGGCGTTTGGGCAGGAACGCGGATTGCGTGTGTTCGACGATCCGAAGCGGCTGGAGCGCGATTATGCGGAGGCAATGGTGAAGGTCCGCGAGCTGGTGAAGCCGGCGGAGGATGATTCGCTGATGCTGGCCGGATGGGCGGGCGAGCCGTCGGGTCCGAAGCCGGAGGAGACGGCGCTGAAGGCGTGCGGACAACTGCGGCTGCATGCGGGGCAGAAGTACAACGAGCGGCACAAGCTGCTCGATCCGGCGGTGTTCAAGTTTACGTGGGTCACCGAGTTTCCGATGTTCGAGTGGAACGAAGACGAGCGCAAGTGGGATGCGGCGCATCATCCGTTCTGTTCGGTGCTCGATGCGGATCTCGAGAAGTTGACGACCGATCCGGCGAACTGCCGTGCGCGTTCGTACGACGTCGTGTTGAACGGCAACGAGCTGGGGTCGGGCTCGATTCGAATTCATCGGCGCGATGTGCAGGCGAAGGTATTCGCGGCGCTAGGGCTGACGCCGGAAGAGGCGCAGAAGAAGTTTGGATTCCTGCTCGAGGCTTTGGAATATGGGGCTCCTCCGCATGGCGGGATCGCGTTGGGGCTCGACCGGTTGATTATGATTTTGTGCGGCGAGGGATCGCTGCGCGAGGTGATTCCGTTCCCGAAGACCGCGAAAGGGACGGATTTGATGTGCGAGGCTCCGAGCGAGGTGGCGGATCGGCAGTTGCGGGAGTTGGGGATTCAGTTGCGCGTGCGGCCTAGCTAGGTTTCTTATGTTCAATAAGATCGATGACGGGCCGTATCAGATTGCGGATTTGACGCGCGTGATGACTCCGGCGCTGGCGATTTATCCGGAGATCATCGATGCGAATATCGACGCGACGCTAAGGGTGTTGGGCGGCGATGCGAACCGATGGCGTCCGCATGTGAAGACGGCCAAGCTCGCGTTCACGATGAGGCGCATGGCTGCGCGGGGAGTGCTGGCGGCGAAGTGTGCGACAACCCTTGAATTGCTGACGGCGTGCGAGGCGGGGATGAAGGATGTGCTGCTCGCGTACTCCGTTGTGGGAGCGAATGCGGCGCGTGTGCTCGAGATTGCACGGGAACATCCTGAAACAAAAATCTCGGTTCTTGTCGAGACTCCGGAACAGGCGGCGAATTGGATCGGGACGGGCATCGGCATTTTTCTCGACGTCAATTCGGGGATGAATCGCACGGGCGTCGAGCAGGATCATGTGCGTGAGATCGTCTCGCTTGCGCGCGCTGCGGAAGGAAGTTTTCGTGGGCTTCATTACTACGACGGGCACATGCACGACAATGATCCGGCGGCGCGGCAACGGACGGCTTGGGCGGGATATGACAAGCTGATGAACCTCGTTACGGCGTGCGAATCCGCGGGGGCGCATGTCGGGGAAGTGATCACGTCCGGCACTCCGGCATTTCCTTGCGGAGCTTCTTATCAGCGATTCAAGAACGCTACTTTCGTTCATCGAGTATCGCCGGGTACCGTGATCTACAACGATGGCACGAGTCTCGAGCAGTTATCAGGACTCGGCTATCAGGCGGCGGCGGTTGTGATCACTTCGGTAGTGAGCCATCCGATTCCTCAGCGATTCACTTGCGATGCGGGACATAAAGCAGTATCGGCGGACGCGGGTGTGCCGACGTGCGTGGTGGCGGGCCATGCGGATTTTGAGCCATTGAAACCGAGCGAGGAGCACTTGCCGGTCGATGTTCCTGCGGCGGGCGAGGTTCCGGCAATCGGTACTCATCTTTATCTGGTACCGCGCCACGTGTGCCCGACGGTGAACAATTTCGACCATGCGTTGATCATCGAGGGCGGACGCGTGACGGCGGTGGAGCCGGTCACTGCGCGGGGACGTGAGAAGGCGTTGCGATAGAGGCCGAACATCCGGCCTAATTTGAGCGTAAGATATAGGGACTATGACCTCAGAAGAAATGCAAGCGGAACTGGAACGGCTGAAGGCAGAGAACGAGGCATTGAAGAAGCCGGCGGCGCGAGGGACGATTTCGTATAAGGTTAGCGAGAAGGGCGCCGTCTCTGT
>DASXZC010000624.1:0-2836 GCA_036502165.1 Bryobacteraceae bacterium
GAGTCTTGCCGAAACTTGCGAACGCAGTGCGACGTAGGCACGATGTACTACTGAACACTGCGGGCCTCAACGCGGAGGTGTTCGATGCGCTGCTGCTGCTGGCTTCGGGAAGTTGGAATCCCGCGGATCTGCGCCGTGGTCACAAGAACGTGATGGCGCTGCTGGCGGAGATGGACGAGCTCCGTCAGAAGCGCATGGTCCACATCGGTTTCAGTGCAGCGGAGGCGCGGGAGCTTTCGGCGCTGCACACGCGGAACCTGATGTGAACGTCCGCTAGCGGCTCGACTCCTCAGGCGTCACACCAACCCGCTGACGCTTGCCTTTTTCCTGCCGCGGCTCGTGCTGTTCCGCGCCGGGGAGCACGGGCTTGGCCAAAGTCGTCGAAGTATACTTCGCAAGATTGAGCGTGCCCACCGTATCCGGAAGCATCGGCGCGTGTTTCGCGGCATCCTTGAATCGGAACGCGGCGGTCAGATCGCCGAACGTGTGGCGCCGCCAGTCGCTGATGTTCGACTCGCGAACGCCCGTGAATTTCTCGAGGAATTGAAGCACTGACGTGTGGTCGAAGGGCTGGCTGCAGACCCATCCTCCGGTCGTCCACGGCGAAATGACGATGCAGGGAACGCGGAATCCGGCGCCTACTGGAAGATCGCCGACGAACTCATGAGGCGTACCAGCGGGAGGCGTCGGCGGCGCGACGTGATCGAAGAGTCCATCGTTCTCGTCGTAGTTGAGAATGAACGCGGTCTTCGCCCACACATCCGGGTTCGCGGCAATCGCATCGATTTTGCCCGCGACGAATGTCGCTCCATCGGCCGGCATGTGATCCGGATGTTCGGATTGAAAACTGGTCGGGCAGATCCACGATACGGCGGGCAATTTGTCATGCATCGCATCGTATTCGAATTGGCCTTCGGGCACGCGCGCGATCCCCTTCGTATACAGCGGTGAACCGGGATCCGCCTGCTGAAATGGCTTGAAGTTTTGCAGCATGTTGTGCCCATGCCCGTCTTCATGCTGATAGACTTTCCAGCTAATTCCTGCCTGTTCCAAACGCTCCGCGTACGTCGTCCACGTGTATCCGCCGGCGGGAGCTTTATTGTTGAGGATCGGGCCGCCGTTCTGTCCATCCGGATCGCCAGTGCCGGTCATCCAATACATCCGGTTCGGCCAAGTGGGCCCGAACACCGAGCAATGATAGGCGTCACAAATGGTGAAGGCCTCGGCCAACGCGAACTGGAACGGGATGTCGGCGCGCTTGTAATAACCCATCACGTAGGGGCCGTTCAGACCGTCGGCTTTGCGATGAGCCTCGAGCCATTTGTCCATTTTTCCGCCGTTCCAGGCGGCATGCTGCACGGCCCAGGCATGGCTCGTCGACGGGATCTTCTGCGCGCTGCTCGAGAGCGTATCGAGGTGGAAGGGCAGCAGGTATCCCTTCGGATTCTGTTCGTCCGGCTGATAGAAGACGGAACGTCCATTGGGCAGCTTCAGTGCCTGCTGATCATCGAATCCACGCACGCCGGCGAGCGTTCCGAAGTAATGATCGAATGAGCGATTTTCCTGCATCAGCACGACGACATGTTTGATGTCGCGCAGGGATCCCCGTCTGCCTTCGCCCTGTGCGAGCATCCGCTGGACATTGGGCGGCATCAGGCCCGAAGCGGCGGCCGCAACCGCGGCTCTGAGAGAGCCGTTCAAAAGCTGGCGGCGGGTGGGCCTTAAAGAAGCGAGGAGATCAGGATTTTTCATAGCTGTCACAGGACCGAGGTTGCAGACTTCATCAGTCTACTCCAGGAACGTTAACGCCGCGTGACTTGAGCGCTGGTGTTGTAGGATGACTTTCATATGCCGATTGATCGCCGTTCTTTCGTGGCCGCCGCCGCGGGCGTGGCAACCGCCGCCGCTATTCGTCCGGCCCCTGCGCTTGCCGCGCAGGAGCAGGATCCGCTAGGCGTCCGCAGCGAATTTCCGATCGTCGCCAATCATACGTTTCTCAACTCCGCCTATATCGCGCCGACGCCGAAGGTCACAATTGCGGCGAATCATGCGTATATCGAGGGAAGAAGCGCGCGGCCCATGCAACTCGGCGCTCTCATGTCTACCAACCACGCCGTGCGAACCCAGTTCGCGCGGATAGTGAAAGCTACGCCCGATGAGATCGGATTCCTGTTTTCGACCGGCGAAGGCGAGAGCGTCATCGCCAACGGCATCGGCCTCCAGCCCGGCGACAACGTCGTCATCGATGACCTGCATTACAACACTGAATTCGTTTTGTATCGTGCCCTCGAGGCGTCGCGCGGCATCGAACTCCGCATCGTGAAGAGCCGCGATGGCGCAGTCACCGCGAGCGATTTCGAATCGCACATCGACAAGCGCACGCGCATCGTATCGGTGGCCTGGGTATCGCACCAGAACGGATTCCGCCACGACATGCGTCCCATCGCAGATCTGGCGCACGCGCATAGGGCCATTTTTTATGCAGATGCCGTGCAAGCGGTCGGGATGATCGACATCGACGTTCGCGCGGCTGGTGTCGACGCGCTGTGTTGCGGATCCTACAAGTGGCTGATGTCGGAATGGGGAGTCGCGCCATTTTTCATCAGCCGGGATGCCATCGACCGGATTCAATCCGATCGGATCGGCGAA
Source organism: Bryobacteraceae bacterium (assembly GCA_036502165.1). Taxonomy (GTDB): domain Bacteria; phylum Acidobacteriota; class Terriglobia; order Bryobacterales; family Bryobacteraceae; genus F-183. The sequence continues at coordinate 2,650 of DASXZC010000624.1, forward strand.
TTCTCGGTCGCCCGCACCGAGCCGGATCATCACTACCAGATATACAAAACGGCCTTGAAATTCGAAGGCACCAGCCGCGCGTTCGGAGCCATTTCGCAGTTGCAGGCGAGCTTGTCCTTTCTCGAAAACGTCGGTATTCCCCGCATCGAGGAGCACACCGTAGGCCTGGCGCAACAACTGCACGCGA
>DASXZC010000625.1:0-8238 GCA_036502165.1 Bryobacteraceae bacterium
GACCGGTGCTCCGGCATTGGCGACGGTGTTTCCGAAGACGAGCATCGGTGCGCAACTGCAGGAAGTCGCGAAGCTGATTCAGGTGCGCGACCAGATGAACATGAATCGCCAGATTTTCTTCTGCTCACTCGGTGGATTCGATACGCACACCGTGCAACTCACGAGCCAGGACACGTTGTACGCGCAACTGAGTCCGGCGCTTGCAGCGTTCTATGCGGCGACTGAGGAGTTGACGGTCGCCGATCAGGTGACGACGTTCACGGAATCCGACTTCAGCAGGACGTTCGAGCCGAATTCGAACGGCGGCTCCGATCATGGATGGGGCAGCCATCACATCGTTATGGGCGCGGGAATCAAGGGCTCGAAGATGTATGGAACGTTTCCGTCGCAGCAGTTGGGCGGGCCCGATGATGCGGGCAGCGAAGGGCGTTGGATTCCGACGACGGCGGTCGATCAATACGGCGCGACGCTGGCGCAATGGTTCGGATTGCCGACGGCGAGCTTGCCGCTGGTGTTCCCGAACATTGGGAACTTCCCGACGACTGATGTGGGCTTTTACGGATAGGTTTTCGTTTAGATCGCGTAGTTCCTAACCCGGCGTCCTCTTTAGCGAGGGGACACCGGGCTTTTGTGTTTCGCGCGTTACGGTGATTGTGAAAATGCTCTATGTACTTAATCGGAGTCGCCGATGGTCCTCGATCCCATCGATCGCCAGAATGCGTACACTGCGATCCCGATCAGCAGGGCCATCGTCGCCAATCCATACGATGTGTACCAGGACGAGAGCGATGGACTGATGTTGATGCGCTCGACTGTGTTGATGAAGAAGATCGTCACGATCGTCGCGAGCATTCCCATCCGTAAGAGCATCAGCGCCAGAATGAAAAAGATCACGGCGAGTAGCGTGCCCTCGAGCCAGGGATCCGGGCGGTTCCAGATGCCTTGGCCTTGGATCGCGGCGAAGAACGCGGCCGTTCCCAATGCCGCGAGGTAGTCGTTCTTCAGCAGATTGCGAAATCCGAAAATGGTGAAAAAGACAATGAATCCGGTGGATAACGCGCCTTGCATGGTCTGGGCATTGGCGCCGAACCAGATCAATGAACTGCCGCTTCCACGCAACGAATTGAAGGGCGGCACGCCGTCGCGAACGTAGTCGATCCAGTCCACGAGCTCGAGGACGATGCGGAGTCCGAGGCCGATGACGGCGCCGATGAGGATGCTCGCGCCGAGTTGCGCATCACCGAATTGGCCGGCGAGCAGACGATTCCAGGTGACCAGCGCGCGAGGCCAACGCGCGCGTACGGCGGGCTCGATGGCGAGGTACAGAACCCACATCGTGAAGCCGGTGAAGATCGAATCGCCCAACGCGTTTAGAAAGAAGTTCCATTCCTCGAGGTCTGCGATGTGATGGATGGTTCCGACCCAATTGAGAAAATTGAGCAGGCCGGCGACGAAGGCGAGGCGGAATGCGCCCTTGCGATCCGCGCGATTCTTGCGTAGATTGCGGACTGCGAAAACCAGGCCGAATATCACTGCGAACGCCGTCATTGCGAAGATGCCGAAGGCGCCGATGAGGTCCGCGGGGCCGGAGCGGCGGGGAGGATCGCGGCGCGCGGGGGTCCACGGATAGACGACTTTCACGGCGGTCAATTTGCCGGCGAGGCTGGCTGCTTCGACGTGCACTTCGATGCCCGGCAGACCGGTGGCCGGGCCCTTCCAGGCTTTCCTCAAATCGTAGGCGACCATTGGCACGCGGAGCGATGGAGTCTCGGTGAAATCGGCCTCGTTGTATCCGATGGCGCGGAAGAGAGCCGGTTCGTCGAAGGGCGAATTGGGCGCGGCGGAGGCGGGCTTTTCGGCGGGAATTTCCTCAAATTCACGCAGACGGCCGGCGAAGTTGAGACGCATGTCGATCATGCCGGCGGTGATGGGCGCGGGGTTGTCGGGGGATATCCAGCCATATGGTTTCGCGACGAGCGACGCTGGACTTTCGCGGTAATAATACGTGTAAAAAGATTCGGCGGCGATCAGGTCGCTCCACGATTTCCCTTGGCGGTCGTGCGTCTTCCAGTAGTCGCGAATGGGCGAGCCGTCGGTGTAATCGATCGATGAATCGTCGGGAAGTTGCGTGTATCCAAAGGACGCCGCGATCTTGCGCGCTTCGTGCTCGGCGACTACGGGCGGATAGGAAAACGGGGCCTTCTGCAGCACGTCGTGCGATGCCGCGAAGAAGGGAAGTCCGATGACGGCTGCGATCGTGAACACGAGCAAGGGGATCGAATAGCGGAGGTCCATGCCTTCGGTCTTGCCGGAGGCGGCGACCATTTCGGGCGAGGGCGTCTCGCCGGCAGCGAGGGCGGCGGCGAGCGGATCTCCGCCGGGGAGGGCGGCGGCGACGGCGAGCGGAGTGGCGGGCCGTTGAGCGGGATCGGGATTGAGGCAGCGCTTGACGACTTTCTCGACTTGGGGATCGACGTCGGCGGCGAGGGATGTGAGGCTCGGGGCTTGGGCGCTTTCCTGGAGCTTCAGAAGATCCGCGAGGGTCTTGGCTTCGTAGGCTCGCTTGCCAGAGAAGATTTCGTAGAGGACCAGTCCGAGCGAGTAGATGTCGCTCTTCGCCGTGACTTCTTCGCCGCGCAGTTGTTCGGGCGCCATGTACGCGGGAGTGCCGTTGCGGGCTTCGGCCCCAGTGAGTTGGCTGGCGACGGCGGCGAGTCCGAAGTCCATGATGACGGGCTCGCCGCGCTTGTTGAGCATGATGTTCTGCGGCTTGAGGTCGCGGTGGATGACGCCCTTGTCATGGGCGGCGGCGAGTCCGGCGCAGATTTTGCGGGAGGTCTCGAGCGCTTTGTCGGCGGGGAGGCGTCCGATGCGTTGGAGGAGACCGGCGAGATCCTCGCCGTCGACATACTCCATCGAGATGAACGGTTGGCCGTCCACTTCGCCGATGTCGTAGACGCGGCAGATATTCGGGTGGGAGACTTGGCGAGCTATGCGGACTTCGGCGTGGAAGCGTTCGAGGACGCGTTCGGTGACTCCGGCTTCGGGGAGGAACTTCAGTGCGACGGGTTGTGCGAGGGTGAGATCGGTGGCGCGGTAGACTTCGCCCATGCCTCCTCGGCCGAGGAGTCCGACGATGCGGTAGCGGCCGTTGACAAGGGTGCCGGGAAGGAAGCGGCCATCATCGGGAATTGAAGTTTCGGAGAGGCGCGAGAGGGATGTGCGGCTGGGCGGCTTCGGGGATGCCGGCGGCGCGTGCGCGGATTTCGCGCCATTCGGTGCCGGTGGCGGCAGTTCCATGGCAACGGTCGCGAGCGCGGCGGCCGATCCGCAGGTGGGGCAGGCCTTGCTTGTGTCCGCCAGTTCGGAGTTGCATGTGACACAGCGGTCCATGGATTTTATTATGCAGCTTCGGCGTCAACGGTGAGCGTGCGCGAGCCGATCGAGCGCCAGAACGCATAGAGCGTCAGCGACAGAAGTACGGCCATGGAGGCGACGCCGAAGGGCGTGTACCAGGCGCTGAAATGGGAGTCCACGCAGATTTTGAGCAGCGTGTTGAGGACGAAAATCGCGGCGATGTTCGCGACCAGCCCGAGCCGCAGCAGGAGCCATGTCAGCACCGTGTAGACGCCGATGTAGAAGGAAATAATGAGGACCGCATGGGGGCCCGTCCAGGCGCTGCGATCGTTGATCATCGCGAAGACGATGGCCGCGACGAAGGCGGCCAGATAGTCGTTCCGCAAGAGCATCCGAAAGAAGAAGACGGCGAAGAAGACGATGAAGCCGTAAAACATGGCGTTTTGCAGCTCGTTCGCTTTGCCGCCAATCCACAGCATGGTGCCGAGGGAACTCTCGAGGTCGGAGCCCCAGGGGAGCGTCCCCGGCGGAGTCGTGACCATTTCCAATACGGCGAACCCGAGTGTGACGCAGGCGCCAATCGAGGCGCCGATCAGAATATGCGCGCCGACCTGCGCGTCGCCGAAGCGGCCGGCGAGCAAACGGTTCCACGTTACGAGCACGTGCGGCCAACGGGAGCGGATGGTGGGCTCGAGGGCGATATAGAGGATCCACAGGAGGAGGGCATCGAAGATGGTGATGGCCGTTTGATAGACGAGCGCGTTCCATTCCGCATTGCTCGCGGTGTGGTGGGCCGTGCCGATCCAGGCGGTGAAGACGAGCAGCGTGCGGACGGTGGCGACGCGGAGGGCTCCTTTCGTGTCGGCGCGGCGGAGGTTCAGATTGCGGATGGCGAAGAGGAGGCTGAAGAGGAAGCCGAGGGCGTAGAGCGAGTCCTTCGAAAGGGAGAAGATCCACGAGGCGCCGCTGGGCGGGGGTTCGGGGACGCGATCGGGCTGGGTCCACGGGAGGACGACCTTGACGGAGGTGATTTTACCGGCGAGGCTTCCGGCTTCGACGCGGGCTTCGACGCCGGGGAGTCCGGGGGCGGGGCCTTTCCAGGCTTTGCGGAGGTCCGCCATTACCATGGGGACGCGCTGGGGATCGGTTTCGGTGAATTGGGTGCGATCGTAGCCGATGGATTTGAAGAGGGCGGTTTCGTCGAGAGGCGCTCCGGGTGTCGACCCGGGGGCGGCCGTTTCGGCGGGAATCGCTTCAAACTGGCGCAGGTGGCCGTCGATCGAGACTTCCATGCGAATCATTCCCGCGGTGATGGGCGCGGGGTTGCGCTGGGTGACGCGGGCGAAGGGCGGGGCTTCGAGCAGAGCGGGACTCTCGCGGTAGGCGTAGCTTCGGGGCGGCTCGGCGGCGATGAGTTCCGTCCACGATTTTCCTTTTCGATCGTGCTTCGACCAATAATCGGCGGAGCCCACGTAGCGGGACGTGATCTGCCAGTCGCGCGGGGGCTGCGTGTAACCGAAAGAGGCGGCGATCTTGCGAGCCTCGTGAGCAGCGATGGCTGGCGAATAATTCACGGGCACCAGGTTGAGCGACGTGTTGGAAGCGTACCAGAACGGATAGCCGATGACGACGGCGAGGACGAAGACGAGGAGTGGGATCGAATAGCGGAGGTCCATGCCTTCGGTCTTGCCGGAGGCGGCGACCATTTCGGGCGATGGCGTTTCGCCGGCGGCGAGTGCGGCGGCGAGGGGATCTCCGCCGGGGAGTGCGGCGGCGACGGCGAGCGGAGTGGCGGGCCGTTGTGCAGGATCGGGATTGAGGCAGCGCTTGACGACTTTCTCGACTTGGGGATCGACGTCGGCGGCGAGGGATGTGAGGCTCGGGGCGTGGGCGCTTTCCTGGAGCTTTAGGAGGTCCGCGAGGGTCTTGGCTTCGTAGGCTCGCTTGCCAGAGAAGATTTCATAGAGGACGAGGCCGAGTGAGTAGATGTCGCTTTTGGCTGTTACTTCTTCGCCGCGTAACTGTTCCGGCGCCATGTAGGCGGGCGTGCCGTTGCGGGCTTCCGCACCGGTGAGTTGGCTGGCGACGGCGGCGAGTCCGAAGTCCATGATGACGGGCTCGCCGCGCTTGTTGAGCATGATGTTCTGCGGTTTGAGGTCGCGGTGGATCACGCCCTTGTCATGCGCGGCAGCGAGTCCGGCACAGATTTTTCTCGATGTTTCGAGGGCTTTGTCGGCGGGGAGGCGTCCGATGCGTTGGAGGAGGCCAGCGAGATCCTCACCGTCGACATACTCCATCGAGATGAACGGTTGGCCGTCCACTTCGCCGATGTCGTAGACGCGGCAGATATTCGGGTGGGAGACTTGGCGGGCGATCCGCACTTCGGCGTGGAAGCGTTCGAGTACTCGCTCGGTGACTCCGGCTTCGGGGAGGAATTTGAGGGCGACTGGCTGCGCGAGGGTGAGATCGGTGGCGCGGTAGACCTCTCCCATTCCTCCGCGGCCGAGGAGTCCGACGATGCGGTAGCGGCCATTGACGAGGGTGCCGGGGAGGAAGCGGCCGTCATCGGGAATTGAAGTGTCGGAGAGGCGCGGGAGCGATGTGCGGCCTGTCGAGGATGCCTTCGATCCGTTGGTGGACGGGTGCGGCGTGGCTGCTGCTGCGGCTGAGGCTACGGCATCCATGGCGACGGTTGCGAGCGTGCCGTTCGCAAGGGCCGCGAGGGGTCCGCAACTGGGGCAGGTTTTGCTTGATGAGTCCGCCAGTTCGGAATTGCACGTGACGCAGCGGTCCATGGGATTTATTATGCAGCGAAATTACGCTGGCGGGTGGGTGCGGGTCCCTAAGAAGGGACTTTATTTGCGGGCGTGGGGCGCCATTGAGCAAATGTGCAGGAGCCGGTCTGCTCGGACAAGAGTCGCGAGAGCGAACGGCTTCATCGTCCGGCCGGCTTCGTTGAGCCAGCCTGGACGTCCTGAGATTTGATCCGCGTCGTCCACCATCGCCACGCGCCCGCGTCGAATCCGATACCACCCCGAAGCCGGCCTCCGAGACCGGCCTGGGGCGAATTAAGGGAGGATGCGATCCGAGGCGCGCGAGGGTCGTGCGTTGCGTATATCTAGAATAATTCGCCGATCGCCTTGGCGATATGGCGGGATTCCAAATGAATTAAGCCGGCGTTGGCGCCTTGCGGACCGAGCACGGCGAGAACAGCCTTGGTGCCTGCTGAATAGACGAAGAAGGAACCTTCTTCACCTTGGATCGAAACCTCACCGAGCGCGGCCATAGCCATGCTGTCGGTAATACGCCGGCCGAGGCTCGAAGCCGCCGCCGCCATTGCCGACAAGCGGTTCGGATCGGCTCCGTTCGAAATAGAGTGGGCGATCGGCAGACCTTCGTTTGAAGCCAGCAACACGCCCTTCAGTTCCGGAATTGCGCTGCGAAGCGCTTCAATATGATTCTTGAGTGAATCGTGCTTTGCCATAACGGATCCCTCGCTAAAATTTGAATGTCGCGTATGAAATGCGCGAGCACTCTTATGATCGACCCTTAGGGAAAGAACTTTAGTACTTTACTCAGATTGTCGAGTAGCGCCATTTACCCGCTCGAGATTGGCACGCTTGCAGTTACCGATCCCCGCCCCTGGGGGCGGACTAGCCTCCTCGGTGGGATCGGCTACCTACACGATTCGCCTCAACCCACCCCCAGTAGAACTCCCAGATGCGGAACATAAGCACTTTAACGTAACCAAATCGCGGTGATGCTCTTTAGTATTCGCGCGCTCTTGCCGATGAAACCATCATGCGCTGTCTCTACTGCGGGAAGCAGCTTCCCCTGCTCAAAAAATTAACGGGCGGCGGGGAGTTTTGTTCCGAGGCGCACCGCCAGAAGTACCAAGAGGAATACAATAAGCTAGCGCTCAGCCGGCTATTGCAAACCCAGAACCCGGAGTCGGATGGTGCGGCCCGGGGTGAACTGGTCCTCGCCAGCCGCCATCCGGCGCTTCAAGCGGGGCGAACGCCCTTGCGCGCCCTCGAGGCACCGAAGTCGGTCGAGCCTCCTCCCCCTCCGTCACCCTTGTCCCGGGATGTAACGAAGCCCGATGCGGGACTCGAACCTATTTCTAATAATTGGTCGCCGGGCGCCAATCGCCTACAACGATCCTTGCCGCCGCCGGCCGCGCTGCGGACGCAGGGCGGGGGTGGATTGGGCGATGCGCCGCCGTCGATCGCCGACCGGGCTTTCCCGAAGCCGTTCGACCGCCAGTCGAATTCTTCGGCGCAGGATCCGCAAAATCCAGATTTCACTTCCGACATAAAGAAGAAGACGCTTCCGAAGCGGGACGCTTTCAGTTTCCGTCCGATGGAGCCCTTCCCGGCGGAGACGGCCAAGCCGGCCCCGCCACCAACGCCACCTCCTGTGGCCGCCGCGCCCGCGCCGCCGCCTGTCGAGCCCGCGGCACCCGCCGCGCCTACGGCAGCCGCCGCGCCGACCGCGTTGACGCGTCAGCCCGCTCATTTTCCGGAGCGCCGTGAGCATGACCGCCGCGAGGGCGATCGCCGTGGTCAACCGAAGGATCCGCCGCAGGCGCCCTTCATTCTTGTATCAGTCAAATTGTCCGATCCGCCGCCGTTCCGCAAAACCGAGGCGTCGGGCGGGGTCGACTTCACCAGCGGCAAACCTCCCGCGGACGGATGGGCCCGGTGGGAACCGGATATCCAAGGCGGCCCGGGCGGAGGACTCGAATCGAGAAATCTGCTCCCGCTGACGGCGCCGCCCGGAGCATCCGGGGGCGGTGGTGGAGGCGGTGAAGGCGGTTCGGCCGAGAATTTAGCAGAAAAAGAAAATCAGGAAAGCAGCGAGATTAGAAAAAGGATTTTG
>DASXZC010000626.1:0-9970 GCA_036502165.1 Bryobacteraceae bacterium
CGGTAAGGATTCCTTCGTGATCGCCATGAGCGGCGATGGGCGGCGGAGGCGATCCTTCGAGAACAATGTCGGAGAGGGAGGCATCGTCGATGACGGGGACTCCGAATTCTTTCGACAGTTTTGAAATAGCGCGGCGGGCGGCGGCGGGCATGACGGCGCCGGTGGGATTCTGATACGTAGGCGTGAGGTAGATGAGACGGGGCGCCGTCGCGGCGATGCGATCTCTGAGCACGGAGGGGGCGACGCCTTCGGGGCCGACTGGGACTGATGTGACGCGGGCGCCGGTGGCGCGGAAGGCTTCGATGGCGCCGAAATACGTGGGGTCCTCGATGAGGACGGCGTCGCCGCGCTGCAGGTAGACGGAGGCGATGAGGCTGATGGCCTGTTGAGCTCCGCAGGTGACGAGGACTTGTTCTTCGGAGGTTTTGAGTCCGATGGCGGTGAGGCGTTTGGCGATCGCTTGGCGGAGGACCGCGAGTCCGAGAGGATAGTACATGCGATCTTGCAGGAGCGCGGATTCCTGTTCGCGAGTCAAGGTGAACAGTTCGCGGCGCAGGTTAATCGCGTAGGGGGTTCCGAGACCGAGGTCGATGAGGTCGCGGTCGTGGGTCATCAATCCGAAGAGGGGGCTGGCGGATGGGACACGGGGAGCGAGCGCGGTGCGGGGACGAGCTTCGCGGCGGACGTAGGTGCCGCTGCCGCGGCGGCTTTCGAGCCATCCGTCATCGGCGAGGAACGCGTAGGCGTTGACGACTGTGGCGCGGCTGACGGCGAGGGCTTTCGCGAGGGCTCGTTCGGCGGGCAGGCGGACGCCGGGGCTGACTACTCCGGAGGCGATGGCGCGTTCGATGGCGCGACCGAGTTTGCGATTGAGGGGACCTTTTCCGGCGGACCAGGATCCGAGGCTCGTGACGAACGGCTGCAGTTCCATACAGTCCAATTGTGCGATGGCTGGACTGCTTTTACAAGTCCAATTGCAAGTAGAATGGATCGCATGCCACAGAACACGGACCACTTTCAAGAATTACTTGCCGATGTTGCGGCGCGAGGGGCGCGATATCTCGAATCGGCACAGACGCGGCGGGTGTCGCCGGAGGCTGCGGCGGTCGAGTCGATGGCGCAATTCGACGCGGATTTTCCGGAGGATCCGGTGGGCGCGATGGAACTCGTCGAGTTGCTCGATCGAGTGGCGGCTCCGGCGACGGTGATCAATGCGGGAGGTCGGTATTTCGGATTCGTCAACGGCGGCGCACTGCCAGGAGCGGTGGCGGCGAGTTGGCTCGTGGACGCGTGGGATCAGAACGCGGGCATGCGGATTTCGTCGCCGGTGGGTGGACTGTTAGAAGAAGTCGCGCTGCGGTGGACAGCGGAGGTGTTGGGGTTGCCCGCATCGTGTGGCGGCGGCATTGTGACCGGCGCGACGATGGCCAATTTCTCAGCGATTTTGGCGGCGCGGCATGCGCTGCTCGCGCGGCAGGGTTGGGAAGTCGAGAAGGATGGAATGTTTGGAGCTCCGCCGGTGGACGTGGTGGTGAGCGAGGAGGTCCACGCGTCGGTGTTGAAGGCATTCTCGCTGGCGGGGTTTGGGCGCGAGCGGTTGCGGCGCGTTCCGGTTGACGATCAGGGGCGCATGCGAGCGGATGCGATGCCGGCGTTGAAGCCGAATACGCTGGTCGCGATTCAGGCGGGGAACGTCAATACAGGATCGTTCGATCCGGCGCGGGAGATTTGTGCGCGGGCGCGTGAGGCCGGCGCATGGGTGCATGTGGATGGGGCGTTCGGACTATGGGCGGGGGCGTCGCCGAAGTACAGACACTTGACGGACGGATTTGCATTGGCTGATTCCTGGGCGACCGATGGGCACAAGTGGCCGAATGCAGGTTACGACTGCGGGATCGTGCTGGTGAAGGATCCGGCTCAGCTGCGTGCGGCGATGGCGGCGTCGGCGTCGTACCTGGTGACGGGCCCGCAGAGGGATCCGATGAATTACGCTCCGGATATGTCGCGAAGGGCGCGCGGGATCGAGTTCTGGGCGACGCTGCGATCGTTGGGGCGCAGGGGATTGGCCGAGTTGATTGAGCGAACTTGTTCGCATGCACAGCGATTCGCGGACGGATTTCGCGAGGCGGGATTTGCGGTGCTGAATGATGTCGTGATCAATCAGGTGCTGGTGTCATTCGGAACTCCGGAGGATACGCTCGCGGTAATCAAGCGGATTCAGGAGGACGGCACTTGTTGGGCGGGATCGACGGTGTGGCAGGGACGGACTGCGATGCGCATCAGCGTTTCCTCATGGGCGACGACTGAGGAGGATGTCGAGCGAAGCTTGGCTGCGATCCTGCGCGCGGCGGGCGTTCTTAGAACGACTGGCCCAAAGAGAAATGGAATTGGAACGAGTTGATCTTCTGCGGAATTGATGGGCAAACGGTGCCGAGGCTGCCGGGGCCGGCGCAGTAAATGAGTTCATCGCGAGTGCCTTGAAATCCGATGAAGCGGGGGGCGTTGGGGCTGTAAGAGAAGTCGACGCGCATGGGGCCGACGGGAGTTTTGTAGCGGAAGCCGACGCCGACGGCGTGGACCATGTAGTCGAAGTCCTGATTGTTGCGCTGTGTTGAGCGGAACGAAATCGCGTCCACCGATGAGTACACGTTGCCGGCGTCGTGGAAAACGGCACCGGTGAGATTGTCGCCGATTAGAGGGAAGCGCAGCTCGAAGGTGTTCATCAATAGCGCATCGCCGCCGAGGGGGAAGCCGGTGACGAGGTCGCGCGGACCCGCTTGATTGTTGGGAAATCCGCGGTGCGAGAACGATCCGCCGGAGAAGAAGCGCTCGGCGAGAGGGATGTCGGCGTCGGAGCCGAAGTTGCCATAGGGCAGGATGACTCCGAAGTTGGTGCTGCGGGCGAAGACGAGGCCCGGCCTCAACTGATAGTAGGTCGAGTTGCGTTCCACCAGGCGCGTGAATGGAGTCTTCGAGCCGAATTGCGTGGCGGCTACTCCGAAGTCGATGGTGTTGTACATGCCACGCTTGGCGTCGAGGGGATCGTCGCGCTTGTCGTGTATGAACGATGCGGAGATGATGCCGGTGCGGTCGGGCTGCGAGAACAAAGGCACGAGTTGCGGATTGATGTTGAGGGTCGACTGATCGACGGTCACGCGGCGGATCTGAAAACGGACTTGTATAGAATCGGCGCGGCTGAGGCGGCGGCCGAGTTGGATCGATCCCTCGAGGCGCTTTGAAGCAAACGTGCGAACGTCGTGCGAGTTGTCGAAGAGGCCGGAGATGGTGAGATTCAGTTTTTCGTTTTCGAGGAAGTGGGGAGCGAAGTAGGTGAGCAACGCTCGCTGTTCCACGGTCGATGCCTTGGTTTGCAGGCTGAGTGTGTGACCGATTCCGAATAGATTGAGGCGGCTCACTCCGACGGTGACTTGAGGAGTGAAGCCGGAGGTGCCGGCGGGGGCGTCGAGCGTCGTGCCTCCGCCGATGCGTCCGAATTCTGCGCCGACGCCGGTGGTGACGGAATAGAGGCTGGCTTCGTCGAGTTGATAGAGAACATAGCGCGAGGGTTCGTCACCGGCGGGGTTCTGGATGGCGACCTGAACTTTCGCGAAGATCCCCAATTCATAGAGGCGGCGTTGGGTGTCGGAGAGGCTCGATTCGGCGAGAGCGTCGCCGGGGGAGAAACGAATGCGGCTCGTGACGAGGCGCGGATTGGTGGTGTGCAATCCGTTGATCAAGATGTCGCGGACGTATTGACGATGGCCGTGCTTGATGGTGAATGTGAGGTCCACATGGTTGGGGGTGCCGGTGTCGGAGGTGGTCCATTCGAAGGTGGTGTCGGGATATCCGCGGTTGAAGTAGTAGTTGAGAATATCCTCACGGTCGTCGGCGACATCGGTTTCGCTGAAGGGCTGGCCTTCGAGAGAACTGATGATGGTGCGGAAATATTTCGCTTCATCTGCGGTCGCGCCGGGCATCGCTAATTTGCGGACGAACCATTGCGGACCTTCGACGATATTGACGTGTACGCCGAGATCGCCGGCGACTCCGTTGAGGTCGTCGCTGAGTTGCGTCGTTACCTTGACGTTGCGAAATCCATTCGAACGGTACAGGATCGTGATTGCGTCGATGTCCCGGTCGAGCAGCTTCTGGCTGAAGCGTCCGCGCGGATAACGCGGCCAGGAGGCGGGGATGACGGCCATCCTCTCTTTGATGGTTTCGTTGTTGAAGTAGTGATTGCCGGAGAATTCGAGGGAACGCAGGCGGTGACGGACGCCTCGATCGAAGGTGTAGGAGATCAGTTCCTTTCCATCCTGTTCGGGCAACAATTGAAAATTCACTTGCGCGTCGAAGTAGCCTTGCGCCTGGAAGTAATCGAGAAGATTGCGGCGGCCTTCGACCAGTAGATCCTTGTCGACGGTGCGTTCCTGATAGACGGGCACGAGGTTCTTGAGTGTGCCCTTCGACATCTTCGCGCCGGTCGAGGTGATCTCGACTTTGGGTCCGGGATCGAAGTAGAGGCGGGGGGTGACGGTGTTCGAATCCTGATGATACTCGAGCTGTTCCATGGTCACGCGCGAGAGCAATTGATTGGCACTTTGATAGGCTTTTCGAACATTCTCGATTCCCGTGCGGACGCGGGCTTCGGTGACGGAATGCCAGCCGAGCCAGGTGAAGAGCCACTTCCAATGACTGGCGCGGACGATGCTTTCGAGGCTCCGCTGGGGATTGCCGGCGACTTCGACGCCGTCGAATTTGGCGCGCTTGCCGGCGTTGACGGTGAAGTGGATTTTCGCTTGCTGCGTTGCGGCGACGTGCTCGATGGTGTAGGTGACCGTGGCCTTATAGAGGCCGTTGACTCGGAGGCGATCGCTGATGTTTTCGAGTCCGACATTGGCGTCGCTATCGATGAAAGGGCGGCCGAGCTCGAGCTTGGTGGCGGCGGCGAGCTGACCGGTATTGGGAGGATCCTTGGCGCCGGTGACGGTGACCTGGCCGATGAAGAAATCGGGCTCGGTTTCAATGATGATTTGGACGCCCTGCGCGTTGGGCTCGGCATCGATGCGGACGTCCGCGTAGCGTCCGGTGGCGTAGAGATTTTGGATGGTGGTGCGGACTTGCGCGGCATCAAGGGGCTTGCCGGTTTTGATGGCGACCCATTGATCGAGAACGAGGCGCGCGTAGGGTTGATCGGCGGGACGGAATTCGACAGAAACGACGTTCCTGCCTTCGTAGTCGGGTTCGGGCGGTTGCGCAACCGCAGCGGACGACGCCGCAAGCAGCATCAATATCAGGATGCTGAACGCAGTATTACGCAAGCTCCTCTAGTATCGCATGGCATTAGAATTCGACGCGTCTGGCGGATGAATTCCAACGAATTCGTTTGCCGTGATCGAGGGAGAGGTTGGCGAGTTGGACGACGAGAGCGGCTTCGAATCCGATTTCAATGGGCGCGGTCGGACGTTCGCGGGTGCGGACGCATTCGAGGAAATTTTGGACGTGCAAGTCGGTGGCGTAGCCGAAGCCGCGCTCGGAATGTTTCTCGATGGCGGGGGTTTCTTCTTCCCCTTGGCGGAAGACTTTCAGATCTTCGCGGCCAATATCCATGCGGGCCTGGTCGCCGTCGAGCTGGTTCAATTGATCATTCTTGCTTTTGTAATGCATGGCGGCGTAATTGACGGAGAAGACGGCGATGAAGTCCTCGGGATATTCGGCGGTGACGACGACGGATTCAGGAGTTTCGAAGCCAGGGCGGTGGGGCTTTCCAGAGGCGGCGGTGACGGCTGAAACGAAGCCGGCGCCCATCAAGAGATGAATGCCGTCGAAGACGTGCGCGCCTTGATCGGCGACGATGCCGCCGGCGTAATCCTTATACTCGCGCCAGTTGTGGAAGCGGTCGGGATCGAGTGCGCGGTGCGTCGCGGGGCCTTGCCATTGTTCCCAGTCGAGCTTGCCTTCGAGCTTGGTTGAGGGCTTCGAAGCGAGGTAGTTATTGATCCACCACGAGCGGATCATCCGCACGTTGCCGAGGGTGTGGGCGGCGACAATTTTGCGGCCTTCGAGATAGAGATCGTAGGAGCGGCGCTGCATTCCGACTTGCACGATCTGTTTCGATTTGCGTTCGGCGTCCATGAGTTCGACGCCTTGCTCGGGAGTTTGGCAGAGGGGCTTTTCGACATAAACATCCTTGCCGGCGGCGAGGGCGTCGAGGACCATGCGGTGGTGCCAATGCTCGGGGGTGGCGATGAGGACGGCTTCGATCGTAGGGTCGGCGAGGAGTTCCTTGTAATTGCGGTAGGCTTTGGCGGTTCCGGGACTTTGGGATTTGGCGGCGGTCGAGAGGGCGTTCTCGAGGTTGGGTTCATAGACGTCGCAGATGGCTCCGATTTTGAGGGAGGGATCCTTTTGGAAGACGGTCATGACGAACGTACCGCGTCCGCCGGAGCCGATGACGCCGAGGGTGACGGGTTTCGCGGTTTGCGCCTGTGCGAGCGCGGCGGCTGTTGCGCCGGCCATGAGAAATTCACGGCGATTGACCATGGTTCGAGGATACTCTGATATCCTGCGGCTTGGGTTCACGGCGTCAATTTATCGGGGTGTTGGGAGCGGCTGCGGCTGCTATTGCTTCAGATGTTTCGCCGCGGGTCGATCTGTGTGTGTTCACGAAGCATTTGCAATTCCTGTCGGGTGACGCGCTGGCCGATGCGATTGCGGAGATCGGAGTCGAGGGCGCGGATTTATCTTTGCGCAAGGGCGGGCATGTTGAGCCATCGCGCGTGCGGCAGGATTTGCCACTCTTGATCCGGGCGCTCGAGAAGCGCGGGCTGCGGCTGACGATGGCGACGACGGATGTGGTGGACGCGGAGAGTCCTTACGCGGAGGATGTGCTGGCGGCGCTTGCCGAGCACGGCGTGACGCACTACAGGTGGGGCGGATTTAAATTCGATCCGATGCGGCCGATTGTCGAGCAGATCGAGGCGTTGAAGCCGCGCGTACGCGGACTCGAGGAGTTGAATCGGCGGCATGGTGTGTGCGCGATGTATCACACGCATTCGGGATTGAATCAGATCGGCGCGGCGATTTGGGATCTGCGTTTGCTGCTGAAGGATTTCGATCCGAAGTATGTGGCGGTCAACTACGACATCGGGCATGCGACGGTCGAGGGCGGGTTCGGCGGATGGATCGAGAGCCTCAACGTCACCGGCCCCTATTTGCGCGGCGTGGCGTTGAAGGACTTCCTATGGGTCAAGAATCCTAAGGGCGAATGGCGGCCCGAGTGGCGTCCGGTGGGCGAGGGGATGGTTCCTTTCGATCAATTTTTTGCGACGCTGAAGCGTGTGCGATTTGCGGGGCCGATGCAGATCCACTATGAATACGCGATGGGCGGCGCGGAGAACGGCAGCCGGCATCCTGAATGGGCGAAGGATCGGATTATCGCGTCGATGAAGCGCGACGCGACTCGGATTAAAGCGTTGTGGGCCGGCTCCTCCTGAAAGATAATTTATGAAAGCCTTATTACTGACCGAGTACAAGAAGCTCGAATACGTTGATTTTCCCGATCCTGAGATTGGCGCCGATGATTTGCTGGTGCGGGTGCGCGCTTGCGGAATTTGCGGCAGCGATATACACGGCTACGACGGCAGCACCGGGCGGCGCATTCCTCCTTTGATCATGGGACATGAGGCGTCGGGGGAAGTGGCTGAAGTGGGATCCGCGGTGAAGGATATACGCGTGGGCGATCGCGTTACCTTCGACTCGATGATCTCGTGCGGGCAGTGTTATTTCTGCAGGCGCGGGCAGATTAACCTTTGCGACAACCGCATGGTCATGGGTGTTTCGCCGGGCGAATATCGACGCCATGGAGCGTTCGCCGAGTATGTCGCGGTGCCGCGAAGGATCGCGTTCAAGATGCCGGACGGTTTGAAGTTCGAACATGCGGCGATGATTGAGCCGGTGTCGGTGGTGGTGCATGCGGCGGGGCTCGCGAAGGTCCACTTGGGCGATACGGCAGTCGTTGTGGGGACCGGGATGATCGGGCTGTTGGCGGTGCAGGCGTTGCGGGCGGCAGGTTATGGGCGGGTCATTGCAGTCGACCTCGAGGATCAGAAGCTCGCGATGGCGAAGCAACTGGGCGCGGATGAGGTGTTGAATCCGAAGAACTGCGATGTTCCTAAAGAGATCTACGCGATGACGGGCGGGATCGGCGCGGATTTGGCGATGGAATGCGTAGGTGCGACGTCGCCGATCAAGACGGCGATCGCGAGCGTCCGCAAGGGCGGGACGGTGACCCTGCTTGGCAATCTGTCGCCGACGATCGACTTTCCGCTGCAACCGGTGGTCACGCGTGAGATCGCGGTGTTGGGCTCATGCGCGTCATCGGGCGAGTATCCGGCGTGTCTGGATTTGCTGGCGCGCGGGGCGATCCGCGTGGAGCCGATTATCAGTGCGATCGCTCCGCTGGCGGAGGGGGCGAGTTGGTTCGCGCGGTTGTACGGACACGACGCCGGGCTGATGAAGGTGTTGTTGCAACCGTAAAGGCTGCTTCGATTTTGCGGCGAAATCTTGCGATTCTGAATGCGTCGTTCCCGCTCGCGGGGACGATGATGACCTATCTGGGGACGTTGCTGCCGTTGCTGACTACGCGGTGGAAGCTTTCGGATGCGCAGGCCGGTGAGTTGTTCACAGCGCAGTTCGCAGGGGCGATGTCGGGGTCGTTGACTCAAGGATTCCTGGCCGAGCGGATTGGGGCGCACCGGTGCGTCCCCTTGGGATTCGCGCTGATGGCGATCGGCACGGCGGGCGTTGCGTTCGGCGATGGATTGATCGTCGGAGCGATCGCGTTGTTCCTCACGGGCATCGGGATCGGATGGGCGGTTCCCGCGGAGAATTGGCTTGCTGGGCGATACTCTGCGCCGGAAGATGAGGCGCGGGCCATTAACGTATTAAACGCGTGGTGGTGCGTGGGGGCGGTTGTGGGTCCGGCACTGATTGCGAGGGGACTGGCGGTAATGCCGTTCGAGTGGACGCTCGGCATCGTGACGGTCGTCGTCGCGGCGATTGCCGTACTTTCGTGGGGCTTGACGGACGCTCAGGACGGCGAGCTGCGGTTATCCTCGACGGCGGATTCGAGGCGGCGGGTGCGGAATCTGGCTCTGATTGTGTCGGCGATGTTGTTCTTGTATGTCGGAACGGAGACGGCGTTTAGCGGGTGGACTCCGACGCTGGCGGCGCGGGAATTGGGGTTGACCGCGGCGGATGCGTCCCTGGCGCAGTCGGCATTCTGGGCATCGGTGCTGGTGGCGCGTGTGCTGGTGAGCTTCACTAAGCTGTCGCGATGGGTGGGAATGCGGTCGCTGGTGGTGGGGCTGAGTTCGATGGCGGCGGGGGTCGCGTTGATGACGGTGCCACGAAATCGCGTGGGCTTGGCGCTTGGAGTGGTGTTAGCGGGGATCGGATGCGCGACGATTTTTCCGACGATCATCGCGTTGTTCCAAAAGCGCGCGGGTGCGGGATCGGAGAGTTGGGTGGGAATTGTGATCGCGGCTGGGAGCTTGGGAGCGTCGACGATCCCATGGGTGGTCGGGGCGTCCGCGGGAGGATTGGGGGGACTGCGGTGGAGTCTGCTCGCGATCCTCGTGGTGGCGATCGCGGGGATCGCGGGGTTGTTACCGGCGATGAGGGATGGAAGCCCTTCCTCAACTACAACGGTAAGCTGATCCCATCTTCTTGGAGTTCTTCGACGATCATGTCGACGACTTCATTGATGTTCTTGAGGGCCTCCGCTTTGGTTGCGCCTTGAGTCACCGCGCCGTAGTGCCGAAGGGCGGGACAGTACGCATGGAATCCGCCTTCATCCGGTTCGACAACGACAAATGGGTAGGTCTTCATTGCGATCGTCCGAATCGATGGTAGCGCGTGCGAAGGTAGCGGACCGCTCCTTTCAGTCGCGAGTTAGAAGGGGCGAACTCCT
>DASXZC010000627.1:0-17226 GCA_036502165.1 Bryobacteraceae bacterium
CCAGTTTCGCGCCAATTTCGTTCTCTCGGCGAGCATCATGTTCCGGCCGGAACGTACCATCGCCCGCCTCGCCAGTGCGCGGTCCAACCACTTCCGCGCTTCTTCCGACCGCCCTCGCCGATCCTCCCGGATGGCTGCATAGTAGGCAACGGAGTCAAACGCCGAAGAGTCCGGACTCACATTCGCCGCCGCCGAAAGCAGTTCGTTGATCACAGGATCCGGAGCGGTCAGCAGCGACGCGATGAGCCACGCGGGGTTCGCAGTCTTGCGCCAACGGTCATATGCGGACGTCCCTCGCGCTGGACCTTGCGCAGACATCGTATTCAACCAGGCCGCCAGTTCGCTCGCCGATTCCTTGCGCATTTGATCTGCTGGAGTGGAAGGGCGGCTGCGCAGCGCATACAAGAAATCGATCGCCATCTGGCGAATCTGTTCGGGCGCAAGAGTCTCGGCGGCAGGACGCTCCAAGACTCCCCCGAGCTCAGCAAGCCGTGCGACCGGCTCGATGCGGAGCCGCAGTCTTCCGAGCAAGGCTTCACTATCCGCGTGCCAATCCGCGAAAGTTGGATCTTGCAGCGAGGCCTCGAGGATCCTTTTGGCCGCGATCTCGGCAGCGCGATCCCCAATGAATTGGCCCGCCCGCATCAGGGCGCGCGCCGCGAGGTAAGGCGCGATCGTGCGCCAAGGCGAGTCCGTCTCCTTGGCGATGGCGAGGAAGCCATCTGCGGCTTTCTGAAATTCACCCGCATAAAATTGGGCGGCAGCAATTTGATACCGGCGATGCGCGGCGAGCAAGGGATCCATGGCAGGCCCCGCAGGATCAGGAATTGTCGGCGACATCGAAGAGCAGTTCCGGAACACCTGGTCCTGAGCAAAAACCCAGGCCAGGATCTTCGGGTCGCGTGGACCCCACTCCTCTTGAAGCGCTTGCAACGTTGCCCCCGCCGTCTCGAAAGCATCGGCGTTACAGTTCAGGAACGCCGAGACGTAGCCCTTCGCATCCGAACGCTTGTACGGCTGAACCGCCACATGTTTCGCCGGCTCGTTCGATAGCCCCTGGCGCCGCGATTCCCAGGCTTGCGTCTGATCTCGTATGCCGGCTCGTGCGCCATAATAACGGTCGTCCCGATC
The DNA here is from genome assembly GCA_036502165.1 of Bryobacteraceae bacterium. Taxonomy (GTDB): domain Bacteria; phylum Acidobacteriota; class Terriglobia; order Bryobacterales; family Bryobacteraceae; genus F-183. The sequence continues at coordinate 1,132 of DASXZC010000627.1, forward strand.
GGGCGTCGGCGGATACAACGCGTCCATCTCCACCTTCGTCAGCGGCCTCCCGGAGAGGATGCGAAATGCGCCGATCAGATAGATCGGCTCCCAAGACGTTCGCACGACTCCCAGTCTTCCCCTCAGGAATTCGCCGCTTACGTCCGCGGGACGCTTGACGGTTTCGAAAATCGGCGCGGGTGGCGCGATCGCGCAACTGTCGAGAGCGCTGGGAAATGTGATCAGAAGCCCCGCCGCGATTGCCAGCAAAAGCCAGGATCGTCTCATTGCTGCGACCTCCACACGCGCACCCGTTCCATCGCCAAATCGTAAGCGGACTTGGTCCAGGGTGCCGGATGGAAGATGTATATCCGGCGAGCCCCGTGCGGAATCCGTTCGGGCATTTCGTCGGTCGAGACCCCGGCACTCGCATTGCAAATCGAGGCGGGAAATGTTGTAGGCGTCCGATTCTCATCGGGGCCCATGCGAAACATCATCGGTGTGGCGTCGGCGATCGCCATCTGCGCGAACCATGGCCGATCCTCTTCGCACCAGCTTTCAAGCGCAGTGATAGTAATGGGCAATGATTGAGGAACCTCTCGCCGCAATTCGCGCAGGAATTGGATGTACCACGCGCGATCGCTCATGCGCGCGTCGAAGTCCACTTGCAACGAACGCAACGAGCGGCCTGTCGCCGCCTCCGCCACAGCTAACGCCGCTTCACGCGCCGGCGGTAGAGGCTCGTTGCTTCTACGCGGAATTTCCAACCGGACCGTCGCGATGAGCGGCGTTCCCGGCGTATAAATGAGCGGCTGAGTTCGTGGCAGTGAGCGGACACGTTGTGGAAGCAGCCACACAGTCCGTTCGAGAAATGCGATTCCAACCATTCCTGGCTGGATGAAGCGTAGATCTTGCCGTTCTTCCCACGCCCACAAAATAACGTCAGGAAATGAGGACGGGAGCTTCGCGGGTCTCGATATCGAAGCGGCCGCAATCGCAACCAAGCCGATTCCCACAGCGGCAACTAAGGCTCGACGACGCATCAGCACGGTTGCGCCCATGCAATCGAATCACCAGCGGTCTAACGCAACAAATCTTCGAGCTGGATCTTCGCGTCCGTCTTCGCATCGCGATACTTCACGATGACAGGCGTATAGACGGAGATCCCCCAATCCTTGCCCGGACCCTTCGTCACCGCGCGTGAGCCAGGGACGATCACCGCGCCTTCTGGAATCACCAGCGGATCGTCATCGGTTGCGCTGTAGATCTGGCCGTTCACCAGATCGTGCACAGGGGTTGAGCGATTGAGAATCGTGCCCGTCCCCAGCACCGCGCGCTTCTTTACGATGGTTCCTTCGTAGATGCCGCAATTGCCACCGACCATGACTTCGTCCTCAATGATCACCGGCATCGCCCCCACCGGCTCGAGGACCCCGCCGATCTGCGCCGCCGCGGAAATGTGGCAATTATTCCCCACCTGCGCGCAACTGCCGACCAGCGCGTGAGAGTCGACCATCGTGCCGTCGCCGACCCACGTTCCGGTATTGATGTACATCGGAGGCATGCAGGTCACGCCCTTGCCGATATAGCAACCGTCGCGGATACTCGATCCACCAGGGACAATGCGAACTCCGCTGGATGAATCGAAGTAGCGCACCGGATATGTGGACTTGTCGAAGAACGGCTGCCGCTTCGCGTCGACGCTCATATCGACGACGGCGCCAATCCGGAAGCCGACGAGGACGCCCTTCTTGACCCACGTATTCACGCGCCATCCGGAAGCGGCCGAGGGGTCAGGCTCGGCAGCGCGGATGCGGCCTTCGTTCAATGCAATCTTGAAGTGCGAGAACAGATCCCAATGAGCCGCGGAGTACTGCGCGGGCTTTTCGTCAAATAACTGTTCAATGTGTTGGCGCAGAGTTTCCGCACTAATCGGCATGCGCGCCCCGCCCGGCGAGGAGTTCCAGCGACTCGAGCACCGCCGCGATTCTCGCTTCGTGCATTACGTTCGGAGAGACCATAGGCAAGCGCCACACCGGCTCGCAAAGCCCCATCAGCGCCATCGCCGCTTTCACCGGAATCGGATTCGATTCGATGAAATTGATATCCATCAGCGGCAGATACTTGCGGTGCTGCGCGCGTGCACCTGCGAAGTCACCTCGATTCGCGAGCGCAACCAGCTTCGTCATTTCAGCGGGAATCTCATTCGCCGCCACACTGATCAGTCCGCGGCCGCCGAGCGCCATAAGCGGCAGCGTCATCGAATCATCGCCTGAGAGGACATCGAACCGCTCCGGCACTTGTTGCAGCACGGCGCCGATCTGATTGATGTTGCCGGACGCTTCCTTCACGCCAACAATGTTGTGGATCGCCGCGAGCCGCTTCAGCGTCGCCGGTTCGACGTTAACGCCGGTGCGGCCCTGCACGCTGTAAACAACGATGGGCAACGATCCGATCGCGTTCGAAATCGCCTGGTAGTGCTGGAACAAGCCTTCTTGCGTGGGCTTGTTGTAGTAGGGCGTGACGGAAAGAATGCCATCGACGCCAAGCTGCTCGAGTTCCTTCGCGAGTTCGATGACCTCGGCCGTATTGTAGCCGCCGGCTCCCCCGAGCACGGGCACCTTGCGCGCGGCCGCCTTGGCCTCTACGACCGTGATCTCGACGACGCGCAAATGCTCCTCGCGCGTCAGCGTCGGACTCTCTCCGGTCGTTCCGCACGGAACCAGGAAATCGATTCCGGCGTCGATCTGCCGCCGCACCAGGCGGCGCAGCGTCGCCTCATCGAGGGATTCATCGCGACGGAACGGCGTCACCAGTGCAGTGCCGCATCCTGTAAACATAGCTCGCACCTTTCTCAACTTATCCGAACAAAATCTGACTGAATTCATGGACTCCGGATTTCGCGCCGGTTCCATCCACAAGCCAACGGGCCGCTTCGAGCGCACCTCGCGCGAACCCTTCGCGGCTGCGCGCCGAATGCCTCAACGTAATTGTATCCGCCGGAGAATCGAATCCGATTTCATGCGTCCCTGGGATCGCGCCCGCACGGTTCGACGCCACATGGATCGGCCGCTCATAACCGGCCTTGATCATGCGATCGACGGTCTGCAGAAGCGTGCCGGAGGGTGCGTCCTTCTTGGCGGAGTGATGAATTTCCCAAGCCCACGCTTCATAATTCTCATACTTCGACAACAGCCGCGCGGCATCTTCGGCGAGGCGGAAGAAGATATTGACGCCGATCGAGAAGTTGGGGCTCCACACGAGCGGCGTCTCGGCTGTGTCATACGCGGCTTTGATCGAATCGAATTCATGCAGCCATCCTGTCGTGCCGCAAACCGTTGGCACCAGCATCTCCGCAAGCCTGGTCAGATTCTTCGGCGCGCCTTCCGGAGTCGAAAATTCGATTGCCACGTCTGCTTCCGCGGCCGCGGCGAGCGGATCGTTCAGATCGATCTTGATTGCCGTAGTGAATCCGTACGACAGTGCAAGCGACTCGATCATGTGCCCCATCTTGCCGTAGCCGACAATGGCCAGCTTCTTCATTCGAACACCTCCGGGTCAAGCTGCGAAAAGAATTCCTGATGTAGCCGCGTGACGCTCTTCTGCAAGTCCGATTGAGCGACGACAAAGCTGATGTTCAACACTGACGCGCCTTGCGAGATCATCCGGATGTTGACATCGTGAATCGCGCTGAACGCTCGCGAGGCAACGCCTGAAGTGGAGCGTATGTTCTCGCCCACGAGGCTGATCAGCGCGCTCGAGTTCTCCGACGAGACCTCTGAAAATTCGCGCAGTTCCGAGAGGATCGAATCGAGATGCGCTGTCGAGTCGATGGTCAGCGAGACGCTCACTTCCGATGTCGACACGACATCGACTGGAGTCTCGAACCGGTCGAATACTTCGAAGATACGGCGCAGGAAACCGTGCGCCATCAGCATCCGACTCGAATGGATGTTCACGACCGTGATGTTCTGTTTGCACGCGATCGACTTCACGGGATTCTCGCTCGTCACGCTCTGCCCAACGATGCGCGTGCCTTCGATCTCAGGCCGCCGCGAATTTAAAATCAGCACTGGAATGTTCTTCTCGATCGCGGGAACCACAGTCGCCGGATGCAGCACCTTGGCTCCGAAATAAGCAAGCTCCGCCGCTTCCGCAAACGAACAGGTCTTGATGCGATGACCACCTGCGAGGATTCGAGGATCGCACGTCAGCATGCCATCGACATCTGTCCAGATTTGGATCTCCTCCGCGCCAACGCCGGCGCCGACGATCGATGCGGTGAAATCCGAACCGCCACGGCCGAGTGTCGACGTCACACCTTCGCGCGTGGATCCAATGAATCCGCCCATCACGACGACCTTGCCAGCATCGATCAGCGGCGGTATCGCAGCGGCGAGCTTCTCATAGGATTCCGCATACAGCGGCGCGGCTTGCGTGTGGCGATTGTCGGTGAGGATCACCTGGCGTGAATCGACATGCGCGGCGTCGAGTCCATGAGTGCGGAACAGCTCGGTCACGATCATGCTCGACAGTCGCTCGCCAAAGGCAGAAATCGCATCGGTCGCACGCGCCGTCAACTCGCCCATGATGGCGAGCCCTTTGACCAATTCACGCAGCTCTGCGAAATGCGGGCCGACGATCTCCTGCGAGCCACCCTCCCAAATGTGGAACTGTTCGAGGTCCACGAGCATCTCGAGCGCGGCGTCGCGATGCCCAGCCACAGCTTGCCGCGCGATCTCGAGCAGCCGGTTGGTCGTCTTGCCCATCGCGGACACAACAACAATGGGTCTGCGGACGATCCGCGATTTGACGATGCCGGCGACCCGTTCAATCGCGATCGCGGACTCGACGGAGGATCCGCCGAACTTCATCACGATCATAAGAGACCTTCGGAATGCATCAGCTCGGCGTTCAACACGGCGGCGCCGGCGGCTCCGCGAACGGTGTTGTGAGCCATGCAGATGAATTTCCAGTCAAGCACCGGGCACTCGCGCAGACGCCCCATCGAAACCGCCATGCCACGATCGCGGCTCGCATCGCGGCGGGGCTGAGGACGATCCTGCTGGTCCATATAATAGATCGCCTTCGCCGGCGCGGACGGCAACTTCTTCAACTGCGGAATGCCGGCGAACGAACGTATCGCTTGCAGCAATTCATCGCGGCTGGGCTTCTGCGTCAACTCGAGCGACGCCGCGACCAAGTGGCCATCGACCGAGGGAACGCGGTTGCATTGCGCGCTGACTCTCGCGCCGAGATTCTCGACGTGATCGACCGCAAAATCGCCAAGGATCTTGATGGTTTCCTTCTCGACCTTGTCCTCTTCGCCGCCTCCGATGTACGGAATCACGTTGCCGAGAATGTCCATCGATGGCACCCCCGGATATCCGGCGCCTGACACGGCTTGCATCGACGTCGCAAGCACGCGCTTGATCCCATACGGCTTGAACGGCGCCAACGCGAGCGCAAGTGGGATCGCCACGCAGTTCGGATTGGTCGCGATCGCACCCTTCCATCCGCGCTTCGCTTGCAGAGCCAAGAGCTTCAAATGATCTGGATTCACTTCCGGCACGAGCAGAGGAACGTCCGATTCCATGCGGTAATTGCGCGAATTCGAAACGACGAGGTGTCCCGCTTCCGCAAAAGCCCGCTCGATCTCGGTCGCAACCGACGAGTCGGTCGCCGAGAACACAAGCTTCGGCGCGGTCGCAACCGGCTTGCATTCCTCGACCTTCATATTGGCAACCGATTCCGGCATCTCGCCTTCGAGACGCCAGGCCGTGGCATCGCGGTAGAGCTTGCCCGCGGAACGGTCGCTGGCGCCGAGGAACTTGATTTCAAACCAAGGGTGACCCTGCAGGAAACTGATGAAGCTCTGGCCCACCATCCCGGTGGCTCCGAGGATCCCGACTGGTATGCGTGACTGACTCATACTGCTTTACGATTGTTCCTTCCTGTTTATAATGTGGCCGGCAGCCGCAACACGAGGTCGCGATACATGCCGACAGCCGCTGCAAGTTGATCTTTGGGGACGCGCTCTTCGCTGGTGTGCGCAACGTGGATCGTGCCCGGTCCGATGAGATACGGTTTGCCCCACGCGCCGCCAAACGCCGGAATATCGGTCGTATAAGCGGCAACGAATGTCTCAAATCCCGGCAGCGCGCCCAAGCGGACGGCCGGAATCGTGAGGATATGCTTAAACTCGACAAGCCCATCCGCGGTTGCGACTAAGCGCTCGCGCAACGCGACGCCATCGTCGACGAGACGCACGAAAACCTCGGCGCTCGCGTGATCGGGAATGACGTTCGGAGCGCGACCGCCAGTGATGGTTCCGATATTGAGGGTACTGGGACCAAGAAGCGGATCGTTCTCGAGCGGCATCGCACGCAGACGCGTGAGTGCGTCCACGAGCTTCCAGATCGCCGATTCGCCGAGCTCCGGATAGGCGGAATGCGCCATCTTTCCGTGCGCATGAAATTCGAAGCGGAACGCGCCCTTCGACCCTAGCGCGAGACGATTCTCAGTGGGTTCGCCATTGATCAGGAACTTGCTGCCGCGCGGAGTCTTGGCTGCAGCCAGCGCACCGGCGCTGTTGCGCTCCTCACCGACGACGAACAACAATCCGAAGTTGCGATGGCCATCCGCGAGCAATGATTCCGTGGCTTTGATCATCGCGGCGATGATGCCCTTCACATCGCAGGCGCCGCGTCCCCAGATGAATGTGTCGTCTTCGCGAGACGGGAAGAAAGGTGGAACTGTGTCGAGGTGCGTCGACAGCGTGACTACCGGATCGCCCCAGTGAACGAAGACATTGAAGCGGTGCGGCTCGACGTCGAGCCTCTCGATCGAACCTCCATATTGCACGGCAAGCGGACGAAGGAAATCGAGCAGCCACAATCCGAGGGCCTCTTCGTTCGGAGTCACCGATTCGATGTCGATCAACGTACGCGTCAGTTCAAAAACATTCATGCGAACAAGCCATTCCACGAAATTTTTCGAGGCGTCAACGACCTGGCTATCGCAAGCGGAGAGGGAGCGACACGAAGAGGAAAGAACGAGCGGGACTGCGGCTCAGCTCACTTCCCGATAGCGCTCCACTCGGCGGCTGCGTCAGCCAAATCCGAATGACAGTGGGCAGGTATTAGCCGATGCCCCCCAACCGAACGCCCGCAATCCGACGGGACATTCGATTTCGGCGGAAGATACTGCTGCCCCTTTCACCGGCCGTTTCGTCAGATCGTCGAAACCGCACGCCCGGATACTGATGGCTTCCGCGCCTCTACCAAGGATCTTTTCCAGCATAACACGAGGCCTCGCGAAATCCGCTACGAATCGAGAAACGTACTTATATATGATGAGACGCTTCTTCATTCTGGCGCTGGCTCTGGCAGCCGGCCTTCAGGCTGCGACTTCAGGACTCCAATGGGGACCGTGGAACTCCGACGCCTTCGCCCGCGCGAAGAAGGAAAACAAATTCGTCCTGCTCGATCTCGAAGCAGTCTGGTGCCATTGGTGCCACGTGATGGACGAGACGACTTACAAGGATCCCGCGACGATTGCGCTGCTCGAGTCGAAGTACATTCTCGTTCGCGTCGACCAGGACTCGCGGCCGGACCTGTCCAATCGCTACGAGGATTACGGCTGGCCCGCGACGATCGTCTTCGGTGGCAACGGCCAGGAGATCGTGAAGCGTCGGGGTTACATTCCTCCGCGTCAGATGGCGTCGATGCTCGAGGCAATCATCAAAGATCCGACGCCCGGTCCCTCCGTCGAGCCCGAGCAGCAAATCGAATACGCCGCAAGCGCGACAGTCACCGCGGCCCAGCGCGCTGCCCTCACGAAGCGTTATCTCGCGAGCTACGATCGCAAGAACGGAAGCTGGGGCTTCGATCAGAAATTCCTCGATTGGGATGGAGTCGAATACGCGCTCGACCTCGCTCGCGACGGAGACGCGAACGCCGAGCGCATGGCGCGGCAGACGCTCGACGCGCAGTTCCATTTGATCGATCCGGTGTGGGGTGGCGTCTATCAATACTCGACGGGCGGCAACTGGAACGAGCCGCACTTCGAGAAGATCATGCAATTTCAAGCGTCGAACCTTCGCATCTATGCGCTCGCCTATGAGCAGTTCCAGAAGCCGGAGTATAAGAAGGCCGCGCTCGACGTTCACAAATTTCTGAAGACCTTTTTGATGAGTCCTAATGGCGAGTTCTATACGAGCATGAATGCCGATGTCGTCGACGGCGAACACAGCGCCAAGTATTTCAAGCTCGACGATGCCGGCCGCCGCCGCATTGAAATTCCGAGCATCGACAAGCACGTCTACGCTCGCGAAAATGGCTGGGTGATTGAGGCGCTCGCCACGCTGTACGAAGCGACTGGCGACGCCACTTACCTCGACGAAGCGAAGCATGCCACCGCGCGGATCATCGCAACGCGATCTTTGGACAATGGTGGATTCCGCCACGACTCGGCCGACGCGGCCGGACCCTTTCTCGGCGACACGCTCGCCATGTCCCGCGCATTTCTAAAGCTCTATGAAGCGACCGCCGATCGCGCATGGCTCGCCCGCGCACAAGCCGGACTGCACTTCATCGCGGCCAATTTCCGGAATACGAACGGCGCGGGCTTCGCCACGGCAGTCGATCCCACCGGCAAGCCGCGTCCGGAACGCGATGAGAACGTCTCACTCGCACGCCTCGCGAATCTCGCGTCGCACTACACGGGCAATGAGGTCTATCGCAAAATGGCCGACGAAGCGATGCGTCTCGTCGCAACTCCCGCAATCGCGGATTCGAATCCCGCCGCGGGATTGCTGCTCGCCGATCGCGAACTCACTCGGCCGCCCACGCACCTGACCATCGTCGGAAGCAAGAAGGATGAAGTCGCGGCGCGTCTCTTCCAAACCGCTCTTCAGTACGCGTCCGGCTACAAACGCGTCGAGTGGTGGGGTCGCGCCGAAGGGCCGATGCCCAATGCCGATGTCGAATATCCGCAGTTAGCGCAGCCCGCCGCGTTCGTGTGCACCGACAAGAGCTGCTCCTCGCCGATCCGCAAGCCTGAGCTGTTGTTGTCGCGTGCGAATCAACTCGCGCGCTAGCGTTATTCCTCGCGCAACGTCTCGGCCGGATCGATACGCGTCGCTCGCCAGGCGGGCAGTAGCAGTGCGCCAGCCGCGATCGAAATCAGCAACACCAGGGCGACGCCCATCGAAACAGGATCCGATGGCGCGACGCCGAACAGCAGTGCGCGGACCCATCCGGATAGCGCGAACGCCGCTGCCAATCCAATCACGGCGCCCCCGGCAATCAGGCGTGCCACACGGCCGGCGAGCAGTTCGACGATGTTCGCCCGTGCCGCGCCGATCGCCACGCGGATCCCGATGCTTCGTCTATTACGCGAGACGTAATAGGCGAGAGTTCCATAGAGTCCGATGGCCGCGAGCAGTCCCGCGACTACCGCAAATCCGATCGCCAATTCCGCCACCAAACGCTCGCGCCAGATCGATCGCTCCGCTTCATCGCGCAGCAGATTGATCTCGCGGATCGACCATCCGGGCTCTAGCTTCCGAACGACCTCGCGAACCGGATTGATCAGTGTAGAAGGATCGCCGGCCGCGCGGATGTGCAAGATGTTCGGGCGGTCCTGCAAGTCAAATCCATTGGTGTAAAACGTCGGCGGAATCGGTTCGCGCAGGCTCCTGTATTGCGAATCGCTGACGACACCGACGATGACGTTCGACGGCTTCAACACGGGCGAGCCTGAGCCGAAGACTTGCCCGACCGCATCCTGCCCTGGAAAGAATCGGCGCGCAAACGTTTGATTGACGACCGCCGGCAGGATCCCCTTATCCGGCTTCGAGTCCGTCCGCGCGAGGCCGCGGCCTGCGATCACGTGAATGCCCATGGTGTCGAAATATTCAGGCGACACATCGTTGAGGCTCGTGCCCATATACTCGGCGGGCGTGACTCTGCGGCCCGGCAATCCCGCAGTAGTCTTCATGCCAGTTCCGCGCAACAGGCCGAGCGCCGCGAAAGCTGCCCCTTGCACACCTGGGATCTGCGTCACAGCGGCGAGCATTTGTTCACGATCGAAAGGCTTGCCGCCAGTGGTCGACAGTTCGCGGGTCAACGTAAAGGCAACGACGTGATCGCGATCGAATCCCACGTTCATCGCTCGCATCGCATCGAGTGTGCGCACGAAGAGTCCGGCCTCGACCAGCAGCAACGTGCACAAGGCGACCTGGAAAATAGTGATGCCGCCTTCGACCGGACTCGACGATCGCAGCGAACGCAGCGATAACGACAAGTCGTACCGGCCTGCTCGCCATGCGGGCGCGAACCCTGCAATCATCGCCGCAATCACGCACGCCGCAAAGGAGAAGAGCAAGATTCGCCAGTCGAATCCGAAATTGGGATCAAGCAGCAGCAGGTCTCCAGAGCGGTTCCTGAGTGGAGGGATCAATGATGCCAGCACCGGCATTGCCAACCACGCGAGACCTACGCCGAGTACTCCCCCGAGGACCGCGAGCAGAAGACTCTCAGTCAGCCATTGACGCATCAAACGGATCCGGGAAGCGCCGACCGCGAGCCGCACTGCCGTCTCTCGCTCACGCGCGGTGGCGCGTTCGAGCAGCAATCCTGCGACGTTCGAGCAGACCATGAGCAGCACGAGTCCGACGCCGCCCATCAATAATTCGAGCGCCCCCGCGAACTGTGTGCGCAAGACCGAGACGCCGCGATCGATCCGCTCGACTTGCATTCTCTCCGCCATCCATTTCGCATCGGGCGGCCCTTGAGCCGCCTTCGGCAGCCCCTCCGCCCAGCCCTGATAGAGGCTGATCGATTCGCTCCGCGCCTGCTCGAGAGAAACTCCAGCCTTCAGGCGCGCGACCAGTTCGTAACTGAAGTTGTCATAAGACGACAACTGCGGCATCCCCGAGGCGACCACGCGCAAATCAGGATTCAGTTCGACTGTGGTCCCATGAAAATCGGGAGCGGTGACGCCGGTGATTGTGAACGGATGGCCGTTCAAATCGATCATGCGCCCTACGACGGCGGGATTCGCGTTGAACCGCTTGCGCCAGAAGCGATCGCTGAGGATGGCTGTGCCGGCCGCGCGAGGCAATCCGCCGATCGCAGGATTCACGCCGAGCATGTCGAAGTAGCTCTCAGTCACCAACCCGACCTGGACGAATTCGGACGCCCCATCAGCCGTCATCGCCGTCTCGATTTCGGCTTGGCCGATGACGTCCGTGAACGAAGTCGTATGTGCGCGCAGGAATCGCCAATACTCGTATTCGAAATAGCTCGAGTCGGGGATCGGCGGATTGTGCGTGATGATCCGGACGAGTTCTTCCGGATGGCGTACCGGCAACTTCCGCAGCAGCAGCGTGTCGACCAAAGTGAAGATCGCAGCGTTGGCGGCAATGCCGATGCCGATCAAGGCAATCACAACCGCGGCGAATGCAGGACCCCGCCGCATTTGCCGGATCGCATAACGCAAATCGTTCACGAAGGAGTGCATACCTTTCAAAAGGTATCAGACCTCAGCGCTGTGGATGAAAAGGCACGCACCCTTGCGCGGACCCCGCCTCTTCAGGACTCTCGATCGCCAGATTCACCACCACCGGATCCTGTCCGCTGCGTACGACCACCGCTTCACACGGTTCATCATTGCGAGCGTTGATCTCCTGATGAGGTACCCAGGGCGGAACGAAGATGAAGTCGCCGGGGCCCGCTTCATCGGCGAACTCGAGATGATCGCCCCAGCGGAACCGCGCGCGTCCGCGGACAATATACAGCACCGTTTCGAGGTCGCCATGATGATGCGCGCCGGTCTTCGCGTTCGGCTCGACGACGACGGTTCCGGCCCAAAGCTTGTTCGCTCCGGCGGAAGCATGCGTAATCGCCGCCGCACGATTCATCCCCGGAGTTTGCGGAGTGTTCGTGTCGAGCTCATTCGCCCGCACGATCCGGATGCCGTTCTCCCGCCAGTCCATTTTATTTGGGTTTGTAAGCGACAGCGTCGATTTCGACCAGCATATCCGGACTAGCGAACTTCACTTCGACCGTCGTCCGCGCCGGCCGATGTTCGCCGAAGAACGCGACATAAGCCTCGTTCATTGCCTCGAAGTGGCCGCCATCTTTGAGGAAGACACCGCAGCGCACGATGTCGCCGCGGTTCGCCCCCGCACCTTCGAGCACGAGCTCGATATTTTCGAGCACGCGCGTAGTTTCCTGGCGGATGTCGCCATGGATGAACTGATGCGTCGCGGGATCCATCGGAATTTGCCCCGAGACGAAAATGAAGTCACCGGCCTGAATCGCGGGCGTGTAAGGCCCGCGAGGATTCACCGCGCCGGGCGGGAAGATACGTTCGAGCATAAGAGGTCAGTCCTTCTTGCGGCGAGGCGGACGGCGAGTGGCACTCGGCGGCTTGTCGCCGCTGTGATGCTTGGTCGTAACGCGCTTGCGCGACGGAGCTTTCTTCGCGGCCTTAGCCGGCGGAGGATTGGGTTCGAAGATGGTCGGCTGGCCTTCGACGAAAGGCTGCGGTCCGTCGTCCTCTTCCTCTTCGTCCATCGGGACTTCGACAGGCGGAGGCGCGGCCGGCGGATAAAACTCGGCACCAAGGAAGACGAGCAGACCCTTCTCTTCGTCCGGCTGGATGCGCACGAGCAGCTTGTCCTGCGCGTAATTGAGGAACTCGGCGAATTCCTGGAATCCGTAGTTCTTGCAATCGAATCCAGGCTTTTCGTCGTGGACCCATTGCGCCAATTGATCGGCGAGCGTCCCTTCTTCGAGTTCGATGCGATGCGTCTCGAGGGCATCGCGCAGAATCGGCAATGCTTCCTCAGGCTGCGGCAGCGGACGCGCGGCGACTCCTGATGCGGCCTTGCGCTCGATCATGTAACGTCCGCCGGATCCGGTGACGTTCACGAACTCAGCCTTCTTCAACTTCTCGACGAACTCAGAAAAGCTGTGCGCGCCATACGCCCGCTCGCTGAACGTCGAATCCAGTTGGATCATCGTCGACTTCAACAAGCCAAGCTGCGGCTGCACGGCACGGCGCTCGAGTACTTGCAACGCACGCTCGACGAGCGGCATCGCCTGCGCGAGATCGAGAGGTTGCGGACGTTCCTTCCGCTGCGGCTGTTGCTGTTGTTGCGGCTGTTGCTGTTGCTGTTGGGAAGGCGGACGCTGATCGTCACGCTTGACGAAGTCTCTATTTTCCTTAGGCGGCTCGGCGCGCTTTACACGATCGCGTTCGAAGCGCGAAGGATCGGCCTTGTCGGCGTCCATCAGCAGCGATTCATAGCTCACGAACTCGTGGCAGTTCTGCTGCAGAATGGTACTCGTGAAGGCTTTGCCACCGACGACGTAGACGGTCTTGCCGTATTCCTTCAGCTTGTTGACGAGCGGAATAAAATCGCTGTCGCCGCTGACGATCGCAAACGCATTGACATGCGAATGCGTGAACGCCATTTCAAGCGCGTCGAGCGCGAGGTTGATGTCCGCGCCGTTTTTGTCGCCACGTGGCGACGGGATGCGCTGGACCATCTGCACGGCATTCTCCGCCATCTGGCGCGTCGCGCCTTCCTGGCGGCTCCAGTTCGCATACGCGAACTTCGCCACGATGTCGCCGCGCTCTTTCAACGCGTCGAGCGGCAGGGAGACGTCGAACTCCCGCCGCAGTGTGGACTTCACACCAATTTCGATGTTGTCATAATCGACAAACACCGCGATATTTTTTACTTTGTCTTCCATTCAGACCTTCTGACCCGCTTGAGGGCGTCCTATTACGCCTGCGAGCCTCCTACCCAAATCTTGTTTCTGTGCGGCTTCCTTACAAACTCGCGGGAGCCGCGACCCGTGAGCGGATAAAACTGACGATCGAATCCAGTGAGGCGCCCGGCTGAAAGACTTCGGCCACGCCTATCGACTTCAATCGGACGACATCCAAATCCGGAATGGTGCCGCCGACAATCACCAGCACGTCATCGGCCTGCTTCTGTTGCAGCAGATTCATGACTTCGGGAACAATTGCGTTGTGAGCCCCTGATAGAATCGAGATCCCAATCACCTGCACGTCTTCCTGCAACGCTGCGTTGACGATCATCTCAGGAGTTTGACGCAAACCGGTATAGATGACTTCCATTCCGGCATCGCGCAGAGCACGAGCAATGACCTTTGCGCCCCGGTCATGGCCATCGAGGCCGGGCTTAGCCACCAGGACTCGGATTCTGTTCTGCACGTTGAGGTGTTCACCGCGCTCCCGCGGTTCGGGTTTGGAATACCTTCCAAACATTTATGCCAGGAATTGGCAGAGCGGGAGTACCTTTATTATTCTAGCAAGGTTTTCAGTGCGATCGCCGGTGCAGCCTGTACAATGACTCAAATGGCCACGCCCAGCCAAACTCCAAACGCGTTTCTCGTCAAGAGCACCATCGTCGCCGCACTCGGTGGACTTCTCTTCGGATTCGATACCGCTGTAATCGCCGGCACCACGCACGCACTCACCGATATCTTTCAGCTTTCGCCCGGCGCGCTTGGCGTCACGGTCTTGAGCGCACTACTAGGAACAATTCTCGGCGCGATCTTCGCAGGCATCCCGGGGGATCGGTGGGGACGCCGCGACAGTCTGCGGATCATGGCGGTCTTATACGTCGTCTCCGCGCTCGGATCCGCCCTCGCGTGGGATTGGTATTCGCTCATGTTCTTCCGTTTTATCGGAGGCCTTGGGATCGGCGGCTCCAGCGTATTAGGACCTCTATATATCGCCGAAATCGCTCCCGCATCGTGGCGCGGGCGCCTCGTCGGATTTTTTCAATTCAACGTGGTCGCCGGAATTCTGGTGGCGTATCTTTCGAACTACCTGATCGGACTCGTTGGATTCGGACTGGATGTCGAATGGCGCTGGAAGCTCGGTGTATCGGCAGCGCCTGCGGCGTTCTTTTTCCTGATGCTGTTCCTGATACCAAGAAGTCCGCGATGGTTGGCGACTGTCGGCCGCATCGACGAAGCTCGCGACGTTCTGCAGAAGACCGGTTCGGCGAGCTATCAGGAAGAATTGGCGTCCATCCAGAAATCTCTATCCGACGAGCGCGAATCCGCCGCCGTGCCGCTGTTCTCAGCGCGGCACAAACTGCCGATCTTCCTCGCGATCTCGATCGGAGCGTTCAATCAGTTGTCGGGCATCAACGCGATCCTCTATTACTTGAACGACATCTTCGCGCAAGCGGGCTTCAGCAAAGTCTCGGGCGACATGCAGGCCGTCATCGTGGGCTTCACTAATCTGCTATTCACGACGATCGCGATGACGATGATCGACAAGCTCGGACGCAAGCGTCTGTTGATGATCGGCGCGCTCGGCACGGCGGCGTGTCTACTGGGAGTCGCCATTGTATTTCAGACGCAATCGCATCAGGATCTGCTCGTGTGGCTGCTCGTAGGATTCATCGCCTTCTTCGCTTTCTCGCAAGGCGCCGTAATCTGGGTCTACTTGAGCGAAGTCTTCCCACAGCGGTCGCGTGCGAAAGGCCAGAGCCTCGGGAGTTTCACGCACTGGACCATGAACGCGATCATCTCCGCGATCTTCCCGTTGGTCGCCGCGAAGTCGGGATCGCTGCCGTTCTTCTTCTTCGCGGCGATGATGGTCGTGCAGTTCGCCGTTGTCACGCTCGTCTATCCCGAGACGAAGGGCGTATCGCTCGAAGGAATGGAAAAGCAGTTAGCGGCCGGGCACTGAGCCGGCTTCCTTCGTCACGCGCCGGATGAATTCCGTCTCCTCCGGCTGATACGCACGCCCATCCGTGCGAAAGACTTCGTGGAACCAGATCGACGGCTCGCGATTCACGTACGGCTTCTGCCAGGAATCCCACGGCAGATTCGTTTGCGTCTTGCCTTGAACAAGTCCCCAGTTGATCATCGCCACATGATGCACGCGCGCGACTGGAAGACTGCCCTCGAAGAAACTGCCGTTACCGCGAGCCATGTACTCCGTGCAAATCACTGGACGGTGGAAGCGATCGAGTACGACCATCTCCTTCTCGAGCAACGTCGGCGCATCGTAGTTGTGGAACGAGATGACGTCCGACTGTTCGAGTTGCAGACG
>DASXZC010000628.1:0-5399 GCA_036502165.1 Bryobacteraceae bacterium
AGCTGCTTCGAGGATAGGTGAGGCTGACTTGAGCAGCAGGGTTCCTACGATGCGCAGAAATGATGAAGTCTCACAATTGGCGACCACACTGAACCGTATGCTGGATCGCATCGAAAGATCGGTTCATCAACTGCACACCATAACCGGGTCGCTTGCCCACGATCTTCGGAGCCCTCTGACAGCGGTACGCGCCAAGCTCGAGATGTCGCTGACCGCTGGCGCGCGAGACGAAGAATCGGAATCGATTGTGTCGGCTATTGAGGACATGGATCGTCTTACAGAATTTCTGGATAAGTCCCTCGACGTCGCCGAAGCCAAAGCGAATGCGCTCAGGCTGAATCGCGTTGCGATCGACCTGGACGATCTTCTGAGAGTAATGATTGACCTGTACGAACCGTCAATGTCGGAAAAGGGGCTGCGTGTGAAGTTATGCAGCGCGGGGTGGCTTGAAGTCTCTGCGGATGCAGCTCTCCTCCATCGAATGATCGCCAACCTTTTCGACAATGAATTGAAGCATCTGCCGGCCTCATGCACCGTCACAATTTCTCTTAGCAGCTCGCAAGACTCCGCGCTGCTCGTCATTGAAGACGACGGGCCGGGCTTCGAATCGGAGGTTCTCTCGCAAGTCTTTGAGCGTCGCGTGAAGGGGCGGAACTCGACCGGGCACGGCTTGGGTCTGGCGTTCGTCGAAGCTGTCGTGCGCGTTCATGGCGGGACTATTGAGGCTTCGAACCGGCACGAGGGAGGCGCGCGCCTGAATATCACGCTTCCGCTCGCCGTTAACTCGATCAGTGCGCTTTCCCCTGTCATGGCGCACGCTGCTGGTTGAGTCTGGTTCTTTTTACTTCTCCAGCCGAAAAGCGATGGCGCTGGGCTGTAGCAAAACTCGACATTACTGCATCCTTGCCGGAATTAACAGTTCGTTGCTCACATCTTTAAAGCGTTGCCTTGTTCTGCTGCGGCTGACAGGCTCGAACGTTGATCGTGAGAGGGGCCTGCAGGAGCTTCGGGAGACGGCGGCGCACGGCCACTATCTGGAACCGTTTGCCAAGCTGCTGCTGGCGGTGGCGGCGTCGCGCGAAAAACAATCCCGTCCGTGCGCGCGAACTCCTTGGGGAATTACACCGCTTCCCCGACAACGAACTGTAGACGCGCGAGATGGACCGTATCGACAAAGGAGCGCATTGACCGCCCACGACGACAGATCCAACGCAGCGACCATCAGGCACGAAGGGTTGTGAGCTCGCGCCAGTTGAGGCCGAGCTCGACGACAAGGAGGGAAGCGAGCGTGAAGACGATAAGGCCGACGGCGGCGAGGGCATCGCCAAGATGGCTCCAGTAGAGGGGCCAGAGATTGAGCACGCGGCTGGAGACGAAGGTAAACGTTACTGCGTAGGAGCGAACCATCCATTGGCGATGCCGGGCGATTTGGCGGTTACGCGCGGTGATGAAGGCGGCGGTGGTGCAGACGATCCAGGCGGCGGCTTGCACGCAGGTTCCTGGCATTCCGGGGCGGCCGGCGGCGAGGGCGATCCCGGTCGAGGCGCCGATAAAGACGGAGATGACGTAGATTCGCCCAAGGGCGCGATGGAATTTCAGGTAACGCCGGCGAAGGCGTGACGAGAACTGCATAGGGCCGGCAAGGAGAGCGATGACGCCGCAGAGTGTATGGGGGACGAGGAGATGGCGGTCGGCGATAACCTGCAGACGGTAGGCGTGATACATAGGGTAATCGGCGACGAGAAGAACTTCTGAAGTGATGAAGACAAACAGCGCAGTGAGACCAAGGGAGATCCAGAGAACGGTATTGAATCTGGAACGGTTGGAACCTTGCACGAGCAGGGTGGACGTTGCCATGATTTGCTTCTTAGATCTCCGCCCTGGCGCTATCTCTGTCGGCTCCATCAGTAAGCTCTTTTATCGATGCGGTTCATCTCGCGCGAGTACAGTTCGTTGTCCGGAAAACGTCTGTGCAATTCCCCAAGGAGTTCGCGCGCATGGACCGGACCTTTATCGCGCAACGCCGCCACCGCCAGCAGCATCTTGGCAAATGGCTCCAGATAATGACCGTGAAGAGCTGTCTCGCGAATCTCCTGCAGGCCCCTCTCGCGATCAACGTTCGAGCCCGTCACTCGCAGCAGAATACGGAGAGGCGCTGGCTTCAGGCTAAACAGATAGTTCTCCACACCCGGACCAAGGTACGCGTCGACAGCTTCAGGCTTCGCCTGCATCACTTTCTCGGCAAAGACGCGGATCTCCTTCGTATAACTCAACGCGGCGAGGGACTGCTTTTCGACCAGACCCGCATTATCGGCGCGCAAGCCCAGAGTCAGAGACTTGACGAATAACGCATCGGAATCGGCTCAGGATTTTTGCAACGCGGCATCCGCCAGCCGGTCCGCGTGGGCAATCTCGTGAACGAACAGTGCCTCCCTGTCTGGATCGGGCCGCCACTTCGCCTGGTCCTTGAAGCGGGAATCATCGACAAATAATTCAGATTCGAGCGCGCCCAATCGGGCAAGCTCTGAAAACAAATAGGCTGCGGCGTTTGATGCGGGGCCCAGCGAATCGTCCGGATGGCTCCGTTCCCAGGCGGCGAAGGTCGAGTGTGCCTCGTCGAACTTGAGGTCGTACATTTTAAGCCACCCGTCGTACAGTTCATGCTGCGCGGGTGCGCTTGCAGCCGCCGATGAGCCGGCAAGCGCAAGCACGAAAGCGCAGGGAACAAAGAGGAAAATGAATCCGGCAGGTTTGCATATGGGAAGCGCGGCCAAGAATCATTGACGCCCTGTTGCCTGGACAAGTTGCGGTCGGAACAAACGCTGATCGAAAATGAACATCTTGTCATTCAGGCGTTTTTCAGGCGTCATCTTATAGAGATATAAATGGGTTGGCGATCACATCCGTAGACCTCGCCGTCCCGGAATCATGGAAGTAGCCGGTTGGAGTCAGTTTGTCGACAATAGATCGGTTAGTGGTGGACGGCCCATGAACCGCACAACTGGAGGATTCGAGATGCGGCTGATCGACGTAGGAATTCCGCCACTCTGCATCGATTCAGGAAAGGAGATGAAACATGATCAACAGTCAGTTCTTGTCACGCCGGATTCTCATCGCCGGCGTCACCGTTGCCTGTGGCTGCGTCTCGCTGGCGTACGCCCATATCCGAATCGCGCCTGTTGAGTCAACACCCGGAGCCCGCGAGAAGTACACGATGCGGGTGCCGAATGAGAAGAAGGTGAATTCGACGAAGGTGGTCGGCGAGTTTCCCGACGGCCTCGACATCTACGACTTCGAATTCAAACCCGGCTGGAATATCGAATTCAAAAAGAGCGACAAAGGCAAGATCATCGGCGCCACATGGACGGGCACGCTGCACCCCTACGAATTCATTGAGTTCGGGATGCTGGGCATCAATCCCAAAGAAGAGAAAGACCTGGTCTGGCGCTTCGTTCAGTACTATGACGACGGTACGACCGAGGAGTTCACCGGTCCGGTAGGTTCCCGGCTGCCTTCGCCTGTAACGAAGCTGAAGAAGCCGGCTTCGGCTGACGCCCCGCCCGCGGCGAGCAAGTGAGACGTCCCCGACTTGCACACTTTTCGAAGGAGATCATGCCGCGTAGCCATGCAGCTTTCGTGGCCCCGGAACACGTCCGCCTCCTCCTTCTGGGCATCGCTGTGCTCGCTGCACCGGTGATGCTGCTGGGCCAAACCGACGAAATCCAGGTCTACGACGCCAATATCGCCGAGCCGGGCATCCTCAATCTGATGATCCATATGAACTTCACGCCGATCGGCCGGACCACCCCGGCCTTTCCCGGCTCGATCATCGCGAACGATTCGTTCCAGACCACCGCCGAATTCGGCTATGGCGTCACGCCCTGGTTCGAGCAGGGGCTCTATTTGCCGGTCACGACTCCCTACTCAACGAACAAGGGCACTACCGCTGATGGCTTCAAGATCCGCGAGCTGTTCGTGCGGCCGCACGCTGAAGACCACACATTTTTTTACGGCATAAATTTCGAGTTCAGCTTCAACCGCCGCTACTGGGAGGAGCGAACGTTTACCTCCGAAATACGGCCCATCGTGGGCCTGCATCTCAAACCATGGGACATCATTTTCAATCCTATCCTCGACAACGAATATTACGGCGGCGTCCGGAACCTCCAGTTCAATCCGGCTACCCGCGTGGCCTACAACTTCAACGATCGATGGGCCGTCGCTGCCGAGGAATACGACGGTTTCGGCACCCTTCGCGATTTCGTTCCGGTAAGGCAGCAGTTCCATGAGGTTTGGGTTGTCATGGATCACAACAACAAGATGGTGAATATCGAAGCCGGAGTAGGTGTGGGCTACACCGCAGGAGGCGACCGACTGACTTTCAAGCTCATGCTGTCGCGCGATCTGAACAAGAAACACGAACCACAGACGCCGGAAGCCAAACCTCCACAATAGGACTTCGAATGAAGTTGGTCTGGTGGGTGCTCATTCTCGCGATCTTTATTCAGGTTGTGCCGTTCAGCCATTCGCACACGAATCCGGCTGTCACGAAAGAACCGGGCTGGGATTCGTTCGATACCGCGAGCCTCTTTCACCGCGCTTGCTACGACTGCCACAGTAATCAGACAACGTGGCCATGGTATTCGAACGTGGCGCCCGTTTCCTGGCTCGTTCAAAGAGACGTCAACGAAGGGCGTCGCCACCTGAACTTTACCCAGTGGGACCAATCTCAGCGCCATGCCAAAGACGTTGCTCAGGAGGTCAGACAGGGCGACATGCCGCCTTGGTTCTATCTCCCGATGCATCCGAACGCACGGCTGAGCGACCTCGAAAAACAGATGCTGATCGCCGGGGCGGAAAAGGCGCTTGGTCCACAGGCCGGACCGGAAGACCACAATCACTGATTCCGTAGTCCGATTCCCACGTTTTGAGTGGATTCGCGAATGCGCCGCCCGACCCTTGGGGTGGCGTCCCGGGTTAGTGACTATCGCCGTCGTGATCGACGTCGCCAGACGATTGGGCCTGCGCCTTTGAACTTAATTGAACTGTGTCCTGCGGTTCAGACGAAGCCGGCTGCGGCTTCGATTGAGCTGTATTCTGCGTGGGAACTGCCTGCGATACCACCGTTGCGGAAGAAACTGGATTGATCATAAGATGTCCTGACTCCTGTCTTCCGTATCGATCAGTTCGCAGGAAAGTTCGAGTTAATGAACAACTTGTCATTCAGGGATTTCTCAGGAGTTATCTTCGCCGCTATCAACGAAACGCAACGATGGCGTCGACGAGCTGACGCGGGGTCCGTATGAACGAATCGTCACGAACGCAAGTCGATTGCCGTCAGGCAGAGCGAGATGTTCCGATAAACTACCTTGGGAGGGAACGGAATTGCGGAAATCCAG
>DASXZC010000629.1:0-13889 GCA_036502165.1 Bryobacteraceae bacterium
GGCGCTCCGAGATCGGTCCAGTTGCGGCGATACGTGATGCGGACATCCGTTTTCGCATTGGGGATCCAACCGAAATTCCCTGCGTACGTACCGTTGTGGAATGCGCTGTTCGGATAGCTGCCCTGCGTGTCGAATCTCGAAAAAATCGAATAATAATCGAACTGCCGGAACGCGCCTCCCAGCGACACGGCCTCATTCAGAGTGCCGAAGTTGCCGCCATCGACCGTGTACTTCAACTCCGGAGTGACAGTTGTTCCGCGAGTCGTCGTTATGTTGACGACTCCGGCGAGGGCATCCGCTCCGAACAAGACGCTGTTGGCCCCTTTCAGAATTTCCAGGCTTTGGACGCCGCTGTTCGAAAGTTGCGCGAAATCGAAACCGCCGCCGATCGCATTCGATGGAACCCCGTCGATCAGGATCTTGTTGAACGCCGATTCGCCTCCGCGGATGTAGAGCGACGTGCCGCCCCCTCGCTCACCGGTCTGGATGATCTGTGCACCCGCGACCTGTCGCAGGTTCTCGAGCACATCGAGCTTGTTCTCCGCCTGTATGTCCGCGGCATCGATCAGTGTCACCGACGCGCCGACCTGTGAAATAGGAACTTCGGATCCAGTCGCAGAGACGACGATCTCGTTCTTGATTGTCGAAATTTGCAGGCCCACATCCATCGTGGTCGTGCCCGTCGCATTGACGAAGGAATCTTGTCCCTTGTACGCAGCGAAGCCCGGCGACGATACCGCCACGTGATAACGCCCGGCGCTAACGGAGGAAAACGAGAACGTTCCATCGTCGCCCGTCTTGGTATCGGCGATGCTCGAATCGCCGCGCTCGAGTGTGACCTTCGCGTCCTTAACGACCGCGCCCAGCGGATCGGAAACCGTGCCGCGCACGACTCCCTGTGCAAAAACGCCTGCTGAACTCGCCAGCAACAGCACGGCCGCGAATGTCTCAGGCAATAAGATCTTCATGGTGTCCGTCTTCCTTTGGATGGCGACAGACTTCCCGCGAAAATGGGTTCAACCTTGACCTTCGGATTCGAAATGTGTTGAGGATGAATCGCATTCTTTCCGTTCTCCGCAGAAAGTGCCGTCTAAATCCTCAGGTAGGTCTCCTGGCTTGGAGGGAGGCGATGTTGCTGCCAGACCGTTCCGCCTTCCCCGGCTTTCAACCGAGTGGCTTTTCTGGAACGGAAACCCTCACTCACAGTGGCGGGACCGCGCCGGTTTCTCACCGGACTTCCCTGTTATGCCCTGACGGGCACCTGAGATTTTCTAGTATGCACGAACTTCGCTGTATGCGCAAGCACGCGGGCCCCCGCCGGGTTAGTGCGGAGCAACCTGTAGCCGCAGGAATCGCGCCGCGTTGTTGTAGAGGATGTCGCGCTTCTGCTCCGGAGTCAAATATGTCGCGCCCTCGATCACTCCGATCGACGCAGCCATCAGCTTCGGCCACACCATCTGATCGGTTCCAAACATCACACGATCCTCGAAGCCTGCCTCGACGATCCGCTGTATATAGCCGTGGACTTCCTTGAGCGGATAGCTCCAGATGAGCCCGGCGACATCCACATAAACGTGCGAATTCGCCTGCAAAAGCGTCAGCAGGTTGTCGATCATCGGATAGCCCGCATGCATGATCCAAAGCCGCAGCTTCGGGTGGCGCGCCAACACTTCCTCTAGCAGCAGCGGATTGCCCATCGATCCACGAAACTTCGGCATCGCGATGTTCGCGCGTCCCGATCCGCCGGTTCCCATATGAATGCCAACTGGAATGTCCAACTCCTCGGCGAGTGCGAAATATTTGTCGACGCTCATGTCGCTCGGTGACATGCCTTGATATTGCAAGCCCACCTCACCCATCACTTGGATGCCGCCCTTCGTAAAGGCTTCGCGCATCTGCTCGATCGGCACGAATTGATTGCCGCCCATCGCGGCGTCGAACGAAGTGCCCGTGATGATGCGTCCCGGAGGCGCGGCCGCCTGCCACTTCTTGACTTCCTTCGGATCGCCCATCACAACCGCTGTCACATTGAGTTCTTCGTATTGCGCGAGCATGTCCTTCATGTACTCGCCGGCCGTTTTTGCGGCTTCCAGTTGCAGGGTGCAATCCTGCTTGGCCCATCCCATCGGGCTCTCCTTCGACTTCGGATCGGACGCCAGGAATTGCGGATTGAACGGGCACATCGGCCCCGCGCCCGGGAATCCTCCGAGCGTGTGCACGTGTATGTCGATCACAGGAGGATGCTTCGTGCCCGACGGTGTCTGCGCCTCGAGAACCAGTGCGAGTGATAAAGCGATGGGGACCAGCAGTTTCATGCAGGTCATTATTTCAAATCTGACTGAGAATGTAATCCGCAATCGCGAGCGACGCCGTCGCCGCCGGACTCGGAGCGCTTACCAGATGCAGCGACGACTCGACCCGCGTCAGCTCGAAATCATGCACCAATGAACCATCCGCCGCGATCGCCTGGGCCCGGACTCCGCTGCCGCCCGGTGACAGATGCTTCGGTTCGATCTCCGGAACCAATCGCTGCAATGACCGGCAGAACTCCGACGGGCTCAGCGAACGGCGGAATTCATAGAAGCTCGTGGTCGGATATTTCGCCAGGAACTTCCAGAATCCGCCGAACGTGAAGGTGTCGATGACGTCTCTGATAGCGAAGTCGGACATCGAATATCCTTCGCGCTTCGTCGCCAACACCGCGTTCGGACCAGCTTCGATGCCGCCGTGAATCAGCCGCGTGAAGTGGACTCCCAGGAACGGAAACTGCGGATCCGGCACCGGATAGATCAGGTTCCGCACTAGCGCCGCGCCCTCCGGCGAGAGCTTGAAATACTCGCCCCGGAACGGCACGATCCGCGTGGACCTCTTGCGCCCGGTCAGTTCGTAAATGCGATCGGAGAACAGCCCCGCGCAGTTGATGAGAAAGTCCGCCTCGTCGTCGCCAGCAGGAGTCGTGATGTGCCATTTCCCGCGCGAGAAATCGAGCCCATTCACTGGATGATCAACGCGGATCTCGCCGCCCCACGCCTTGATTTCTTCTTCCAGCGCGCGGCAAACTCCCATGTAATCCGCGATGCCTTCTTCAGGAACGTGTATGCCAGCGATGCCCGCCGCGTGCGGTTCGATCTCGCGTATGCCGGCCGCGTCGAGCCAGCGCAGGCCTGTGAGTCCGTTGGCATTGCCGCGCTCGAACAAGTCCTTGAGCCGCGGGACTTCTTCTTCGGTGACGGCGACCACGACCTTGCCGCACACCTCGTGATCAATCCGGAATCGCTGGCAAAACGTCACCATTTGCCGGATCCCGTCAACCGCAAGCTTCGCCTTCAGAGAGCCGGGTTTATAGTGAAGGCCCGCATGCAGCACGCCACTGTTGTGGCTCGACTGATGCTGTGCGATGTCCGATTCCTTTTCGTAAATCCGGATCCGCGCGTTGGGGTTCTGGCGGCGATACTTATAGGCGGTCGCCAGTCCGACGATGCCGCCTCCGATGATCGCCAGATCCTGAGGAGCCCCGCTCAAATCGATTTAGCCTCGGCCCTGGTAGTTCACTTCGTAGAACCTTTGATAGTCGCCGGACTTCACCCGCCGCACCCATTCCGGATTGTTTCGATACCAATCGACCGTCGCCGCGAGCCCTTCCTCGAACGTCATCTGCGGAGCCCAACCCGTCGCATGCGTCAGCTTCTCGCTCGACAACGCGTAACGCCGGTCATGCCCGGGCCGGTCCGTGACATAGCGGATCAGCGATTCATCCCGTCCGGTCGCGGCCAAGATCCGCTTCACGACTTCGATATTCGCAAGCGAACGGTTGCCGCCGATGTTGTACGCCTCACCCTCCGCGCCTTTTTCGAGGACCGCGCGGATCCCACGGCAATGATCCTCGACATACAACCAATCGCGGATTTGCTGCCCGTCTCCATACACCGGCAGCGGCTTGCCTTCGAACGCGTTCGAAATCATCAGCGGGATCAGCTTCTCGGGGAAATGATAAGGCCCGTAATTATTCGACGCGCGCGTCACCAACACGGGCAGCTTATAAGTAGTGAAATACGCGAGCACCAACAGATCCGACCCCGCCTTCGCCGCCGAATACGGACTGCTCGGACGCAAAGGATAATTCTCATCCGCCTCATGCGGCGGCTCGAGACTTCCGTAAACTTCGTCGGTCGACACATGTACGAATCGCGCGAGCTTGTGCCGCCGCGCGGCTTCGAGCAGCGTGAACGTCCCCTTCAAATTGGTATCGAAAGAATCGCCCGGCGAGTGGATGCTCCGGTCGACATGCGACTCGGCCGCGAAGTGCACGACCGCATCGGGCTGGAAATCCGCAAACGCACGCTCGACCGCCGCGGCATCGGCGATGTCGCCCTGCACGAACCGGTATCTCGGATTCTCCGCGATCGGCGCCAGATTATCCAAATTTCCGGCGTAAGTCAGCTTGTCGTACACGAGCACTTCATCGGCAGTATTCGCGATGGTCTGCCGCGCGAAGCACGATCCAATAAATCCAGCCGCGCCGGTTACCAGGAGCCTCATTTGTGTTGCAGCTCCCAGTCATAATGGATGCCCGGATCGTCGTGCGGAATGCGGCCTTCGTCTTTCGGATTATAAATACGATTGGTCACGTATACTAACATCGCCGGATCTGTGCCAATTACTTTATAGCCGTGTCCGACGCCCGGCGGAATTAGAATTTGCCAAGGCCGCAGCGTGCCGACATAGAACGTATTGCGCAAACCGAACGTCAACGAATCCGCCCGCAAATCGACCAGCGCGACCTGGAACATGCCGTTCACGGGCACCCAGAAATCCGTTTGGAATTGATGATAATGGAAGGCCTTGATCGACCCCGGATAGCTCAGCGCCATCGACACCTGCGTCGACGCCGCCGGGAAATCACGAGGCAGACCCTCGCCAATCCGCACAATCTCAGCGAAGTAGCCGCGATCATCCGGCCAGATCGGGAACGGGTTCACCCGCACGCCTTCGATCAAATCGGTCGAATCGGCCTTCAGAATCACCTTTCCGATGCCTTTCGAGTGATTCGCGGGAAGGCTCCAGGCGACTGGATTGGGCGCATTGTTTTCTCTAGCAGTAGTTGGTGCCAACCCTCTATTATGGCAAAGCTCAGATTCGATCGAGTGCCCGTGTAAAGTCGTCCAATAAGTCGCGCCAATCCTCGATGCCGATCGACACCCGCACCAGCCCGTCAGTCACGCCCGCTTCAGCGAATTCTTTCTCCGTAAATCCGGAATGCGTCGTCGACTTCGGATGGCAGGCGAGCGTCTCGACTCCGCCGAGGGACACGGCGTTGCGCCCGATCTCGAGATGGCGCAGGAAGTCGA
This sequence comes from Bryobacteraceae bacterium, assembly GCA_036502165.1. GTDB lineage: Bacteria > Acidobacteriota > Terriglobia > Bryobacterales > Bryobacteraceae > F-183. Next base: position 5,349 of record DASXZC010000629.1, read on the forward strand.
ACGCCGCGCTCTTGCCGCCCTTCAACTCGAGCGAGAACATCGCCCCGGGGAAATCGCACTGGCTGTTGCGGATCCTGATCTGTTCGGGATCGGTGAACAAACTCGGATAAATGACGCGCGCGACTTTCGCATGATCGGCGAGATGCTCGGCGATGCGTTGCGCGTTCTTACTCGCGCGGTTCATGCGCAGATTCAGCGTCGGCAGCCGCGTATTGAGGATCCAGCATTCGTCCGGCTGCAAGATGTTCCCGAAGAGGCTCCGCTTCGAACGGATCTTCCGCAGCAGCTCGGGATCCTTCGCGATCACGACTCCGGCGATCAGATCGCTCATCCCTCCGAGGTACTTCGTCGCCGAGTAGATGCAGAGGTCCGCCCCGAGCGTGAGCGGATGTTGGAACGCGGGACCGAGCAGCGTATTGTCGACCATAACGATCGGCCGCGTTTGCAATGACGAGGCCGCTTCAGCCGCGCTGCGAATGTCCGTCATGACGAGCGTCGGATTCGCCGGCGTTTCGATTAAAACAATTTTGACCTGTTTCGTGGTCCGCACGGCCTCGGCGATTTCCTCTGTATGCCCAGCCACCACGGGAACTCCCGTGATGCCCCAGGGCGCGAGGAAATCCTGAATCAGATGCTGCGTGCCGCCATAAATCGGGACGGTGTAGACGACCGCGTCGCCTGGCACAAGATGCGCCATCATCGACGTCATGACGGCTGCCATTCCTGAATTGAAGACCAAGGCCGCCGTCCCGCCGGCTTCGAGCGGCACCACCTGATCCTCGGTGATTTCGGCGTTCGGATGATTGAACCGCGCGTACACCAGATCCGGCGTTTCGTCCGCTGCCGGCTTGGCTCGCCCCGCCATCAGGTCGAATGCCCGCTCGGCGGTTTCAGGGCTCGAGAAGACGTACGTCGACGTGCGAAAGACCGCCGGCCGCGCGCTGCCGACTGAAAGTTTGGGGTCGAAGCCCCGTGTGAGCACTGCCGTTGTCGGATGCAACGGCCGGGTATGATTCGGGTCAGGTAGTTTGTTGTCGGACAAGGACGACTTCCTCCACCGCCATGGTAACGTGCCATTTAACCGATAGAACCACGCGCGAGTTGGTAATGAACTTCAGGACTTCTGTACGACTCGTAGTACTGAAGTCCGTCAGGCGAGAGTCGGGATCGTTTAAGCACTCCACCTGATTGGGTCGACTCACCTCAACCTCTAGGATGGAATCAAGGCTGCGTCAAAACTAATTCAAATGATCCTCACGAAACCCCACAAATCGCACTTCTCCGAATCCGAAGCAGCGGCGGAAATCGGAGTTTCCATCGACGAATTGCGCTCGCTCATCAAGAGCTTCGTCGTCGACCGGGAAGAGGATCTGAATAATGTTCCGTCGGCCACCTTCCAGCCGTCCGATTTAGTGCTCCTGCGGATTCTCGCGAAGCAGCGTCCGGCTCCTGTCGCAGTCTAACGCCGCCCGGCTTTAAACTGAAGACGAGTGCAGGTCGTCCTGATTTCCACCTACGATATGGGCCGCCAGCCCTTTGGACTGGCATCGCCCGCGGCTTGGTTGCGTAAGGCCGGCCACGATGTCGTTTGTGCGGATTTAGCAGTCTCGCAGCTCCCCGTCTCGCAAATTCAAACGGCTGGGATGGTCGCGTTTCATCTTCCGATGCACACGGCGACTCGGCTGGCCGCTCCTCTCATCGAGCGCGTTCGCCGGTTGAATGGAAACGCGCAGATCTGCTGCTACGGACTCTACGCCTCCATCAATGAAGAGTACCTGCGCCGCATCGGAGCTACCCATATTCTCGGTGGCGAGTTCGAAGCCGATCTCGTTCGATTAGCCGAAGGCTTGGAACCTGGCGGCGCGCCGGTCGCCAAGCTCGACTTCGTTGAACCCGACCGCTCGAGCCTGCCGGATCTGAGCCGCTATGCGAAGCTTCGCGTCCTCGGAGGCGGCCGCACGGTTGGATATACGGAATCCAGTCGCGGCTGCAAACACCTGTGCCGCCACTGTCCCGTAGTACCTGTGTACCAGGGTGCTTTTCGCGTAATTCAGCGCGAAGTCGTCCTCGCGGATGTCCGCCAACAGGTCGCCGCCGGAGCCAGCCACATCACGTTCGGCGATCCGGATTTCTGGAACGGCCCATCGCACGCCATGCGGATCGTTGAAGCACTGCACGCCGAATTGCCGGATGTGACCTTCGACGCGACCATCAAGATCGAACATCTCAAACGGCATCGGGACCTGCTTGCGCCTCTACGCGATGCCGGCTGCCTGTTCGTTACCAGTGCCGTCGAAAGCGTCGACGACGATGTGCTTATGAAGCTCGACAAAGGCCACACCCGCGCGGACTTCCTCTCCGTCGTGGACGATTTCCGACGCACTGGCCTCACGCTGGTTCCGACGTTCATCGCCTTTCTTCCCTGGACGACGCGCGAATCTTACGCCGAATTTCTTCGCGTGATCCGCGCGCTTGATTTGATTGAGAACGTCAGCCCAGTTCAACTCGCGCTGCGCCTGCTGATCCCCGCTGGCTCGCGTATGCTTGAGCTCGATGAAATCCGCGGATTGGTCACCGGCTTCGACCAGCGCGCCTTGACGCACCAGTGGCAGTATGCGGACGACTCGATGAATTCGTTCGCGGCCCGCATCTTTGCGATCGCCGGCGAGGCGCATAAGCGCGGACGTACGCGCACCGAAACCTTCAATACCGTCTGGCGCGAGACGCTGCATGAGGATCTGGATCTCCTGCCGCGTGCGGCGATCCCGTACCTCGATGAGCCCTGGTATTGTTGAGCGGAGCCCTCTGAAGAGCAGTTGGCTCTTATCTAGACTCCGCCGGATTTACAATGGAGATTCGTGGCCGACATCCACTCGTTAACTTCCGAAGTCACGCAGATGTTCGACCGCTGGCGGACGCCGTTGTTCCGCTATCTCTCGACGCTCGGGCTCATCGAACATGACGCCGAGGAGATCATTCAGGAAGTCTTCCTCGCGTTGTTCCGGCATCTGAAAGCCGGCAAGCCGCGCGACAATCTGCGTGGATGGGTGTTCCGCACGGCTCACAATCTGGCCCTCAAGCTTCTCACTCGCCGTCGTGTCCGCGTGACTGGACCCGAGGCCTTCGAACTGCGCGTGGACCCCGATCCTAACCCCGAGCAACTCGCCGTCGCGAGACAGCAGCAAGCGCGTCTCGCCGCCGTTTACCGCGCGCTGCCGGAGCGTGAGCGTGCCTGCCTCGCCCTGCGCGCTGAAGGGTTCCGCTATCGGGAAATCGCCGAAATTCAAGGGATGTCGCTCGGATCGGTCGCCGCCGCTTTGTCGCGCGCACTCGGAAAGCTCACGCAAGTGGAGGCGCTTCTATGATGCCCCACATCCCTGATCGCGAACTGCTGCTTGACCTCGATGGCGAGCTGCAGCGCGAACGAGCCGAGGCCGTTCACAGCCACCTCGAGCACTGCGAGTTCTGTCGCGATCGTCAAACCGGTCTCGCCGCCGCAAGCGAGGACTTCGAGGCGAGTTACTGGACCCTGGGAAATTCGGACGCTCAAAGATCTCGTGAAGCTCTGCTGCGGACGCTCGAGCAGGATCGATCCCGAACCGCGCGGCAACACGCGCTGTGGAAAGTGGCGGCGGGCCTCGCCGCTGTCGTCGCGATCGCGATCGTGTGGCGGGTTGGATCTCTGCCCTCCGAAACCGGATTCGCTCCGGTCGCGAGCCTCACGCCCGGCGCAACTCGGCCCATTTCCCGTGAAGCGGTTTGTGCGAACGAATCGGATCAGCCGGAGCTGCAGCGCGTCGCGAATGATGTTGCGCAACAGGTCTTCCGCCGGTATGGAATCAAGTCGCCTGGTCCGCGGACCTACGAGATCGACTATCTGATTCCGCCGGAACTCGGGGGCTCGGAGGATCCACGCAATTTGTGGCCACAGCCGTACTCACGCGGAGTTTGGAATTCGCGCGTCAAGGATGCTCTCGAGGATCGCTTGCGAAACCTCGTTTGCGACGGCAAAATCGATCTGCCGACCGCTCAGCGTGAACTGGCGCGCGATTGGATCGGCGCGTACAAGCGCTATTTCGGCACAGATAAGCCGCTGCTCGCGCATATCGCATTCTCTAAAGACCAGCCCTGGGAATGACTACAGCAGTCGCCTTCCCGTGGCGCTCGTGTCATAACCGCCGAGGCCCTCGAGTTCACGCCGATACTTCGAGCGGCTCAACGTGTCGAGTAGCACCTGCACGCCCGGCAAATCCAGATCGCGCCTGCGGATCGCCAGATCGTAGCGTTCGCTCACAATAGGAACGAAGCCGAGTCCGAAGACGCGCGCCGCGGCTCGGGTCGCGATGCAACAATCCGCTGTGCCGCTTGACACTTGCCATGCCGCGGCGAGGTGTCCGCTCGCCGTTGTCGTGTAGCCTCGCACGCGCTTTGAAGTAATGCCCAGGCGCTTCAGATGCGTATCGAGCAGGACGCGCGTTCCCGCTCCGAGTTCGCGATTGACGATCGACACATCGGCCCGCGCGAAGTCCTCGATGCCGCGAATCGTCTTTGGATTTCCGGCTGCGGTGACGATCCCTTCCTCCCACATGGCGAAGGCGATCACAGCCACAGCATTCTTAGGAAATCGCCGCTGAATCTCCGGCAGATTCGACTCGCCGCTGACCTCGTCGCGCAGATGCGTGCCTGCGACGTGGATGTGACTCTGCTTCAATAATTCGAGTGATTGCGTGCTGTTCCGATGGGCGAGCACGAGCTCCACTCCGGCGGCTTGCACGTGGCGCGCGAGGACCGAAATACCAGGGTCGCAGCCGGCGATGAGGATCCGCGTGCGGAAGTCCTCGTCTTGCTGAAAGATCTCGACCGGAGTCTTCACTCGATCGTGCGCGGCGGTATCGCCGACGACTGCGTCCGCAGCCGGGAAGTACCACGGCACCGGTGATGGAGGAGACGCTATCAGACGTTCGTGCACGCGGCAGAGTTGCACGGGCTGCCCGGCTTCGAGCCGTCCGGCGCCATCGAGCAGCGTCGCCACTTCGGACCTCAGCGGAGGGCGCGCCTCCGCTTCCGCAGGCAATGCGAACAAATCCTCAACGGTTGTTTCGAGGGCTCGCGCGAGCTTCAGCGCGACGAGCGTATTGGGCACGTATGAGCCCGCCTCGATCGCGTAGATCGTCTGCCGGGAAACTCCCGCCTGGCGGGCGAGTTCGACGGCCGCGATTCCGCGCTGATGACGGATGTGTGCCAAACGGCTATCGCTTTGCTGCATAACCAATTTCATTGTCGCCCTAAGGATAAGTCGCGTGTACGGTACACTGTCCTGTATGCGCGACATCTTGAAACGGGCCCTGCCGTTATGGCTGGTCTGTCATCTTGTGAGCTTTGGTCAGGGCGGTAAAGCAGAATTATTTGGCACGGTTCGGGACCCATCCGGATTAGGGATCGAAAAGGCACACATTACCGCGGAATTAGTCGCGACGGCCGCGAAATTTACCACCGAATCCGGCGCCGGCGGTACATATCATCTGATCGGCCTACCCGCGGGCGACTATACGATCACTGTCGAGCACGAAGGATTTCGCTCGAAGCAGACCTCCGGAATCACGCTGCAACTCGGCGCCCGCGTCGCGTTCGATGTCGCTCTCGATCTCGGGGCGGCCAATCAATCGGTGGACGTGAAGGGTCGCGCTCCGCTGCTCGAGACTGCAACCGGAGACGTTAGTTACAACGTCGATCAGGTCAAAGTGGAGACATTGCCGCTCGACGGCCGAAATTTCATTCCGCTGGTGGCGCTTTCGCCGGGGGTCGCGCTGCCGGGCGGCGGATCCCTCTTGCCGCGTATCAATGGAAGCCGTCCGCGCACCAGCGAATATTTGTACGACGGCATCAGTGTCCTGCAGCCCGAGCCCGGTCAAGTCGTCTTCTATCCGATCATCGACGGCATCGAGGAATTCAAACTCAACGTCAACTCTTATTCCCCTGAATATGGACGTTCGAATGGCGGCACCATCATGGTGATCGGAAAGTCCGGGGGAAATGAGTTGCACGGTACGCTGTTCGAATTTATCCGCAATGAGGATTTGAATGCCCGGAACTACTTCGCCCCCGCCGGGCCGAAGCCGGAGTTCCGCCGCAATCAATACGGAGCCGCCGTCGGTGGACCTATCCAGCGCAACAAGACGTTCTTCTTCGCCGACTGGCAGGGGACGCGGCTGTTGACAGGTACGACGCGCTTCAGCACGGTGCCGCTCCAGACGCAGCGGGAAGGTATATTTTCGAGCGCGATTTACGATCCGGCGACGTCGCCTCGGACTCCATTCGCGCAGAATACGATTCCGGCGAGCCGTTTCGATTCGATCGCGCAGCAGATTCTGGCGAGATTCCCGCTTCCCAATCTGCCGGGAACAGCCAATAATTACAGCCGCACTGCGAATGAGCCCGACAATCAGGATCAGTTCGACACCCGCATCGACCGTTACTTCGGCGACCGCAATCGCGTATTTGCACGCTACACATACTTTCGCGACGACGATACTCCGGTGACGCCGTTGCCTGATGGCAGCGGCAGCCTCACCAGCGGCGTGATCGGTCACGCCATCACGCGCGGCGACTCGATCGCGACGGAATGGGACTCGACGATTTCGCCGACCTGGTTAAATCAGGCACGCTTCGGATATTCACGCCGCGGCCTGGTGCAGAGCTCGCTCGACAACAGCAGTGGAATCACGGTTCCCGGCGTTCCCTCGAATTCGTTTGCGAGCGTTTTGCCCACTTTTGCCATTGCCGGATTCCAGCAAATCGGCCCCACCACGGCGTCGAACTCGAACTTCACGACGTCCATCACGGAATATCTCGATACCGTTTCGATCGTCAAACGGCGCCACACGATCAAGTTCGGCGTCGACATCCGCCGCGAAGCGTTGGACGTGCTGAACCCGCCCAATCCCGCTGGACTTTTCACCATCAACACCACGGGCACGAACAGCTCGACCGCGACTGGCGGCAATGCGATCGCATCCCTTCTGCTCGGTCAGGTGAATGCGTTTTCGATCGACATCCAACGGAACCTGATTCAGGAACGCGCTCATATCGCCGAGGCGTTCGTCGGCGACGACTGGCGCGTGTCCGATCGTTTGACGTTGAATCTCGGTGTTCGCTACACGCTGAATTTCCCATCGACGGAAGTTCACAATCAGGGCGCGGTGTTCAACCTTCATACGCAGGTTCTTGACTTTCCACATACCGCGCGCAATCTCGAATGCTGCGATTTCGGACCTCGCGCCGGGCTCGCGTATCGCATCGGAAATACGTGGGCCGTGCGTTCCGGCTACGGTCTCATGTACTTCGAGCAGACGGGCATCACCACTCCGTTCACGCTGCCGCAATTTCCTTTCATACAGACGGTTGGCCAGCAGTCGCCCGATAACATCAACGCGGCGTTCGCGCTTTCGACGGGTCCGACAGTGCAGGTGAGTGCGCCGAATCCGAACTCCGGATTGGGGCAAGGTGTGTTCGGCGCCGATCGCACGAATGGCTCCGGATATTCGCAGCAATGGAACCTGACGATCGAGAAAACAATTGGACGCGATTGGAATGCGGAGGCTGGATACCTGGGCTCGAAGAATACGCGGCTCGGCATCCCCGATCCGAACATCAACCAACTGCCCGCGTATGATCTTCCGCTCGGCGCGTCGCTGTTGACGAAGGTTCCCAATCCATATTTTGGAGTGATCCCCGCATCCTCGTCGCTCGGCGGCGCGACTCTTGCGCGGCAGCAGTTGTTGCGGCCTTATCCGATGTTCACCGCCGTCGCTCTGTTCCGCGATAACGTGGGCAATTCGAAGTACAACGCGATGTTCGGCAAGGTCGAGAAGCGCTGGTCGAGGGGCCTGACGTTCACGGCTTCGTTCACATGGTCGAAGCTGCTCGATGACGCATCGAGCGTCTTCTCGCAAACCATCTTCACCGGCCCGATTCTCAATTCCACGGGCGCCGCTGACGCCTTCAACCGGCATCTCGAAAAGGACGTTTCGAGCGGTGACATCCCGCTCGTATTTTCCTCCGGATGGGTCTATCGGGTTCCCAGATTGTGGAAGATCTCAGGGTGGGAAATCGCCGGACTGGTACGCATTCAATCCGGTGATGCAGTCCCGGTTACGCAGGCGACCAACCTCGATTCGAGCCTCGGATATTCGGTGCAACGCCCGAATATGATCGCCAATCCAAACGACGTCGCAAACCGCAGCGCGTCCGCATGGTTCAACACCGCGGCGTTTACGCCAGCGGCTCAATTCGTGATCGGCAACGCCTCGCGGAATCCCGTTCGCGGACCCGGCTTGCAGGAAGCCGACCTCATGTTGAGCAAGAGTTTTCAAATCCGCGAACGCTACCGGATCGAATTCCGCGCCGAAGCGTTCAATGTATCGAACACGCCGGGGCTCGCCGATCCGAATGGAAGTTTCGGATCGGCGGCGTTCGGCACCATCACTAGCGCAGGCAATCCTCGCGACTTCGAGTTTGCCTTGAAGGCGCACTTCTGAGCCG